>PVWI01000348.1 GCA_003003725.1 filamentous cyanobacterium Phorm 6 | reverse complement strand
TTCCCGCCACAGCTACCGACAGCAGCATACTCATCATAATTATGACTTTTTCAATGCCTTGCGCTTCCTCCATCACTTCACCGCCTTGTCGCTCTTGCTGCTGGGCAATATCGAGGATTTGGCTCAATTTTTGAAGGTTGCTATCGAGTTGTTGTGCACCTAATCCGCTTTCGGTGGCGAGCATTTTGCGGGTTGATTCTATCTCTGACGGCGATAATTGCGGCCCGATTTGCTGTAAAGTTGAGCTGAGAGTATCGGCGTAGGATTCTAAAGTTTGCGTGCAATCTTGCAGTAAAGTTTTGAGAACTTCCGGCTTGGCTGCCAGCCAAGCAGGTTGGCTGTCGGCAAATTTTTCTATGCGTAACCGTAGATTTTTCGCCTTAACAATACTCTGGAAAAACTGCTCTTCTTGCAGTTTCAACTTGGCGGAATTATCTACAAAAGAATCTAGCTGTGCTCCCTGCAATTGTGCCGCCAGCGCTGCATCTTTAAAATTGCCGAGCAATTGCGCTTGTATGTGAGCGTCATTGAGCTGTTTTAATCCTTGTCCTTGGTAATAGTCGGCAATCGCCAGTCCGCTCAGGGAGCCAATAAAGCCAATTCCAATTGCTAGAAAATACCCACCACCAATTTTTTGATGGATGCCCAAACCTGCAATCTTAGACGGCAAAATTTTGCTGAGTTTCAAGGATGATTTTTGGACAAAATCATGGATTGATGTTTTTTGAGATGCGGTTTTTACAGAGGCCACTTGTTCGGAAATAAAGACGCGCATCCGTTTACCTATATTGCTAGTTTTTGGGTTAACTTTTGGCGTTTTTGAAGTTTTTTTCTGGTTAAATCCTGCTGATTCTGGATTTGAATTACCCTTGCTTTCCCAAATGGCAAGGGATAAACTTGCTTTGTCACCTGTTTTTTTGAGCAAGTTAATTTTTGACATATGCAACCGCTGTATTCTGTTAAAATCTACCACGCTCTTAAGTTCTCCCAACGGAAAAGCTTGTTTGTTCGATCGTAGACATCTGCGAAAAAGGATCTTTCACTCTTGTCGAGTTATAGAAGAAACTTAAATTCGGTTGATGTCTAATAAATAATTAGGCTATTGATGGCTATTGCCAAATATATCAATTCCGCTTGCACCGGCATAATGTTGACGGTTGACGGTTGACGGTTAACAGTTAACTCGAATTTACTATTCCGATGCTAAGGGATTTGATATTACTTGTTCGACTGGTAAAAGTCTCCGACAGGCAAAAAACAAAAATTGCTCCCGGCAGTGAATTATCCCCGCGTGGAATGTTACAGGCCCAAAAGCTCTGTCTGATGTGTTTTGCCTGTGAGTGAGCCAAAGCTGATATTGTCGATTGACAATGCACCTGATTCCTCAGCTTTGGGGTTTGGCTGCCAGCAATGCGACGATTGCTTGACGGTTGTTGTTGGGCATCGGATGACTTGCTACCACAGAATGTCACAAATGCGGGAGCCGATCGAACTTTTGCACCCTGACGATCGACTTTTGGCATCGTTGCCCCGCAAAGACAAATCTGAGGCGAAGTCTTGTAAATTAAGTATAACTTTTTATGATGACTTACCAAAAGAAACTGGATTCCGGGGAGTCAACTGTCACGAATTGCGAGATATCTCTGTGGCGGCGGTAGATTCGATCGCTGCTAACTTGCCATTTCTACCCAAAGCTCGATCGGCCAATTCGACAATCCAGCGATTCGGCCTGGCTTCGGGTTTGGCTGCGAGCACCAGGGCCCAAGCTTCTCGTTCTTTTCCCCGGCCCAGAAGCGCAGCACAAACAGTCAAAGCTGTGGCTGTTGAACGGCTGATGCCGTTTTGACAACAGACGAGCAAACTGCCTGGGCGCGCCGACATTTTGAGGGTGAAGTCAATAATTTGCAGTACGTCATCAAGTGTAGGTAAAACCCGATCGGGGTCGTCTACGGGGGTTTCGAGGTCATTAAAAGACCGTCGCAGTCGGTTCGGGACTTGGTGAAAAGTTTTGGGTTCGGGTACGCCCGGAGTGCCGATCGAGATCAGGTACTTGATATCGTGTCCCGCAGCGCGATCTAAAATGTATTCGCAGGCTTCTACTTCTGAAGCAATCAGGATTTTCGGCAGTTTTTCAGCTAAGAAATCTGTGGAAGCTGAAGATTCAAAATCAACTTTTTCGGGCTTAGTGCACAGATCCGGCAAGTATTGGGCAGCCAGCGCGCGAACATCAGCAAATTCGCGGTTTAAAGCTGCTTCCAGAGCTAAAATAGCAGTAGGAGAGCCAATTTCACGGAGAGATTTAACAGCCTTTTGGCGCACTCCAGAGGTTTCGTCTCCCAGCAGCCCTACCAAACCTGCTACAGCCTCCTCTGTCCCAATTTGCCCCAAAGCAGCAGCAACTCTCCACCGAACATAGGATTCGCTGTCGCCTCGGGCGATCGCCAGTCCCGCACCCACCATTTTTTGAAAGTTAGCATCTCCGGCTGTATTGATGTTCCCGAGGGCAACAGCGGCTCTACCGCGCACGAAAATGTCTCGATCCGAGAGCGATCGCATTACCGCCACCGCAGCCACCTCAGTGCTGATTTCCCCCAAGGCAGAAACTGCACTGCCGCGTACGTCTGAGTCCTCATGGTTGAGCGCTTGCAGCAATCCCGCCACAGCCGTTTCCGTGCCGATTTGTCCCAAAGCCTCGGCGGCCCTCAAAGAAACTGCATAGGAGTCGGGATCGTGCAGCAATTCTACCAAGCGCGGTACTGCGTCGCGATCGCGCATCTTCCCCAAAGCAGCCGCGGCCCTAGCGCGGACGATGTGATTTTCGTCTCTGAGGGCGTTCATTAGTCGGGGAACCACCTCCTCGACAGCGATTTTCCCACAGTTGACGGCCGCCCGCCAGCGCACCTCGGAGTCTTCGTGTTTGAGGGCTTTTAGCAGTGGGGTGACGGCTGTTTTCGGGTTAATTTTACCCAAGGCCCAAACAGCCCAGGTGCGCACGCCGGAGGATTTGTGGTTGAGGGCTTTGAGCAGTGCGGTGGCTGCTGGTTTTGAGTCAATTTCTCCTAGTGCCCAAGCCGCCCAAGCTTGCACTTTGGAATCTGCCGATTCGAGCGATCGGGCTAATTCAATTATTGCTGCTTCGGAACCAATGAGACCGATCGCCCGAATGGAATGGAGGCGCACCGAACTGTCTTTGTGGTTCAATGCTTTGACGAGCATTGGAATTGCCATATCGGAACAAGTTAGTGCTAGCAGTTCAATTTTGAGTAGCGGTGAAGTTTTGATTTTTCCGATTAATCTTAATGTTGCTGTTTGAAATTCTGGCTTTACCGTTCCTGCTAGCTTCGAGCCGAGTTTTAAATTTACTTTTAGGGCTAATTTTACGGCGCGCAAAGCCATACTTTGCTGTTCTACTTGCGGCAAAAGTTCTGCCAAGGTGTGCATCCCTTGTTTTTGTTGCAAATATTTTTGGTAAAATTGAGCATCGCTGAGCTCTGGTAGCTGTTCGATCGGGGTTGCTGCTGAGTTCATTGATTTATCCTAATATTTTCGCGATCGCTTGAGATTGCTCTTTTAAACTCGCTGTCTTAAAAAAATACGGCTGCACCTACAAAACTTAACTTGTCAAAAAAAACTTGCACTACTTATAAAATATGTCCGATTCGACTATTCTTGCAACTCCCCAATGATTAATTATCTGTTTGTTTGGGCGATCGGCTTAACAATTAGTAGCGCTTGCTACTTGGCATCGATGCGCTGTTAACTAGGCGAGCTTCGCTATATCATTTTATACCAAGTTGGCTGGAAATATCGATCGGCTCCGTTGAACGATCGCGAACCGAAAACAGCCCGATTCCGCCACAGTCTCTCACCTCGCATAGGGCCCATTTTTCAAAGCCTCAGCCAAAGCATTACCGTTATCTCGCAAACCTTCGTAAAAAAACAGCACTTCTCCTGGAATGCCACGAGAACGGTTGTAAGCAATTACTTGCAGTAACAGATCGGGATTCATGCTATACTTACTACCTCGATTCGCCAACAAAATACCGGGCGACACGCCATGCACTTGCTCACCAGTAAGTTGTCGATCAATTAGTCGATCGACCAATTGTTGATAACCATTAAAATCGCGGCGATAAAACTGCGGGTGAAGCATATCAACCAACTTTTTGTCAACCCAAGACTTAGAATCTTGCAAATATTCCACCAGTCCCCATTCATAGGGACTTGGCGACATCGACAGCAACAAATCAGGACTAATCGCCTTCAATTCTCGGTGCAATCGCGCCACAAACTCAGTAATAATATCAGCGCGCCAGTGTAACCAATGTTGCTCTCTCGGATTCTGCGGCGGTTCTCTCCCGCACTCTTGGCGGTAGCGTTTAACCGTTTTTGCGTCATAACCGCCTTCACAAGGTAGCGCAATGCGATCGTCTCCTTGAACACCATTTACCGGATAATTCCTCGCAACTTCCAGCATCAAACTCAGCAAAAAATTTTGCACTTCTGCGTCTAGAGAATTCAGCCATTCAAAGTTATTTTTCTTAAGTAAATTGCCGCTGCAATCATGCGCCGCCCACTCAGGTTTCTTCGCCAGCAAATGACCGCCGTTGAGATTGTAAGAACTCACAAATCCGTATTCAAACCAAGGAATCACTTTTAAACCAACTCTATTAGCCTCAACAATTAATTCTGCTAAAGGGTCGCGTCCTTGATAGCGCGAGTCAATTTCCGCCCCAAATTCTTCACGCATAATTTGAGAAGGATAAGCAGTAAAACCCCGGTTCCAAACTACAGGAAAAACTGTATTAAATCCCGTATCGGCGAGAAATTCCATTGCTTCAGCAATTCGCTGTTTTGAGGTGAGAACTTTGCAGTCGGTGCTGGGTATCCAAACGCCGCGAATTCCTGCATTGTTAGGCGCTAACGAACTCGGCAGCGATGCTGGATTTTGTGATAAGAATTTACCAGTAAATCGCTGTTTGAGTTCTGAAGCAAAACTGCTAATTGCTGACTGAAAAGAAGAAAAATATGGCATTTATTATATTTTTTAGGTGCGAAGTACACACCCTACATTGACTGGTAGCACCGGATATTATTTATGGAGAAGGTGCGCTAAAAATACCGGATATTATTTATAGATAAGGTGCGCAGTGCGCACCCTAGATTCATCATTAGGGCGCGCGTTCGCGCCCTAGAATTGTACTATTTAGCTACTCCAGACAACTGTTGACTCAAAGCTTTTTTCAAAAGCTCAGCCTTATCAGTTTGCTCCCAAGGCAAGTCTAAATCAGTGCGTCCAAAGTGACCGTAAGCCGCCACATCTTGATAGAAACGGCCGCCTCTTTCCGCAGGCAAATTCTGCAAATTAAATGCCTGAATGATCCCCGCCGGACGCAGTTCAAAAAGCTGCTTCACAACTTCCAAAAGGCGATCGTCATCAACTGTTCCAGTGCCAAAAGTTTCGATCATCATGCTGACAGGCCGCGCTACGCCGATCGCATAACTCAACTGCACTTCACACTTTTCGGCCAAACCAGCAGCCACGATATTTTTAGCAACATAGCGACAAGCATAAGCCGCGCTGCGGTCTACCTTCGTGGGGTCTTTCCCGGAAAAAGCGCCGCCGCCGTGACGGGAATAGCCACCGTAGGTATCCACAATAATTTTGCGGCCAGTCAAACCCGAATCTCCTTGAGGCCCGCCGACGACAAATTTGCCAGTGGGGTTGACAAGAAAGCGAGTTTCTGCATCTGGTTTCACGCTAATATCGGCAAACACCGGTTCGACGACAGCAGTCCAAAGGTCTGCTTTAATCTTGGCTTGAACTGCGGCCGTATCAGTGAT
>PVWI01000347.1 GCA_003003725.1 filamentous cyanobacterium Phorm 6 | reverse complement strand
GTGCCTTACGAAACTGTTGATGTTTTGGCAGACCAGGAAATTCGTCAAGGTGTCAAAGAGTATTCCAACTGGCCGACAATTCCCCAAGTTTATATCAATGGTGAGTTTGTTGGTGGCTCGGATATTCTGATCGAGATGTATCAAAAGGGCGAATTGCAAGAAGTTGTAGAAGTCGCTTTAGCTTCTTAAACAATTGACAGTTGACAGTTGACAGTTGACAGTAAAGTGTGAAGCATGAGGTTTTTCTATGGGAATTTAAACTCCACTCCCCCACGCCACATTCCTGAAGTGGGGGAGTTAAACCCGCTAGCGGACAATTGTCAATTGTCTACTGTTTAAAATCAGACAGAACAAGCATATCCCCGACTTCTTCAAGAAGTCGGGGATATAAGAGCGATCTGGTTTTACGTCGAATTAGGTTGATTCATCGCAGAAGCAAAAAGGAAATCACAAATAACCAATTCCTGATGCCTAATTCCCGATGCCCAATACCTCATGTCCAAATAATCAAGGGTTAAACCGAATTTACTATTTAATAGTAGTCTGATTCAGCTTGTGTCTGTGTCTGGGGCATTTCAAAATTAGAGGGGTCGTGAATATAACGCGCCGCTTCTTCCTCTAATCTATGAATCAAGTATGGTTCTAAACCATTTGTATGGCGCAGGGCTGCTAAATAGCCGTCTAAGTAAAGTCGCAAGTCATCGAATCGATAACCTCTATTCCACATTTCGACGAGGGCGTCGGTGAGTTTTTGGTAATGCCGAATTGTTTGGGTGTCTTGTAGCATGGTGTGAGTTTGAAATCCTTTGTGGTGTGTATAATGACGGCGGGATTTAGAAAATGCCTCGGATCGATGCTGAGTTGCTCAGCGGGAGGCTATTTCTAAATATAAAGTTTTTACCCTGCTCAACAGGCTACCCTCCATAAAAAATTTCACTCGCTGCAATGCGCCGTGGCTCGACTTTTTGCGCGCACCTAGATAATTCGCCGTGCGTTTGATTGAGTCGGGATGTTGCTGAATTTTGCGGTCAAAGTGGGTGTGTGTTCTGGCTACCGAGCGAACGGTTGGAGGAATTTTAGTGTCTGTTGCGCGATTTGTCAACCTCCGAGAAACGGGGGCTGGGTCGGGTGGTTCGGTTTTGGCAGACGGTTGGGTCATAGGGTCGATCGGCTCTAGACAGTCTTCCTCTTATTGTAATGTCACAGCCAGAATGCTTTAACATTTCTGCGGGATCGCGGGCAAAATTTGACACAATCTTTAAAAATTATCCCTTCGGTTTGTTCGTGGCTTTAAATAGAGCTAAGGCTTGAGTAGCAATGGTTACAAAACCTTGACAAAAGCTCTGTTAATCTGGTAGCCATTCGTGATAAGGGAAGCTCGCCGCTGTGGGATCTGCAAGTATTTCAATTGTTGAAGGGAATCCGCACCTGCGATCGCTCTTGGGCTGGCATCTACAGCAAGTCGGTCACTGGGTACACCAGTCAGCGGATATTAGTCATGCTAGGGAAGTATTTTTCAGCCGCCAGCCAACCCTAGTCATTTTGGATGCTCAATTGCCAGATGGGGACGGTTTGGAATTTTGCTGCTGGCTACAACAGCAGCAGCAGTCGCTGATTTTGATGCTGTCGGCGCGGAATTCGGAATCGGATATTGTTGAAGGTTTGAAGTCGGGGGCTGACGATTACCTGACTAAACCGTTTGGGATGCAAGAATTTATGGCCAGGGTGGAGGCTCTGATGCGTCGCAACCGCACGATGATACCGCCGGCGACGCTGGAGTGCGGACTGCTAAAAATAGATTTGGTGCAGCGTCGAGTGCGTTTGTACGAGGCACACATTGAGTTGACTCCCCAGGAATTCAGCCTACTGTACGTGCTGGCTCAAGCTGGAGGAGTGCCATTATCTCGATCGGACTTGCTGCGCAGAGCTTGGCCTGATGCTATTGACAACCCCCGGACGATCGACACTCACGTACTGTCTCTGCGTAAAAAAATCGAAATCGATCCGCGACAGCCGAGTCTGATTCAAACAGTGCGGAATGTTGGCTATCGGCTAAATCTGGAGTTCTTGAATACGAATCAACCGCATTTACCGATGCCTGGAGTTGTGATTTCTTAGACTCTCATCAGCCGATGAGTAAATCCACCTAATTAAACTAAACGTAAAATACGGATCGCTAAAAAGCTTGCTGTGTATGTCTTCTTCCTTTCTTAGCCTACGCTGGCAGACAAGTCTTTCTTCTTTCTTCTTCCTTCTTCCTTCTTCCTTCTTCCTTCTTCCTTCTACTCAAGTCTGATTTTAGGTTGGTAATTGATTGGCGATCGCATCTGTTTTTGCCGCCATAATAAAATCATTGCGGTGCAGTCCCGAAATCGCGTGAGTCCACCAACTAACGGTAACTTTTCCCCACTCGGTTAACAGTGCGGGGTGATGCCCTTCGGTTTCTGCTACTTCGCCGACGCTGTTTGTAAAGGCGATCGCACTTTTGAAATCCGGGAATTTGTAAGTGCGTTCTAATTGCGGAATCCCATTTTTTTCGATAAAATTCCAGTCAGGAATTTGAGGTTTGAGTTGAATGATTTCGTAGGCTGTGACGCGGTGAGAGTTTTGGCGGCAGGCGACACAGCGTTCTTTTGATAAAGGTTCCATAAATTGCTGTTTAGCGAGTAGATGCTAAAAGATATTATAGACATTTCTGATTTAAATTATTTGGGACAGGGCATCTGTCCTTTAGAACTTACGTAGACATTGTGATGGAAGTCGTTAAGAAAACAGATAAGGAATCCTTGTCGGTGAACTTTGCGTCGATCGCTCCACTGCACAAGCTCAGTATTTGCGGTTGTCCGATATGGATGCTCGTCAATTGATTCTAGTACACTTTGCCCTGGATCGATCGGTAAATTTACGCGCACTGAGATTTTTTGAATTTCTCCGATTCGTTTGCCGAGTTCGTTAACTTTGTGGTTGTGGAGGACAAAGCTTTTGACGTAAATAGGCTGACTTGAAGTATTGGTTAGTCGCAAAGTTCCCAGTTTTACAGTTTCTAATCGCAGCACGTAGCTGGATGGAACGGAAGCGGCAAAGGTGGCAGAGGCGATCGCAGGAATAGCCAGAAATGATAAGAGTTTTTTCACTTGAGATAAAAAAGATGCACTTTTGAGGATACACATTACTACAACAATCCTTTTTTGTCAAGTAAATAAGACTTACCCACAAGTCGCCAGAAACCGGGTTTTTCACGAAAATACACGGGCTTTAAACCCTCAATATCGGTTAAAAAAACCCGGTTTCTTGGTTCGTAGTGCGTAAGTCTTAAAAAAAACAATTCAGCATTAACTGTTCAAGAAGCGATCGGGATCGATGCCAGATTCCCGCAGTCTTTGCATCAAAGATTCTAAGCGAGTTTCGGCAAGTTCCGCGCGCTGTTGTTCTAGGTTTGCACGCTGTTGTTCTAGGTTTGCGCGCTGTTGTTCGTGTTCAGCACGCGATCGTTCTTGTTCCTCTGGAGTGGGAACCCAATTGCCTTCAGAATCGTACCAGCGCAGCCACAGTCGATCGACTCCCAGATACTCACCTTGCCACAAACCCAAGCCTAAATCAATCTCAGGCATCCACACCCGCGAGTCTGACAACTCTAGTTCTTGATAATGCGCTCCCTCCAGTTTAAAAGCTCTCATGCGATCGGTATAGCGGCTGAAAACTACATAATAGGGAATCCGCAAAATCTGCTCGTAAACCTCCCATTTTCGCGCAGGTTTTTCCTCTGTTGGTTCGGGATTTATATGACCGTTACCAGCTAAATTATCAGATGCCGTCGGCAGTTCCCGCCCATCATTTTCTCTCAAATCTTCTTTCTCTGTTCCCGGCGAGAGCAATTCTACAACAACAAAAGGATTGATACCTTCTTGCCAAACAACATAACTCAGCCGCATATCGACTTCATCGTAAAGTCGGGAAACTCCCACAACTCCAAACCAATCCGGGCGCTTGTACCACAGCGGGTGACGCGCGTCATAGTAAAGATTCATGTCAGCCCCGCTAAATATTTGGGAAGCGGAATAGTTGGAAGGGCGAAAGGTATAGCTCAGCAACTGCGGTTGCAAGCCGTGAAATTCATCGGGCAAACCAGGTTCCTCCGCATTTTCGCTAGGTAGATCGTACATTGTCGGGAGCGTTTCTCGGGGCGATTTGGGAGGCTCTGTTTGAGGGACGGGATATTTAAATGGAAGCATAAGCATTTTTGGGAATAGTTGACATTATTTTAACTAAATTAACATTAAGCAGGTGGCTGATTTCCCAGCATCTGATTTCGTTAATTTCAAAAGGTTTGTAGTGAGGACTTTAGTCCGCATCAAATTCTGCGGACTAAAGTCCGCACTACAAACCTTTAGCTTTTGTTAAAAGAGCAATTTGTTCAGGTATCAAATCGGTACTCCTTCTCTGCGAACATTGAGAAAGAAAGGACTTTTCTCTTGCTGAAAACGTATTGCGGATGCGAAAAGCCGGGAAATTACTACAGTACGATCTAAGCACAAAGTGGCAACAAATTCACTGGTGCGAGCGATTTCTTTGCCAGCATGAACTGGTCTGTTCAGAACAACTAAAATGTCAATATCAGAATCTTGTCTCGCATCTCCTCTAGCTTGGGAACCGTAGAGAATTAACTGTACGAGTCTTTCGCCGTACAATTGCTGAAAGTAGTGGCTTAGTTCTGCTAAAATTTCGGGTAAATTATCGTTCATTTTGATTCGTTATGTTTAGGTGTAAGGTGTGCAATTTAACTGGTTCCCAGGCAGATCCTATTGGTGACAACTTAAGTTCAAACCCAGTTTATAGACTGCTGTTTGACTATTAAGCTTAGATCCCCCCTAGCCCCCCTTAAGAAGGGGGGAACCGGAGTCTTTCTTCTCAAAGTCCCCCTTCTTAAGGGGGATTTAGGGGGATCTAGACTAGGGTATAAACGAGACTTCTCAAGAATTTTAGTCTTAATTTGTCACCAATGGACAGAGCCTGGGAACGAGTGAAAACGCATTAACCGATCGCCTTTTTAATCAAATCCAACTTCCCCTTATAGGGAGCATACCGCCATTGCAACTCCAGCCAGAATGACTTTTGCAGCACACTTTTGTAATGCGAAAAAGTATCAAAACTCGCTTTTCCGTGATAACTGCCAATCCCGCTTTCACCAACTCCCCCAAACGGCAAAGTTGTCACTCCCACTTGCATTACGGTATCATTTATACAAACTCCCCCAGAAGAAGTTTCCCGCAAAACTCGTTCTTGTTTCTGTTTGTCCTTCGAGAACAAATACAAAGCTAAAGGTTTGGGGCGCGCATTGATTTGGGCGATCGCATCCCCGAAATCTTCATACTCCAAAACTGGCAGAATCGGCCCGAAAATCTCATCCTGCATCACGGGCGAATCCCAGGAAACATTATCCAAAACTGTCGGTGCAATATATCTATCTTCCGGCTTAACTTTGCCACCAATGACAATTTCTCCATCTTTAATAAACGCACTCAAACGCTCCAATTGCCTTTGATTGATAATTCGCGAATAGTCTGGACTTGTTTGCGGATCGTCGCCGTAAAATTCCAGAATTGATGATTTAATTGCCTGCATTAATTGCGGCTTGACTTTCTTATCTACTAAAAGGTAATCTGGAGCGATGCAGGTTTGTCCAGCATTGATAAATTTGCCCCAAGCAATCCGTTTAGCCGTGTATTCAATCTGAATATCTGAATCGACAATGCAAGGACTTTTGCCGCCTAATTCTAATGTTACTGGTGTGAGGTGTTTGGCGGCGGCTTCCATCACAATGCGACCGATTTTTGTGCCTCCTGTAAAGAAG
>PVWI01000006.1 GCA_003003725.1 filamentous cyanobacterium Phorm 6 | reverse complement strand
CCGCCCCGCCCGCCGGTGCCACCGCTTGGCCCGCCCGCTGGTATATACTTTTCTCTGCGAAAAGCTACCATACCGTCGCCGCCTTTGCCGGCTGCGACTTGAACATCCGCTCGATCGATAAATTGCATAATTTAATCAATAGTCATTGGTCAGTAGTCAATAGTCAATAGTCAGTAGTCAGTAGTCAGTAGTCAGTAGTCAGTAGTCATGATACCAGATCCAAGTACAATATTTCTCTTTTCCTTTAGACTGCTGAGGCGGACTAAAGCCAAGTTTAGTTACGACTTACAATCCCCTGACAAATATAGTTATAGCAATTCTGAAAAGTAATGCCGAGAGATTTTACCCCAGCATCTGTAGGGAAACGGCACTGCCGTGTCCGGCTCCTATATCTGCGAATGAAAGATAATTTGTATAAGTTATTGTACTAACTAATCGTAGGGTGCGTCAGAGAAGAAATTATTAGGATGTCGTCAACAAATTCTGCCCTGACACACCCTACAAACTCAACCGGTGCGCAGTGCACACCCTACAAATAGAGGTTCTGCGTCCAGGAAATTGGGAATTAGCAATTACCAATTAGCAATTACCAATCACCAATTCCCACTAACAATATGTCGATACATCTTCCTTGCAATCATCTGCCAAATAGCAAAGAGCTCGAAAGCGCATCCCCACCAATTGTTCGTAAAGCGGGTTAATCTTGCACATCGCTGGAATGTGGACGATTTTGCGACCAAATAACAGGATATCTCGCTCAAACGGACACTGAGACGGAATCATTTTGCAGACAAAGCGTGCCACTCTGGGATCGTGAACTTCCCAGCCGTCAAGCCAGTCTTTAACCGGTTGCAGGACATTTTTGTGGTGAGGTTGAGGTGGCCGCGCCGAAAGCGGTGTTGCTGCATAATTAACGGTTGATTGGCTGCTTGGGCCCTGGGGCTGATAGTTGCTGTTTTCGATGGTGTGTCGCAGAGATTCGATCGCCTCGACGTTATGACCCAAAGCTGTGCAAAACTTGTAAAGTATCTCGTCTTCGGAGAGCGAGTACGTACCGTCTGCTAAGGCTACCATTACGGCTGTTCTCAAAAAATTCTCGCCGTTGGCAGTGCCTTTCCCTAATACAGCAGCTAGTTCCTCTGCGGTAATCGGTTCAAAATCTGTCTCAAAAGATACTGGATGTAGTTGATCCTGAGTTAGATTCGCAATCATTTTTTGCTCATTTTCGTCAAAGTTGCCGTCAGCCCAAGCAATTGTCAGCAATCCCCGCAGCCAAGCGGTAATCTCTTCATCAGTGCAGGAAGATTTCGCGTTACTCATCAGTATTTCGAGTTGGATATACCAGTCAAGTTGTTGATTTAAAGCGGGATCAATATTCCCCCCTAAATAATTCTTACTGTTTTTTTGCTCGATCGGTTTATTTGTTGAAGGTTTGTGCCTGAAGATTGCTCCAAACGCTTGTAGTGGACGTGTTAAAAGCATATTTGTTTCTCAGGAGCGTCGCCTGTCGGCGAGCTAATTTATTGAATAATCCGATTCCCCTACAATGTCATCTGTCTGGGGGAATAGGTTTGTCTGATTCATCTTAACTACAGTTGCACCGATTCGAGATGGCGATCGAATTTGACTTGCGGCCCGATCGACCTAATTTTTCGGAAGAAATCACAGGTTTGCCAACATAGGATCTAATCAGAAACCCGGTTTCTCACGCAGGGCGATGGCTACGCCCCGGCTTACGCCTACGAGCTTCCCTGCATTTACATACTAATATATATATTTGTAAATTTTTGTGTATCGACAAAACAATCTTGACAGCAAGTCGGCTTTATGCTTTTGAAATCAAAAAAGCTAATGCAACTGTTCTCGTCTGTCAAGAGTCGTGCTTGCTGTGTCTGTATCGAAATCTTTTAACTGCGGCGGCACAAAATCCAGCGCAATTCCATAGGCGGGCGGGCATTTGCCATCGGGAAGACATCTCTACCCGTGGCCCAACTGGAAAACCAGGGCGTCGGGGGCCAAGCTCCTGCCGGCAGGTGGTGGCGCTCGTACTCCATCACCACTTCGTCGGATATTTGGACTAAGGGCAACCCTTCCATTGCCACAGCAAGTTCTCGGGGTGTAAATAAAGTAGACCAGGAGAGTTGGGCCACTTGTCGCACGAGGGCATCGGGCTGATAGTCGCCGACGGTTAAAAAGGTGCTGAATAGCAACACGCCTCCGGGACAGAGAAAATCGCACATTTTAGCTAGAAACAGCCGTATTTGATCGCTGTCTCGAAAATGTGAGATGACTTCGGCGGCAACTGCTAACTGGTAGCGCGCTGGTTTCATTCGCATTAAGGGGTCGAGCACATCGCCTTCGGTGACAGTCACGGGAAGGTTTTCGGCCTCGGCGGCAGTTTTCAATTGTTCTGCAAAAGCGGAGGTTAGTTCGATCGCATCCACAGCATAGCCCAATCTCGCCAGTGGCAAGGTATTACGGCCAGTACCAGCCCCCACGTCTAAGATTCGGATGCGATCGGGATTTCCCAATTTAGCAGCCGTTGCCATCAATTTTGCATCGGGATGAGAGCCAAAGAGCGGAGGTTCTCGGGTGTCTATCCAGTGTTTGTACTGTTCTCCAACCGTTGAGCTACTAACAATCAATTTGCAAGCCAAACCAGTTTGTGGCGGCTGCACTGATTCGTATTGCAAGATCAGCACCGATGCTGTGGAGTGGCGGTAGCCTTGTTCTAATTTAATCGCTAAAAGCTTGTTGAGTTCGTCTTTGCGCTCTTCTGGCAGGGGTCTGTCGAGAGTGCTAAATAGCTTTTCGATCGCCTTCAGATACTCACTGAGCATTCCCGGTATGCAGGGGAAAATTAATTCTCCACGAGCGTTTACGCGAGTATTAACTTTGTAGAGGATAGCTTGCTGGAGAATGTCAGGATTTACTACCAGCGGTAATTGTCCGCTTTTGTCGATCGTCGTTTCAGCACCCATAATTTCCGGGAAGAGGTTATTGGTAATTAGTTGTTAGTTGTTAGTTATTTGTTATTTGTTATTTGTTATTTGTTAGTTATTTGTCATATCGTTTCCGGTTGCATCGGTATTATTCAAACAGTCAACAGTCAACAGCTAACAGTCAACAGTTAACAGCTAACAGTTAACAGTCAACAGCTAACAGTTAACACTCACCACCCAAAACCCGAGTATGTCTAAAAATCGGAGTTAGTATTTTGATCGGCTGTAGTGAATTTAAATTGTATTTTTAGCGGCGAGGTGGAAAAAGCAAAGCGTTAAATTTTCTCGGCTTCTTCCCTCTCTCCTTCCCCACGTCAGCTAGAACAGACAATTTATATGGGGAGCAACTTAAAGCTGGGCTTAGTTGCTGCCGGTAAAAGTCACTTCGGGGAACTTTGACTGAGCTTCAGTCATCGGGCGCCGTCTGCCTTCTTCTTGCCAGTAGTTGATTACTTCTGTGGCTTGATTGAGGACTTCGACGCGATCGTTGTCAGCAATCCAGTGTTTGGCTTCGAGTTCGTTTTTGAGTTCTTCCCACGCATCTTTGCGGGGCCAGAAAAAGTAAGCTGTCAGCGGGCTAGTTCCTTTACCGACAACTTGGTCAACGGCGAGGGCAACATTCTCTTCTAGCCAGAGAACTTTTAAGATGAACTTGGACAAGCAAACCTCCAGGGTTCCGATCGAACTTGTTAAAAATTTCTACAATCGCTAAGCGTAGCACATTCTGTTCAAAAATGAGTGATTGGTGATTAAAAGTTTTGTCGCGCGGCTGAGTTTAGGGCTGGGAAGAGATAAAATTTGGGTTTTCACCCGCACCGATAGTACAAGGATAGTTAAGTTGTGAACAGAGTTATTTTAGTTTTTGATATTGACGGTGTGGTGCGCGATGTATCTGGTTCCTACCGGCGGGCGCTGGCGGATGCGGGGGAACATTTCACGGCTGGGGCTTTTCGCCCGAATTCGATCGATATCGACTCTCTGAAGTCTGAGGGAGTGTGGAATAATGATTGGGAAGCATCTTTCGAGTTTGTTTGCCGTTATTTTGAGGGGATTGGGCGATCGAGAAACGAACTCTCTTTTAACTATGACGAATTAGTCGCTTTTTTCCAAAGTCGCTATCGCGGCCCCGACGATCAAAATTGGACTGGTTACATTTGTGACGAACCGCTGCTGTTAAGTCCGGCTTACCTAGAAGATTTAATCATTGGAGGAGTTATTTGGGGCTTTTTTAGCGGCGCAATGCGTGATGAAGCTGCTTATGTTTTGTCAGGAAAACTGAGTTTAAATTCCCCTGTGTTAGTGGCGATGGAAGATGCACCGGGAAAACCCGATCCGACTGGACTTTTCATGGCTATTGAACAGTTAGAAAGCCTGCACAATTTACCCAAAAATTTACCCGTAATTTACGCTGGAGATACTGTTGCCGATATTTACACTGTTGTCAAATCACGAGAATTACAACCGAATCGAGTTTGGCTGGGAATGGGAATATTGCCACCTCATGTTTTGGATGATACTGTGCGCTGTGAGGCTTATGCTACTGCGTTAAAAAATGCTGGTGCAGCAGCAGTTTTCAGAAATGTCGAAGAATTGACTACCGCGCGGATTGAAGTATTGGTTAAGACGGCGGTTTAAACCGCGTCTACATAAACGATGTCCGCCTCCGCGGACTCAAGTGGCGGTTTAAACCGCGTCTACACAAACGATGTCCGCCTCCGCGGACTCAAGTGGCGGTTTAAACCGCGCCTACACAAACGATGTCCGCCTCCGCGGACTCAAGAATATAACATAATTTTAACCCTTTGATATTCAACCTGCGGAGGCAGGTTTTGTTTGTATAGACGCGGTTTCAACCGTATGTCCGATCTATTTCAAGTTCAAGAATTTGTCTAAGGCGCTGACTACAACTGGCGGCCAGCGACGGGTTTTCGCAACCCAATCGAGGTCTTTGTAGCGGGAATCGAGGCCGACTGCGGCTACCCAATTGCTCTCAGCTTCACCGCGATCTCCGGCTTCCCAAAGACAGGCGGTGAGGGCGGCTCTCATGTCGGCAAATTGAGGATATCTGCGGACGATATTTTTCATATTGCGAATTGCTTCTTTAGGTTGCCCATTTTGATAAAGTGCGAGGGCGTGGTTGGCGCGCGCAAAGGCGTATTCCGGCGCTAATTCAAAGGCTTTGCTGTAGTCGGCAATTGCTGTTTTCCATTGTCCTAAACCTGCTTCGGCGTTGCCTCGGTTGTTGTAGGCTGCTGGATCTTTCGGCTCTAATTCTAGCACGTGGTTGTAGTCGGCGATCGCTTCTGACCAGCGTCCTAAACCTTCTAATGCTGTACCGCGATTCAAGTATGGATCGGGGGCATTTGGAGCTAGTTCCATTGCCTTTTCGTAGTCAGAAATTGCTGCTTCTAGCTTGTTTTGGCTTACTCTAGAATTGCCTCGGTTGCTCCAAGCGGCGGCTTGTTCGGGAAATTTTTCAATTATCTCTGTCCAAACCTTTTCAGCGCTGGGAAATTTGCCTTCATTTGTGGCTTCAAAAGCTTTTTGAATTAGTTCTCCTAATTCCTGTTGAGGATCGGTAATATTTGTAGTCTCAACTTGTGCTGCTGCGGGCATGATATTTCCGAAGCAAACTAACCCGGTGAAAATTAATACTGTAAAAAATCTCAAGAGCGATCGCATCATAGATGTTGGTAGTTTAAACTTTACTGAATACATTATTAACCGAAAGTGTGAGTGTTTGTTAGAGGATGTTTGAAAAGCCTCGGCGGCTTAAGTCGCGACTACACAGGCACTCACCTGCCTCCGCAGATTGTAGAACCCTTAAGGATATTTTTGTGAAAAAACGCTTGCTAATTTTGGGTGGAACGGGGGATGCTGCTTTCCTTGCTATAAGAGCATCTCAAATCGCTGACATTGAGGTCGTATCTTCGCTAGCAGGACGGACTAAGCAGCCTTTGACCCCAAAAATGGGTACGGTGCGAATTGGGGGGTTTGGCGGGGTGGCTGGGCTGGTGGCGTTTTTGCTCGTTAGCGCAGCCCTCGGAGAGGATCGCCCGATCGACTTGTTGATTGATGCAACTCATCCGTTTGCGGATCAGATTTCTGCCAATGCTGCGGTTGCTGCTGCTGAGTGCAATATCCCCTATTTGATGCTGGTGCGCCCAGCTTGGGAGATGGTGGAGGGCGATCGCTGGATTGAAGTCGCCAGCCACTCTGAGGCTGCAACGGCTTTATCAGCGCAGTCTCAGCGCGTGTTTTTGACCATTGGGAGGCAGGAATTGGCTGCCTTTGCGGGTTTGGATGTTATGTGGTTTTTGATGCGGGCGATCGACCCTCCTGCACCAAATACTCCGGTTCCTAACGGTAAATTGTTATTAGCAAGGGGGCCTTTTTCATTGGAAGACGAACGGCAATTGCTACTGGAATATCACATTGATACAATTGTTAGCAAAAACAGCGGCGGTGCTGCTACTTATGCCAAAATTATCGCCGCGAGGGAAATGGGAATTCCGGTTGTGATGGTGCAGCGGCCGCCGATTCCCGATGTCGAGCAGGTTGCTGATGTGGAAGGAGCGATTTCTTGGCTGATTAGTCAGTAGTTAATTGTTAATTGTTAATTGTAGCGCAGTGCGCACCTTACACAATTTTATTTTTTTGTGCAGAAGCAGGTTTGTAGTGAGGACTTTAGTCCGCATCAAGAAGGACTGAAGTCCTCACTACGAACCTATTAGTCCGCATCAAGAAGGACTGAAGTCCTCACTACGAACCTGTCTAAAGAAGGACTGAAGTCCTCACTACGAACCTGTCTAAAGAAGGACTGAAGTCCTCACTACGAACCTACTTGAGGGATTTTTTCGGAGTGCTGTTCAATGAGTTAAGATGATTGTTCATTTCTTGTAAATATCCTTTTAATACTGGATACTGGGAAGTTGCCAACAGCGAGTCTTTTTTCTGACTGATAGTTGTTTCTAACGGCAAAATGCGATAGTTAGTTTTATTATTTAGAGTGTAGCGGTGTACCCAAGTTGGAATTGTTTTGATGCTGGTAATCTCTGTGGTTTTTTCGGGAAATCTCTTGCGAATACTTACTTGAAATATTACGCCTAAGTCTGTATAATCTTTCGTCTGACCGGAAATGAAGTTTCCCATCGAATAAATTGCAACAGCCTTTCTAGTTTTGCCATTTTTGCCCGAAAATTTAAATATTTTGTAAGGTTGAACGACGTGGGGATGACTACCCAGAATAATGTCTGCGCCTGCTTTTAAAAGGTTTTCAACTAATTGTTTTTGTTGGGGGTTTGGCTGTCGCTGATATTCATCGCCGAAGTGCAGGGAAATTGTCACAATATCCGCTCCTTGTTTTCGCGCTTTGGCAATATCTTTGATGATCTTTTTTTCATCGATTAGCGAAACTAAATAATCTTTGCCTTGAGGTATGGGAATGCCGTTTGTGCCATAGGTATAAGCGAGAATGGCTAGTGAAATGTTGTTTTTGGTGCTGATTAAAGTGCGTGAAGCCTCAGCGACAGATCCGGCTGTTCCTGTGGAAGGAATTTTGCGATCGCGCAAATTGGCGATCGTCCTAATTACTCCTTTTTCTCCCCTATCCAAAGCATGATTGTTAGCCGTTGTCAAGATATTAAATCCAGCTTTTTTAGCAGCATCCGCCAATTCAGCCGGTGCGTTAAATAGCGGATATCCCGTATATCCGCCCGCATCCTCGCCCGCTAAAGGTGTTTCGAGATTTCCGATTACCCAATCGCCTTTTGACAGGATATTCTTAACTGGTGTGAAAAAACTGTCAAAGTTGTATGTTTGGCGTTTTGCATCGTAGCCCGATCGCGTTTGGGTACTGTGCATCATAATGTCGCCGACAGCGATTAATGTTGCTTCTTTGATTTCCGGCTTTGGTTTCACGCGAACAGCGGCTGCAATTGGTGCTTGACTTTCTGTACGCTGGGTGTTATTTTTTGGAGGCTGGACATTGCAGCCACCAATCACAAAAAAGACTATTATTGAGAGCGTGACGCGAAATTTCATAATTTAATTATATAGGAATTACGCACAGATTCTATTTGTAGGGTGCTTATGGCACACCTTACTACTGTTATAGTTTATCGTGTTTATGGTATCATCAGTAATCGATATTTATACCAATTTTTAAAAATGATTAAAAAATCTTTAATTGTTGGATTTATAATTTTTGTATCGGTGATCGGTTTAGGTACTTTAAGTTACGCCCAAAGTTCGGCAGATAAACCTTTTGAATTTGCTTTAATTGGCGATTTGCCCTACAGTGCAGAACAAGAAGCAAAGTTTCCGAATTTGATTGCAGATATCAATCGATCGCCCTCAGCGTTTGTTGTCCACAACGGCGATATCAAAAGCGGTGGGACTCTCTGCGATGATGCAACTTTTGTCAGCCGCCAGCAGTTATTTCAAAATTTCGAGATGCCGTTTATTCTAATTTACGGTGACAATGAATGGACTGACTGTTACCGTCAAGGCAATTACAAACCGATAGAAAGACTTGCTAAACTGCGGGAAATTTTTAGTCAAGGTAGTCAAAGTCAGGGAAAGCGCACTTTGACTCTCACCCGCCAAAGCGAAATTCCACAGTTTGCTAAATACCGCGAAAATGTCCGCTGGATTTATCATGGTATTGTGTTTTCTGGGATTAATATGCCCGGAAGCAACAACAATTTTGGCCGCACTCCCGAGGACGATTTAGAATATGCCGATCGCAATTCAGCTAACTTAGCTTGGATTAAAGAATGTTTTGCCTTAGCCAAACGCGACAAAAGCAAAGGAATCATGTTGATCGCCCAAGCAAATCCCGGATTTGAACTCGATCCGACGGACAAAAGAAGAAGCGGCTACAACGATTTTATAGCAACTTTGGAAGCCGAGACGCGCAATTTTTCAGGACAAGTTGTCTTCGTACACGGTGATACTCACTACTTCCGCATCGATAAACCTTTACCCCGTTTTACAGACGAAACTCAACTCCCCAGACTTAAAAATTTTACCAGAGTTGAAACTTTTGGTTCTCCAAACGTGCATTGGTTGCGGGCTTTTTACGATCCGAAAAATCCCAATGTATTTGAGTTTAAGCAGCAGATTGTTCCACAAAATTAGGTAGATAGACTCTTTTGCTAAAAATAGCTTGACATTACTATTCATCTGTGCTATGTTTTGAATCAGTATTGTGTTTAATCCACAAATCCCTCCGCTTTACTAATGTTCACAACCAACAGCTATTTTTATTTTTGGCATCCTGAAGTTCGCCCGGAGTGAATTGATAATTCACTGTGAACATCCGGGCGAACCGCAGACTAACACCTGCGGTTTTGTTTTTTTCTAGCTTTTTTCTCAACCACAAATCAACTACAAGCGAAAACAGCAATGACACTATCCACTAACTGGTACTACGGCTTTTATTTTTGGCCCCACAGGAGCTCTGGGTAAATTGTCGTGCTGTCTTTTCGCGCCAACCCGGAACTCCTTAAAAGTTCCGGGTTTTTTGTTGTCAACCACCTAATTTATCAGGAAAATACTCTCATGTTAGATGCCAAACTCGTCACCAAATCTCATCCAGAACACCAGACAATTGTCGAACTATCAAAAACAGTCTCAGTCGGTGGCACAGAATTGCTAATCATTGGCGGGCCTTGTACCGTAGAGAGCTCAGAACAAATGGAAACAGTCGCCAGCGAACTCTGGACCACATCGGTGCAAGCCTTGCGTGGGGGAGTCTACAAACCCCGCACTTCTCCCTATGCTTTCCAAGGAATGGGAATTGAGGGACTAGAAATTTTAGCGGATGTCAGTCGGCGTTACGGTTTGCCCGTGGTAACGGAGGTAATGTCGATCGCCCAAATCGAATCAGTGGTCACCTATGCTGATATGCTACAAGTGGGTAGTCGCAATATGCAGAATTTTGAGTTGTTAAAGGCGATCGGTCAAGCCGGAAAACCAGTCCTGCTAAAACGCGGTTTATCAGCCACAATCGAAGAATTTGTGATGGCCGCCGAATACATTCTCAGCCACGGAAATCCCGATGTAGTTCTGTGCGAAAGAGGCATCCGCAGCTTCGACAACTATACGCGAAACGTATTGGATTTAGGTGCAGTAGTAGCGCTGAAACAGTTAACTCATTTGCCAGTAATTGTAGACCCTTCTCACGCCGCCGGCAAGCGAGAATTAGTCGCACCGCTAGCCAAAGCAGCCGTTGCTTGCGGTGCTGACGGGTTAATTATTGAGTGTCACCCGCAACCGGAAAAATCGGTTTCAGACGCGCGGCAAGCTCTTTCTTTAGCAGATATGGTAGATTTAGTTGCGAGTTTGCGGCCTGTGGCGGCGGCCGTTGGGCGGTTGGTACCAGATGCTAATTTGCATTCAAAGGTATTAAGTTTGAGGTGATATTTGTAGGGAAACGGCAATGCCGTTTCCTCCGATGCCGGACACGGCAGTGCCGTTTCCCTAACCGAAAATATTTGTAGGGAAACGGCAATGCCGTTTCCTCCGATGCCTCAAATATAAAACCTAAATTAGATTAATATAAAAGAAGAATCAATCCTGTCATCTACAATATTTCTCTTAATTATGGCACTCAAACTTCATGTTCCCTCGATCGTCTGTTCCGGCTGCGGTGATACAATTACCAAAGCCATCCAAACTGTTGAATCCGATGCTTCTATCAATGTGGATATAGCGGCTAAGACTGTGACTGTGGAAGCTAAAGCCTCGGAAGAGTCAATTAAACAAGCTGTTGTCGCTACGGGCCACACTGTCCTCGAAGCCTAATATTAGGATCAGCCCTGGTTGGCAGTCAGGGCCCCTTTACAGATAATCGCTTGCATGAATCTTTGGTTGGGGAGGGCGAGTTTATCAGTATTGTCCATGTGCATCATAGATATCGGTGAACTCGCCCCTACAGAATTCACCAATGACAACAGTCAACAGTCAACAGTCAACAGTCAGCAGTCAGCAGTCAACAGGCAACAGTCAACAGTCAATAGACTAATTAAGATTCTTCGTCCAAGTGTTCGGCGACTGCTCGGTAAAGTTCCAAAACGTGCCGATCGAGTAAACTATAAAAAACTTGTCTCCCAACCTTGCGGTAACTCACCAACCGCATCGCCCGCAATGCGCGCAACTGGTGCGATACTGCTGACTCACTCATGCCCAAAGCGGCGGCCAAATCGCACACGCACAATTCTTGTTTTGCCAATACAGACACCAGTCGCAAGCGGTTCGCATCTCCCAAAAGGCTGAAAAACTCTGCCATCCGCTGAGCTTTTGCCGTGTTGAGCACTTGTGTTTGGATGTCCCCGACCCGCGAACAGTCAACTACGTGCAGGGGATCGCACGTTGGTGTATCGTTCTCTTGGTGAGGCTGACTTATCGCTCCGTTAACAGCAGAGTTTGGTGACATCTTTGATCGGCTGGTTTTAATTCTCATTTTCATATTAGCGCTATTCGCCCACCATTTGTTACAGATTTTTTACATTCCCTTGACATACATCTGAATATATGTTCAGATGTATGTGTATAGGAAAACCAACTTATCAGGAGAACCCCAAATGACCACCGTCACCCAAATGAAATGCGCCTGTCCTTCTTGCTTGTGCGTTGTCAGCCTGACTGAAGCCATCGAAAAAAGCGGCAAATCTTACTGTTCAACTGCTTGCGCCACCGGCCACCCCAACGGCACCGGCTGCGGCCACACCGGTTGCGAGTGCCACAAGTAATTGCTGAGCTTCCGCAAAAGTTAAGAAAAACCTGTAAAGTATATCTAAAGGGAGATGCGCTGTTCGCATCTCCCAATCTTTTGCATTAAGGTTAAAGAAAAGTTAAAATAAAACTAATTTAAGGTTAAGACTGCATTAATAGACTAAAGTACAGAGCCACAAACCACAATTACTAATTACGTAATACAATAAAAGCAAGTTAGCGACTTGATACTCAGTACAAATAGTTCTATTAACAGCAGAGACACAACCAAAAGTTGAACACCAAAACTTAAATTAGGAAGGGGCAATGAGAGAACGAGAAGATTTTTTACATCCTCGCCATCGCTACTATGGTGATTTCACGCCAGAAAACTTGACATTTAATGCCAATTTGCAGGAATTTGCTCAGAAAATAACATACATTTGCTCGCTAGAAACTGGTGGCAAAATTACTGCTGAGAAAGCCTATAAAGATATTAAAGCGCTTTGGAAAGACTTAAAATCCTCTAAGAAGCAATTGGGCATTGGCCAAAAACCCCCCACTACTGATGAGGAAAATTCGCCTTAAAGTCATCGCAGTAGATAAGACGGCGGTTGAAACCGCGCCTATAAAAACCAAGTCCGCCTCCGCGGACTGAAGAAAATAATATAATTTTAACCGCCCTGTCTTCAAACCGCGGAGGCGGTTTTTGTTTGTCTAAACCTGGTTTCAACCGCCGACTTTTCTATGGTTTAGAAGTCGGTGTTGCTTGTCCTGCAAACAAAGTACAATTGCCGCCGAGGCCAGTAGTAATCGCACAAGTATTAGTTGTCAGCATCCCTTCATAGGTATCAGCACCGGTACCGGGGCCACCCAACTCGTCGCTATAAAGTTCCTTGTCAGAAATTTTGACATTTGCTTCCCTTGCTACAGTCTCCATTAACTTGGGATTAGTTGTGGTTTCTACAAAAATTGTTGGCACTCCTGCAGTCTTAATTTGTGATGATAATTCGGCAATTCTGGCGGCTGTGGGCTGTTCCTCTGTTGTGACTCCCTGCAAAGCTCCAGCAACCTCTAAACCGTAAGCATCGGCATAGTAACTCAAAGCATCGTGAGTTGTGACTAATTTGCGTTTATCCGCAGGAATTGTCGCGATTTGAGCCTTGATCCAAGTATCTATTTTTGCTAAATCATTGGTTAATTTCGCGGCATTTGTGGTATAGAGTTGAGCATTAGTTGGAGCAACTTTGATCAATTCGTCGCGAATTGTTTCTACCATGCGGATGCCATTTTGAGCGTTGTGCCATACGTGAGGGTCGGGAACTTTTTCGCCTGCTGCATGGGGTTTGTCTTCCGCTTTCTCTTCGCCGTGTTCGTGTTCGCCCATCAGCGGTTTGGGAACGGCGAGTTCGTGTACGGCGATTTTGGGTGCGGAATTATTGCTGGATTTAATTAATTTAATGATGCTGGGTTCGTGGTCGTAGCCGGCGTATAAAATCAAATTTGCTGTTTCAATCGCTTTGCGGTCTTCCGGCTTAGTCTGATAGGCGTGGGGGTCTTCTCCGGGCTTGATTAGACAGGTGGTGTCGATCGAGCTTTGGGCAATTTCCTTAGTAATATCGCAGATCACACCAGTCGTGGCGACGACTTTCGGTAAGTTAGCCACGGGACTCACTTGAGTTTGAGTGGCGCTGGGACTCTGGGGCGTGGAATTGCTGGCTTGGGGGGCGGAAGTGCACCCAACCAGTCCGAAACCGATCGCCAAAACAGCCGTACTGCAAAATCTGCCAGTTTTTCCAGACAATTTTTTTAACATTTCACCTTTGGAACGATAATCGTTATTGCTTTTTCGAGTTATCCTATTGTAGTAGCTACGAACAAGAATGGTTCTCAAAATCTCCAATTATGTTAGAAGTGCAAGACTTGGCTGTGAATTATCGAGGAATTTCGGCCCTTAACAACGTGAGTTTCCAGTTAGAACCCGGACAATTAACCGGTGTATTCGGGCCCAACGGCGCGGGGAAGAGCACGATGGTGAAAGCGATGCTGGGATTGATTCCGGCGTGTCGGGGTTTGGTAAAATATCAGGGGCGGTTGTTGAAGGAACAGTTGTCGCGGGTGGCCTATGTGCCGCAGCGATCGCAAATTGACTGGGATTATCCGATTACGGTGTGGAATGCGGTGATGATGGCGCGAACCGTGCAAACCGGTTGGTTTCGCAGCCCCTCGAAGCAGTCGCGGGAATTGGTGAAAACTGCTTTGTTGCGGGTGGGAATGTGGGATTTGCGCGATCGGCAAATTGGCGAACTTTCCGGCGGCCAGCAGCAGCGGATTTTCTTAGCAAGGTCGATCGCCCAACAAGCCGATTTATTCTTCTTCGACGAGCCCTTTAATGCGATCGACAAAGCAACAGAAGAAATTATTTTCGATATTTTTGCCGAACTCAAAGCCGAAAATAAAACATTGCTAGTAATCAGTCACGATTTAGGCGAAACCTTAAAACAATACGATAATTTATTGTTACTCAACAAAGGATTAATTGCCGTTGGTTCCAGCCGAGAAGTGCTGACTGCTGCTAATATTCAAAAAGCCTATGGATACGATTTAAGCTTAGTTTCCGCGTGACACAAATTGAAATATTCTAACCGTAGGGTGCGTCGCTACGAGATTGTCAATTTCCCTTGATAATTTTTCAATAGCGACACAACAGCTAAATCCGCTGCCGAACATCCGTTAAATCCGTTACAAAATCCGTTGCCGAACTTCCTTCCTCTATAAATGTTAAACATACTAATCGAGCCGCTCAAATTCGAGTTCATGCGAAATGCGATCGCCGTCGGCATTCTGCTAGGAATTGTCTGCGCCGTAGTCGGCTCCTATTTAATTGTACAACAAATGGGAATGATGGTAGACATGATTGCCCATTCCGTATTAGCAGGATTGCCCGTTGCATTTTCTTTAGGTTTCAATATTTCCATCGGCGCATTTATCTCAGGAATCATCAGCGCCGTAATTATGGCATGGATTCAATCACAATCGCGAATTAAAATTGATGCAGTCATGGCATTGATCTTGTCTACTTTTTTAGCAATTAGCGTCACATTGATTAGCCTTTTGCGGACAACAAAATTAGACTTAGACGGGTTTCTGTTCGGCAATATCTTGTCAGTTGCACCGTCTGATGTGCAGCAGACTTTTATCATAACTGTGATTATTTTGGTGGCGGTTAAAGTCTTTTACAAAGAACTACTATTCTATACTTTTGACCCGCTGGGAGCGCAAGCATCCGGTTTACCTGTAAACTTGATTTATTTGGGGATGATTTCGGCGATTACACTAACGATTGTGGCGAGTTTGCAAACTGTGGGGGCGCTGTTAGTAATTTCGCTGTTAATCGGGCCTGGAATTACGGCGTATTTGTTGGTAAAAGAGTTACATTTAATGATGGGATTGGGAGCAATTATTGGAATTACAGCTAGTGTAACTGGGATGTATCTCAGCTATTATTTTAATATGCCATCTGGTGCGGCAATTGTATTAGTTGTTTTTGGGTTATTTTTAATAGCTTTGCTGTTCAGTCCCAGTCAAGGAATTTTGACAAGAAAGAGAGGAGAATAGTCCTATTCAGTGTAAACATTTTGATAAATCTCGCTGCTAGCTGAGTCTAGATCCCCCTAAATCCCCCTTAAGAAGGGGGACTTTGATCCTATCCGGTTCTCTCCTTTTGAAGGAGAACTTTGATATTTTCCGGTTCCCCCCTTTTTAAGGGGGGCTAGGGAGGATCTGGGCCAGTCGTCAAACAAGAAAGTTATTACTACGTTTGACAGTAAGTTGACACCAATGCTTTTCAACCCGCCCTGCAAATATGCGTTTTTTACCAGAAAGCAACTGTCAACTGTCAACTGTCAACTGAAGCTTACTTAGCTTGACAATAGGTTTCGTAAACACCATCAAGCAGTAAATTAAGAGCAAAAGTTGCTTTCTCGGCTGCTAATAGCGCTTCCTGTTGTGATTCTTCAGTTTCACAAAGCTGTAACAAAGCTTCGCGAGTGGCTTCGGAGTGGAGCTCATCGGCTTTTTCGTGAACTTGAAAGAAAGATAAAGCTGCTTGTGAATCGATACCGTAAAATTCCTTTAAACCAGCGATTTTGGTTGTGGAAACTTCGGGGATTTGCGCTTCGTAAGCGTAAAGGGCGGCTAAACCTTTGGCGGGAGATTCGCTGCGTGCTAAGTCTTTGAGAATGCGGACGGATTCGGTGGTTTTTTCTAAGTGTTCGCGTTCGAGAACTGCGTTTCTATCTAAACCCAAACCTTCGGCAAAGCGCAGCCACAGTTCGGGGTGATTTGCAGCGCCTCGCTCTTCTTCTATCAGGTTTTCGAGGAGCATTTGACGAATTTTGATGTCGTCACAGGCGGCGTGGGTAGCGCTGACGTAGGTGGGGAAGTTGTGGACTTGCAGGTAGTATTCTTGTGCGTACTCTTGCAGCATTGCGATGTCTAGTTTGCCTTCGTTCCACATTTGGTAGAACGGGTGTTTCAGCAGGTGGTTTTGGTCAAGAATGCTGTTGAGTTGTTCGAGAAATTGCTGTTGGTTCATAATTGTCGATCGCCCTTGAGGATAGTGCAGCCACTAAAATGTTACAGTAATCTAGGATTTTGTAAAGAGCAAGTTTTCAATTGTTTACGTTTTTGGTTCCCTAGCGCGATCGCCCGAATCCTTTGCCGCGCATAGATTTCGACCAAACCAGCAATTCGCCGCCGCATCCGCCCCCCGCCAGAAATTGACCGTCAGGATGCCATGCGAGACAGGAAAAACCGCCCTCTGCACCTTCTAGAATTTGCAGCAATTGTTCTGCTTCCTCCCACAAACAAATTTGACCGTCTGCGGCGGCAGAAGCTAATAAAAAGGTGGTAGGTTGAAAGGCGATCGCACTTACGACATTTTCATGCACTTCTAAAGCCCAACCTTCCCAACCGACACTTTCATCAGCATCTCTTTCCCAAACAGAAATCCCTTGAGAACTCGAAGCAGCTAACAAAGGCGCACCCAAAGAATTAGTTTGATTCGACCAAGCCAACTCCCGAACCTTCCCCGGAAAACCCTGCATTACCCAAGGTTCAGAACTACCCCATTCATTAACAATTAGGGTATTGTCCATATTGCCACAAGCTAAATATTGCCCTGACGGCGACCAAGCAATTGCACCTGTTGCAGACGGTACTGACAAGACGTGCGGGTCTTCGTCCCAATCTTCGCCGTTCCAAACTTTAACGCCTTGATAGCCGCTAACAGCCAGAGATTTAACAATAGGATGCCATGCTAAACCGAGGATAGATGATGAATCGAAATTCAGCGTTACTTCCACCACATTATCATCAGCATTCCAGACTTGAACGCAGCGGCCCATACTGAAAGCTAACTGATTGCAGTTCGGACTCCAAGCTAACTTATCAACCCAGACGCGCTGATTGTCCAAATTAGCAATTAATTCGCCAGAATTAGAGCGCCAAATTGGCACTTTTCCGTCTTGTCCGCCAGCAGCTAGGAATTGACCATCGGCAGAAAAAGCTAAACAATCTATTGAATGATCGGTTGCTATTTGCAATGGCTGCAAGGACAATTTATTGATGGCTGCGACATTTCCTAGCATCACTTCACCGGCGGCGGAACAGACTGCAAAATTTTTGCGATCGGGCGACCAAGTAATAGCAGTTATATAATCAGATAGAATTTTTTTGCCATGAAGTTCCAGCATTAGTTCATTTTTGCTTTTGTCATGAATTTGGAATGATTTAACCGCAGAGACCGCAGAGAACACAGAGGAAGAGAAGAAAGGGATGAATAATTCTCACCCCACTTTCAATTTAGATTAAACCAGACACTTACGAAAATCTTCTGTTAATTGAGTTTGGTTTAGGTTGCGGCCGATAAATACGAGTTCATTTTTCGGAGTTTCGGTGGCTTTCCAAGGTCTATCCAGTCTACCGTCGAACAACATATGCACTCCTTGAAAAACAAATCGCTTGTTTTCTCCTGCCATATTCAAGATGCCTTTTGTCCGAAAGATATCTGTGCCTTGAGTTCGCAACAATTCGCCGATCCAATCGCTAAATTTGTCCCCATCAATAGCACCGGATTCTACTATTGCTATTGATTTTACACTTGGATCGTGCTCGTGAACGTGTTCGCCCAAAAAGTCTGGTTCGATTTCTAAAGCCCGGTTCAAATCAAATGCTTTTACGCCCAACAAAGCATCGATTTCTAATTCAGAATTGCGGGTGCGGTAGATTTTTGCCAGTGCATTCATTGCGCGAATTCGGTTTTCTAGTTCTGCCAATTCTTCGGCAGTTACTAAGTCTGTTTTGTTGAGCAAAACTACATCAGCAAAGGCAATTTGTTCTTGAACTTCCTCTGCGTCCCAGTGCTGCCAGACGTGCTTGGCATCAACTACGGTAACAACTGCATCTAGCAGCAATTTGTCCCGCATATCTTCGTCTACAAAGAATGTCTGAATTACGGGCGCAGGGTCGGCTAAACCTGTGGTTTCGATGACTATGTGGTCGAATTTGTCTCGCCGCTTCATTAAGTTGTTGATAATCCGAATCAAGTCACCTCGGACTGTACAGCAAATGCAGCCGTTGTTCATCTCGAAAATTTCTTCGTCGGCATCAATTATCAGTTGGTTGTCGATGCCTACTTCGCCGAATTCGTTGACAATTACTGCAACTTTTTTGCCGTGCTCTTGTGTTAAGATGTGGTTCAGTAGCGTAGTTTTGCCTGCACCCAGATAGCCTGTGAGAACTGTTACGGGTACTGATTCGATCGCTCTAGCAGTCACCATACTTGACCTCTATTGTGAAATGATAACCATTATCGGTATGTTATACCAGACTTACTGCTAGCAATACATTAAATAATATTAAGAGTTTTTGACTAGAGGAATAGGTAGTGTTTGGTTAAGGGCTAACGTATGAGATTAGAAACCGGGTTTCTACGAGTTTTGCAAACAGGAATGAGAAATATAGAAAGAAACCCGGTTTCTGAGGTCAGCGTGCGATTAATTGCCAATTATAGCTGCAATTCGATCGCGATCGAGCTCCCGACCGATAAACACCAGTTTGGTTTGCCGAAGTTCCGAAGGTTGCCAAGGTCGATCGTAAAAATATTCTATCCGATCGCCCACACCCTGCAACACCATCCTCATCGACTTGTTCGGAACCGCCACAAACCCTTTAATCCGATAGATTTCTTGACTTTCCATCAACGATTTGAGTTTTTTGACCAAATCTTCAGGTTCAAATTGGCGATCGGCAATAAAGAAAGTAGAGTTAATATCATCATCATGTTCGTGCTCCTCCTCAGTGTCGTGGTGACTCGGGCGAGAATCCAAATCATCCTCAACCGCCGCATTAAATCCCAACAGCACATCAGGGTTAATTTCGCCACCCTTGCAAGGCACAATTTTCACACTCGGACGTAACTCTTGCTGCAACCAGGTTTGAACTTTCTGTTGAGTTTCCGCATCCACGCGATCGACCTTCGTTAACAGTACCATATCGGCACAGCCCAACTGGTCTTCAAACAATTCCTCGATCGGAGTTTCGTGATCCAAACTATCATCAGCCTGCCGCTGCGCCATCAAAGCATCGATATCGCCCACAAAATTACCGCTAGCAATAGCTTCGCAATCGACAACAGCAACAACACCATCCACAGTAGCGCCCGTGCGAATTTCCGGCCAGCGGAAAGCTTGAATCAAAGGCTTAGGAAGTGCGAGGCCAGAAGTTTCAATTAAGATACAATCAATTTGTTCTCGGCGCTTCAACAATTCCTGCATAGTCGGCAAGAATTCCTCTTGAACAGTGCAGCAAAGACAGCCATTTGTGAGTTCTACAATATTGCTAGTCACATTTTCTGCATCATCATCATCGCAAACTTGGCAATCGCGCAGCAACTCTCCGTCAATTCCGATTTCGCCAAATTCATTAACCAGAACAGCAATACGGCGGCCTTGATTGTTTTGCAACAAATGGCGAATTAAGGTAGTTTTGCCACTACCGAGAAAACCAGTGATAACCGTAACAGGAATTTTGTGCATTAAATTATTTTCAGGTTGAGAATTATTATCCAAATCTCCCATAACTCCCCTTAAGAAAGGGCGAAGAGGGTTCAAAGTCTGTTTTAAACAGGAAGAAACTCGAAATACTCAAAGTCCCCCTTCTTAAGGGGGATTTAGGGGGATCTAGACTTTGAGTAAAAGCGAGAACTTATCGCCTCATCTTATCTCTAATTCCCCAGCGGCGGAATCTTCGCCAAAACGCCTTTTTTCAGAGCTTGAGGACGCTCCGACCAAGGCAACAAACCGTCCGGTTTAGCATAGTATTGACCCGCACATTCCAGCACAGCCTCGACACTTTCCGATTCATTTACAGGCAAGTCACCAAACAGATAAGTGTACTTTCCAGCAGCAGCAAAAGACACAGCACAAGAGTGACTGCAAGCACTCATACACTCAACTTCTTGAATATCAAATTTATCGGAAAATTCCCAATCTTTAGCCAGTTTCGACAAATCTTCCATGAATTGTTGGCCGCCGCTTTTGCCTTCTCGCTTGCCGTTTTTCCAAACACTCGCGCAAGCAGTGCAAACAAACAGACTGTGCTTTGTGCGCACAGCCGCATTAATTCCATCCATCATCCGTACCTCGCAGATGCGTTCAAAAGTGAGTTAGATATCGGCGGGCATTCTGACTTGAGAAACAACCAGTGTTTCATTACAGTTGCGGGACAGCGCCGGACTTGCACCGAACTTTCCCCGTTTCCTCTAGCGGCTGCTCCCCGCTAGAACCGATCGCGAATTCACATCATACCGCACTTGCCGCCATTTTTCAAAAAAGTTAAGTTGGTAATGTCGATCGCTCAATATCTAACCACATAAATTATATCAATTCCGGCTGCGTCGGAATGATATAGAGGACAAGACAGTCGTTTCCCTACGCCAGCAGATTAATTGTAGGGACACGACTGTCTTGTCGCTGATTTCTCCTCATTTTGTAGGGTGCGCAGTGCGCACCTTACGGATTACAAATTATGCAGTTTCGTGCTGTTGGTGCCATGCGGGATGCCACAGCAATTCAGCAGTCGATCGCTTCTCGACCATTTCCGCAGTAATCGTACAGTTAGCAACATCCTTGCGAGAAGGCAATTCGTACATCACATCGAGCATTAACTCCTCTAAAATGCTGCGGAGAGCTCTCGCGCCGGTTTTGCGCCGATAGGCTTCCTGGGCGATCGCCCGTAGCGCATCTGGCTCAAATTCCAACTCCACACTATCCATCTTCAACAGCTTTTGATACTGCTTCACCAGCGCATTGCGGGGCTCAGTCAAAATCTGCATCAAAGCCGCCTCATCCAGCGGCGAAATCACCGTTACCACCGGAATCCGCCCGACAAATTCAGGAATTAAACCAAACTTGACTAAATCATCGGGTTGTACTTGCTGCAAAATATCTGCCGCCCGCTTATCCTTCGCCGGCAAAGTCGAGTTGCTGTCGCTTTCTGTTGGCTGAATAAAGCCCAAGGATTTTTTACCCAAACGCTGTTCAACTATTTTTTCCAAACCGACAAAAGCACCGCCGCAAATAAATAGAATCTTGCTAGTGTCAACTTGAATAAAATCTTGGTAAGGATGCTTGCGGCCACCTTGCGGGGGCACGTTAACTACCGTTCCTTCCAACATTTTTAGCAGCGCTTGTTGCACTCCTTCTCCCGATACATCCCTGGTGATCGAAGTGTTTTCGCTTTTGCGAGCAATCTTGTCAATTTCGTCAATATAAATAATCCCGCGCTGGGCCGATTCGACATCAAAATCGGACATTTGCAACAGCCGCAGCAAGATATTTTCTACATCGTCACCGACATAGCCGGCTTCTGTCAGCGTCGTCGCATCGGCTACCGCAAACGGCACTTCCAGCATTTGCGCCAAACTCTGCGCTAACAAAGTTTTGCCGCAACCTGTCGGCCCGACTAGCATGATGTTAGATTTTTGCAGTTCGACATCGCTGTCAGGGGAAGATTTGCCGCTTTCTTTGGCTTGGTCAACACTTAAGCGTTTGTAGTGGTTATAAACTGCTACAGAAAGAACTTTTTTTGCTGAGTGTTGACCGATGACGTGGTTGTCTAAATGTTGTTTAATGTCTGTGGGTTTCGGAATTTGAGCTAGAACGATTTTCGATTTGTTCGATGATCGACTCGCGCGTTTCGTTCCTTGTCCTTGAGACTCTCGCACCTCTGACTGGGGAATCTGTTGACCAATTGTTTTGCTGGAGTCAAAAAACTCCTCTTCTAAAATTTCATTGCACAGTTCCACGCATTCATCGCAAATGTAGACGCCGGGCCCAGCTATTAACTTGCGGACGTGCTCCTGCGACTTGCCGCAAAAGGAGCATCTGAGATGGGAGTCATATTTTGACATATTTGCCTCTTACTTTAGGTTGCGGTTGCTTGTTTTGACTGGGAAATTTGCCGCGGGATCGATCGAGTGTTCAGCCCTAGAACGGTTTCCCGATCGCACACCAACACCAGTCAAGCTTCGCGGACTCTATTTCTAACTTAACACTTGTGAGGCATTAGTGATTAGCGATCTGTCATTCGACAGAATTAAAAAAAATTAATTTACACCGGCCGAGTTTAGCAAACTGGCTTACCATTTTTTGTAGGATAAAAATTTCCCCGACATAATTATTTTCACTCGATCGCCTTTTGGGTCTGCTTCTTTTTCCACATCCATAGTAAAATCGATCGCACTCATGATTCCGTCACCAAATTTTTCGTGGATCACTGCTTTGAGCGGCATCCCGTAAACCTGCATAATTTCATAAAAGCGATAAATCAGAGGATCGACTGGAACAGCAGCATCCAAAGAACCTTTTAGCGGAGGTTCGCACAGAATCGCCACCGTCTGGCTGTCTAGTCCCAAAGCCGAACCAATTTTCTCGGCTTCATCAACCGATGCGGTAGCTTGACGATAAATAACCGCAGCAATCCAAACTTCGTCCCTACCCAAAACTTTTTCTAAATCTGCAAAACTAATTCCCTGAGCTTTTTTAGCAGCCAAAAGCTTTTCTGTAATTGCTGAAATTGCCATTAAATATTCTCCTACTCTGCGGTGCAAGATATCAAATATGTCTCACATTTTGGGGATTTTGTCAATAGAAATTTGAGAAAAAAAACTGAATTGATCTAGCAACTGCCAAGACAGTTAGGATGTTCTTAACCGCCAAACCCATGCGGTCGATTGCTTCTTCGTTCTTTCTTCTTGCGAGTTCCATCGAACTTTTGCTATAACTCGGAACTTCTGCAAAAGCTGGTCTCCTCAACCCCCACAACTGGCAACTGCATAAGTCCCCAAATAACTGATAACTGCCCTATGGCAATGGTACAGTTGGCAGTATGTGTATTACAAACTACACAAATTCTCGGCAAACAGCCAAAATTCGATCGCGCCCGCCACAGGGCTCAATCAAGCGCTCCCGCAGCCAAAGCCTCTTTACCGCTCACCACCAGCAACTGACAAAAGTATGGAGATTCAGACCAAAGACTACAGCATCGAGTACGATCGCGCTACCCAAACAGTCACCTGCTGCGGCTCGTTCCGGCTCAGCCAGATGGAAGAATACGCGCCGATCGTCGAACTGCTCAACGCAGTGACAGACTCATCGCCAAATACAATTACTCTAGACTTGCGAAAGCTAGAATTCTTAAATAGCTCGGGAATTAACATAGTCTCAAAATTTGTGATTAAAGTGCGTCAGCAAAAGAATATTCAAATCGCCGTAAAAGGCTCTAAACTGATCCCCTGGCAGGGAAAATCGCTGAAGAACTTGCAGCGGCTGATGCCTTCCCTGCATTTAGAATTGGAATAGTCACATTGAAAAAAGGTAAAGGAGAATCCCATACCCGCGTTCGATCGCCGGAATGAGGGCAAGGGAAGTGAATGGGAATAAGTCATAGTTAATTTAGTGGCAAACCTTAAAAAACTTCAGAACAGACTAAAAATTACCAATAGTCAATTGCTATGCAGGAAGAACCATCGAGAGAACAGCTACTTTTGGACGTTCAGCGGCTGAGTGCGGAACTTGAAAACTTGAAGCGCGAAAAGGCTGACCTAGAAATTTTGCTGGAGACTAACACCGAACATTCGGATACGATGGAAGCTCACTTGCTTGTCAAAGCTGAGCTAGCAGTGCGCGAAAGCGAACAGCAGTTTCGGGCGATCGCCTCGGCAACTCCCGTTCCGGTATTGGTTTCTAGTCTCTCGGACGGCTTAATTCTGTATGCGAACGCTCAATCGGCTTCTCTGTTGAACATACCCCTAGAAGAATTGATCGGTAGTAGCACCGAAGACTTTTACTTCAACCCGGGCGATCGCCCAAAGGTACTCGGCGCCCTCGACAAAGACGGATACCTCCAAGACTACGAACTCCTCTGCAAAAAGTCAGACGGCATCCCTTTCTGGGCAATGATTTCGGTTCAGCCGCTGCTGTTCAACAGTCAGCCGACAGCATTGTGCGCCTTGTACGACCTCACCCAGCGCAAGCAAGCAGAACAAACTCTCCAAGAAAGCGAAAAGCGACTCCGCCGCCAGAGTCTGGCTTTGTTGCAGCTAGGTCGGCAGAGGACTCTCAACACCGGTGCGCTGAATGTGGGAATTCGCGAAATTACCGAGGCGGCATCCCGCACTTTGGAAGTGGAAAAAGTCAGCGTCTGGCTTTACAACCATCTCAGATTTGGCACTCGCTACCCGACGATCGATCCCCAGCTAAATTTTACCCACAGAGCGATCGCCCGCAACCAAACACAGCCAGTCGATACAGAGGCGGCCGCCCCAGAAAACCACGAGTCGGTCGATCGTTCCAAGTTTAAAATTCCCAACCTCAAATTAGTTTGTCTCGACTTGTACGATCGCACCCGCGAGAATCATTTAAGCCGCCAGTCCATATCCGCAAGCGATTTAAAATTTTCAGTTTTAGAGCTCGAAGCCGATGCACCGGGCGAAAACTTAGCTGAGGACAAAGCTTTAGAACCTGCAACAAATACTCCAAACTCTCTAAAAACAAATTTGTGCCACTTATCATCGGTGGCCGAACATTCCGCTGTGATGCCGAATGCCAGCAAGCCAAATTCATCGATCTTAAATGTAGCAATTAGACTCAGCGGCCAGATCGTAGGCATCCTCTCTCTGGAACATATCGGCGCGCCCCGCCAGTGGGCTCTGGAGGAACGCACCTTCGCCGATTCTTTGGCAAATTTGGTCGCACTGGCGATCGAAGGATTTGAACGCCAGCGGGCTCAGGAAGCACTCTCCAAAGCCAAAGCCCAGCTAGAAATGACCGTCGATCAGCGCACCGCTCAAGTCACCACCGCCAATAAACTGCTCCGCATCGAAATTGCCGAGCGCAAAAGAGCCGAAATCGCCTTGCAAGAAGCCTTACACAAAGCTGAAGCAGCTTCCAGAGCTAAAAGCACTTTTTTAGCCAATATGAGCCACGAGCTGCGGACGCCGCTCAACGCCATTATCGGTTACAGCGAAATGCTAGAAGAAGAAGCACTGGAATCGGGACTCAAAGACATCATTCCCGATACCCAAAAAATTCATAACGCCGGCAAACACTTGCTGACTTTAATTAACGATATTCTCGACCTTTCTAAGATAGAAGCCGGTCGGATGGAGCTTTACTTAGAAAAATTCGACCTCGCAAATTTAATAGAAGAAGTCGTTGCAACTTTGCACCCTTTGGTCGAAAAAAATCACAATCAATTACAAGTTTCTTGCTCTGTGAATTTGGGAGTGATGTATGCAGATTTGACTAAAGTCCGGCAAATTCTGTTCAATTTGCTCTCGAATGCCCTGAAGTTTACCGAAGGTGGAACTGTGATCCTGAGCGCGACTCGCCAACAATCAGGCGGGAGCGATTGGGTTTATTTGCAGGTATCTGATACGGGGATTGGAATGTCGGCAGAACAGCAGCAGGGTTTGTTTCAACCTTTTATGCAAGGGGATGCTTCGACTACTCGCAAGTACGGTGGCACCGGTTTGGGATTGGCGATTAGCCGCTTGTTTTGTCAGATGATGGGCGGTGATATCACGGTTGAGAGTGAGTTGGGTGTTGGCTCTACTTTTACTGTTCAATTAAAGGCAAAAGTTGATGGTTAGAAGGAAGTTCGGTGACTGTTGACTGTTGACTGTTGACTGTTGACTGTCAACTGTTGTTAACTGTTGACTGTTGACTCGAAAAACTGAATGATGATTGAGTGTTGACTGTTGACTTGATTTTACAATTCCGATGAAGAGTGGAATTGATATTATATCAATTTCGGTTGCACCCAAAAATGACAGAAGAAACCGCGAGTGCCTAAGAAATCAGGAAACGGCACTGCCGTGTCCCTACAATAAATTATGGTAGGGAAACGGCACTGCCGTGTCCTCTCTATCATTCCGGCGCAGCCGGAATTGACATAACGGATGGGTGGAAGATGGAATAATTCCCGATTCCCGATTCCCGATTCCCGATTCCCAATTCCCAATTCCCAGTTCCCAATTCCCAATTCCCAATTCCCAATTCCCGATTCCTATTGATAATTGTGACACCGATCGCGATCGACGTTGTTACTCATCACAAAATAGCATTTTTTCCCAGCCTAGAATGACCTGTATTATCCCAAATTTGTGCCGCAAGTAAGATATAGCGCCTCGCTGCATTCAAAAGTCGCACCTCAACCTAATTAAGGGGGGGTGGGGGGTTGCTTGTACAAAGGCAATTTGGTAAAAGTAATGCTATGGTCGCGCACCAGTAGAAGGCAAAAGTTAACAGGAAATCAGGACTTATCAAAGGTCTCACGACGCAGAAACATCATGGGTACCTTTTGCCGAATCCTTTAAGCCTTCAAACTGGCCTCTACTGCCGAGATAGCAATGCCAGCTTCATCAGTGCGCAAGTTCTCAAAATCACAGGAGTGCATCTACCATGATTAAACCTTGCAATCAACCGCTAAAAATAAATCCTTTCACTTCTTATCGCGATCCCGCGACAGGCCGGTGGAGTGTAGTTCCAACTGTTCAGAATCACGAAACAGACTGTAGTTTGAAAGCAACAACTGAAGGCGAAAACGACCGTAAAGTAGAAAAAACTATTTCTGCTGCACCTACTGTCTCACTGCCGAAAAAACGCCTTTCCTTCTCCTTGCCTCCGCTTAAAAACCTTACTAGAAAATCTGCTGTCATGCTCAGCAGGTAGCGATTGCAGGAGCCTAATCTAGTATCCACGGTTAGTCTCCGGCGATCGCCAAAAAAAACAAACAAACTTATTCCTAGCATAAATTGCCAAAAACTGATATGATTCCAGCAAACTTTCTCCTTCAAGATCCGTGAAGTATTTGCTCGATCGCTTCGTCCAACTTATCTGGACAAACCGACCAATTCGCCAGCGGGGAACAGTCATCGTTGCCATCCCCCTTATTGGTATGTTTGCCTCGCTGATCGCAATTTCAGGACTCCGGGAGAGTGCCATACAGCTCAGAAATCAAGCAAATATTAATCAGGAAATACTTCAGGAAACTAACCGCTTGTTAACAGCGATGGTGGATGCAGAAACTGGAATTCGCGGTTACGGGTTGACGAAGCGCCGCGAATTTCTAGAACCATATTTAGAAGGAAAAAAGAGTTTGCCTCCGCTGCTAGCTAAACTCAAGTTGATGGTTGGAAAAAATAAACCGCAAGCTCAGGAATTAGCAGAAATTAAAAAAATTACCGAACAACACATCAATTTCTTGCAAAACACTTTGAAGAAGCTCGACAGTTCGGCAACAAGAGTGCCGTCGCCAGAAATAAATCAGGTGTTGGCTCAAGGCAAATTGAAGATGGATAAGATACGCGACAAAATTGATGCGTTTGCTGATGCCAACAAAGCTTACCAGAAAGCTCAAGAGCGACAAATACGGGAGTTGAGAGATTTAACTAATTTCCTGCAAGTAGGTGGTTTGCTTGTCGGCTGTTTGGGTGCAGGGGCTGCCTGGTATTTATTTGATAGTTTAGAGCAGGAATTGAGGAAACGGGAAGCTGGGTTGGAAGAAAGTAAAACTCGCATTCAAGCAGTGGTAGATAATGCGGCTGACGGGATTATTACTTTGGACGAACGGGGAAAGATTGAGTCTTTTAATGCGGCCGCCGAAAAGATTTTTGGCGAGAAAGCCGATCGCGCAATTGGCTCGAACCTCCGCAGACTGATAGCTAAACCGCAGCCGCACATCAGCGCCGGGGATTATTCGATCGAATATTTTGTGTTAAATCCCGATGCTAAACTGAAGACGTACCAGCAAGAAACAGTGGGAGTGCGCAGCGACGGAATCAAGTTTCAGATGGAGTTGGCGCTGAGCGAAATGCGTCTGGCAAATCAACAGTTGTTTATTGCAATTTGCCGCGATGTGCGAGGACGGAAACAAGCCGAAGAAACTCTACGCAAGCAAGCGCAAATGCTGGATTTGGCGAACGATACGATCGCGGTACTAGACTTGAACGGGGAGATTTATTATTGGAATTTGGGGGCGAAGTGGCTCTACGGGTGGCGGAAGTCGCAAGCAATCGGAAAAAATATTCACGAGCTTTTGCAAACAGAATGGCCGCAGCCTTTCGAGGAAATTCAAAAAGTATTTTTTGAGCTGGGTTCTTGGCAAGGGGAACTGGTGCGAACCAAGGAAGACGGCACAAAAATCACGGTGGCGAGCCGGTGGACTTTGCAGCGCGACGAGCAAGATCAACCGCTGGCTATTTTGGAAATCAGCAACGATATTAGCGATCGCAAATGCTCAGAAATTGCCTTAGCCGAAAGCGCACAACGGTTTCGCGATACCTTTGAACAAGCGGCAGTGGGCATGGCTCAATCGAGTGTAGATGGCAAGTTGCTGTTAGTCAATCAAAAACTTTGCGAAATTTTGGGTTACAGCCACCAAGAATTGATCGAGAAAAAATTTCAGGAGATTACTTTTCCCGAAGATTTGGGAAACGAACTGGAATTATTGAGCCAATTGTTAGCAGGAGAAATTGAAAATTACTGTGTGGAAAAGCGCTACATCCGCAAAGACGGAGAGTGCGTGTGGTCAAACTTGACGGTTTCGCTGCTGCGAAAACAAAATGGCACTCAATTTCTGATGGGTGTGGTAGAAGATATTAGGGAACGCAAACAAGCTGAAGAATCGCTCAGGTTGCGCGCACAAGAATTGACTTGGATGGCGAACTCTCTGGCTAAAACGAGCAATGTTTTGAGAAAGCGGAATCAAGAATTAGACCAGTTTGCTTATGTAGTTTCTCACGATTTGAAAGCGCCGCTCAGGGCGATCGCCAATCTCAGCAGTTGGATAGAAGAAGACCTCAGCGACGCGATGACAGAGGATACTGTGCACCAAATGAATCTGCTGCGCGGCCGAGTTCACAGGATGGAAGGTTTGATTGAGGGACTGCTGCAATATTCCCGCGTCGGACGCATTCAAGTAGCTTCAGAAACGGTAAAAGTTGAGAATTTATTAGCAGAAATTATTGATTCCTTGGCTCCGCCGTCGGGATTTGAGGTAAAAGTTGAAGCCGGAATGCCAACTTTTGTGACCGAAAAATTGCCGTTGCAGCAGGTTTTTGCTAATTTAATTAGTAACGCCATCAAACACAATAGAAGTGAATCCGGTTACGTAAATATATCGGTTAAAGAGTTAGAGACTTTTTACGAGTTTGCTGTAGCGGATGATGGCCCGGGGATTGCTCCTCAATATCACGATAAAGTTTTTGTGATTTTTCAGACCTTGGAAGCTCGCGATAAAGTTGAAAATACTGGCATTGGTTTGTCGCTGGTGAAGAAAATTGTCGAAGCTCAAGGCGGCAGTATTTCGCTGGAATCTGCCGAAGGTGAGGGAGCAACTTTTCGCTTTACTTGGCCGAAGCAACCTATTAGCAAAGAGGGAAAGTAAGAGAGAGGGGGAGAGTAAATGTGTGGTGCTCCGTGCGCACCGAAAGACCGAGCGCGCCTGTTTAAACTGCATCACAGCGGATTTCGATGATAAATCCGTCGGGATCGTAAAAGTAAATGCCGCGTCCTGTAGCGCGCGTGACGGGGCCACTGTCGATCGCAATTTGATTAGACTTTAGCACTTCCAGAGCGCGATCGAACAAATCGCGATCGATATCAAAAGCCAAGTGGTTAGCGCGAGTAAAAGCCTTTTCCGGGTCAGGGTTAGGCGGTTCCAAGTCTGGCTGCCAAAATAAGTCAATCACAGTCCCGTCTGGCGTGATGAAATTAGCAACTTTACCCGCAGCTACCATTTCGGTTAAACTTGCGGGAATTTCTGCACCTGTGAGTTCGTGCAACCCCAGAATTGTACCGTAGAAATTGCGGGAAGCATTCATATCGCGCACATTTAAAGCGATATGGTGAACGCGGCGCAAATCCCCCGGCGCGAGGGCAATTTTTACTGTGTTTTCGGTAGTTTGCATGAGTGTCAATTGCGAATGTTATAGAAGAAGTCATTAGTCATTGGTCATTAGTCATTAGGAATAAAAAAGAAGAAAGAATAAAGAAGCAATCAAATCAAGGCTTTCCTAAATTAATAACTTCCTAATTTTTTTGGCGGTTGCTATAAAAATGAAGGTTTTTAAATTTATTCACATTTTGATGGTTCGGACTTCACTTTTCATAGAAATTGGAGGACTGAAGTCCTCACTACGAACCAATTTGATTGGAGTCGCAGTCAGGATATAATCTCAATTATTGCTACTTTTCTTTAGGGAACGATGCCATACCTACAAATAGCATTGCCAGCCCGCCTCCCAGAATCGCGAAGGCCAATAAACCTACTGCTAAATCTAATCCCGATGTATTTTCCATTAAATTAAATTATTTTCCCATTAAAGCCAATCATCGGTATTTGTTAATTTCTGCTAAGCGGAAACAATCGGGAAGAGCAGAAAAAAACCAGCTCTAAACTTAGACAAAAAAGCAGATTAACTTCTTCTCTCTTCCCTCAACATCCGTTAAATCCGTTACACAATCCGTTGCCGAACTTCTTATTTGGCCAATTCTTTATCAATAGCCGCGATCAGTTCTGGCGAATCTGGCCCCACGCTGCTGCGGAATCTGGCAACCACTTCACCTTGTTTGCTAACTAAGAATTTCTCAAAATTCCACGAAACCTCACCTTTGGGATCGACTGCACTCGTAAGCTTAGCGTACAGCGGGTGCTGTTGACTGCCTTTAGCGCGTACTTTGTCAAATAATTCAAAGCTGACACCGTATTTTGTAGTACAGAAATTGACGATTTCTGCGTTACTTCCGGGTTCTTGTGCTCCGAAGTCGTTGCACGGAAATCCTAACACGCAGAGTCCCGCAGCACCGTACTTCTGGGTCAATTCTTCGAGTCCTTTGTATTGAGGTGTATAGCCACATTGGGAAGCTACGTTAACGATCAAGAGTACCTTGCCTGCGTACTCTCCTAGCTGCTTGTCTGCGCCTGCGATCGTTTTTACTGTAATGTCGGAGATTGTGCTGGGCATTTTCAAATACTTCTAAATTTGACCACCGCAATTTTACCGCAATTTGGTACTATTTTGTGCAGATGCCGATCGCTCAAAATTTCCAACTAATTTAATTTTTGATTGTGGTCATCTGAGTGGTTTTCCGTCATCCATTTTTGGTAAGTTTCCTCCAGTTGCTTGTCTTCCAAAACCAGCTCTATGCGGACTTTTACGCAACCGTGACGGGGCTGAGAAGCGATCGCATTTAAAATTTTGCTCGCTTTCTGCACAGAGGTATATTCAGCCTTAACTGTCGGTTCCTGGCGATCGCTCTTAATCTCCGTCAAGTCTACACCGGTGATGTGTCCCTCGCCCAAATCTATTTCTGCCAACACCTTCGGATCATCGCCGACTTGTTCGACAATCAGCTTTTCCCACTGGATGGGCACTTGTACCATCCGAGTTTCAATTTCTTTGCGGACAATGACTTCGCCGACTTTGCGCTTGCTGCGATTGATCACCAATCGTTCTTCTAGCAAGCGAATTACATCTTGATCTACAATATCAAAGTCTTCCTCATCCTGAGTTGTCTCTAAATGTTCATTTGGGCGATCGGTATCTGTGGGATTTAACATAACTTTTGGGGGATTGGTGGACTCGGTATTGCTCAATTCACTCAGCGGTGCCGAGGGAATTTCTAAAGACTCAATCCCGGCATTTGCCGAAATTCCGGGGAGGAGTTCGACTTGCTCTGAATTAATACTTACAAACAGCGCTTTTTGGTGATAATCTACTTTTTTTAGCAGCTTAATACTTACTAAAAAAATCCGCGTGTTTTCGATACCTAGCCCTGCTACCACAAAGTTTAGCTGACCGTTAGCATCAAAATATACATCTTTAATTTTGCCAATTAAAAGACCTTGGTTGTCTTTGACTGTAAAACTCTTTAGCTTAGTTCTGACTTTTTCGGGAACCCGGTTGAGACGGGTAATTGATTTGGCAGTTGCTATTTTTTCGGCTGATGCTTGACCGTTCATCTTTTAAACTTTCCTGCTTAGGGATTTTTATTATCAATTAGTAAAGGCGGGGAAAGTGCATAAACTTTGCCCAAACCAGACAAGTTTTGTACTCCACCCGCCCCGTTATCTAGGAATTGCCCGATCGCAAAAATCAAACCTGCACCCTGACAGAATTATGCGATCTACGTATGCGCAATTCCTATGCAATACCTGCTGCGGTTGGTTTAGATAGCTTTCTTATCATCTACAACCGGAGTTCCATCGGTCTTAATGTCTAATTCTTCACGGCGCAAGCTTTCTTCAGCGTCAACCGTGCTGCGAACAACTTCTTTTCTGACGTTGACTTCTTCGCGCACGAAAGCTTCTTTGTGAATGTCGGCCGTTTCTTCGTAGACTTCCATGCGTGCAACTTCCCCTGATTGGAAGTCAGCTTCACCGACTGAAACTACTCTACCCGCTTCTACAGGTGTTACTCGCTCGATTACGACTCGTTCTTTTTCAATGGGTACTGAAGCTTTTGCTGTTTCAGTTTCCACGCGCTTGCCAACTGCTACTTCGCCTGTTTTGGCGCGGTTTTTGTTAGCCACCAAGCGTTCTTCATAAAGCTTGAGATTTTGGTGGTTCTGTTCGTTGGTTTCGTAGAGGGGACGATCGATATCATAGCTGTAGTTGCTGCGATCGTAGCTAGCAGGAACTGCTGTGATTGCTCCTGCTGTGTCTTGATTGCGGTAAACGCCTCTTACCTCTTCTTCGCGATCGTAATCTACGGGTTCTAATTCATTGTAAGCCGGCAATTGTTCTGCTTGCTCTTTGCTGCGAAGACCTGTGGCGTGGACGCGACGAGCTCCGTAGTCGAAGCGGGCAGAGCCGATGGGCAGCAATACCTTTTTGCCAAAAATCCAAATACCGGTATCAATTACCAAATAGCGGAAACGACCGGTTTCATCAACCAAAGCGTCATAAACGCTGCCTACTTTTTCATCAGAGTCGCCTGCATAAACATCAAATCCCTTGATGTCGTCTCCTGCAAAAATTTCTTCCTGATAATTAGGATAAAATTCTTCTATTCTTTGAAGTGCCATGTGTTTTTTCCTCTTGAGCTCTACTTAAATTAATAGTAGAAATTAATTGGTTAACTTCCCTCTCCCTAAAGTCTGAAGTGTACAATTGAGGGCGTTTAATACTATAGGAATACAGCCTAGTGTCGGTGTGAGCGCGCTCAGCTATTCAGAACCTGATCAAAAAGACCGATCGGTTGAAGCCGCGTCTTATCTATTTATGGCCCGGAGATCCCTTGCAGCATCCCCCTGGTTGTAGGGGGACGAAAGAGAATACTCTTGTCCCACCCCTTCATCTGGTAGGTGAGGAGCTTCCTTGACAGCTAGAAATTAGCTCACAGTTGATTTAGTTGAGCTCTGATTGTTTCTATCCGTTTGCGGTTAACTCCTAAATCCGACTCTCCCAGACGCGAAGCCGATCGCACATGAATCACCTTTGCCCCATCATCTACCAAAAATTCCACATCATCCACAAACCCCATCAAAGCACTCGTGAACTCCGCATAGAGGTAATTATCAGTTGCGGAGATAATTTTAGTTTTGCCCAAGGACTCGATCGCCCCTTTGAGCTTTGCCATTGCTTCTGTAGCCGACGAAGTGTATGCCAAAGGCTGAACTTGGTGTTCGGCATCTTGACTGAAGCTGCTGACGCAGTTGGGGGAACTGGGACACGCGGCGAGTTTTCCTGACACAATGCCGATATTGGCAGGTCTTTTTCCAGCAAACATTGTTTTTTCTCCGGGAATTAGGATAAGAGTAGCGATCGACAGTACCGCTACAGCTACCAGCGATATTAAAACAACTAGGACTCGTTTCAATGCTGTCGGCGATTTTGTTTCAACTGTTTGCAAAAGATGAGCTCTCCTGAAAGTGTAAATTCGATCTAATTTTAATATTAATTGAAGTTGACCTAGAAAAATTAAAAAGATTTACCAGAAATAATTGGTTGAAAGCCTCTCACTTTGAGGGAGAAATAAAAATCAGACTATTCATTACTCCAATCCTCTTCTTTTTAGGTAGAGGTCGCTCTCAAACTGTCAACTGTCAACTGTCAACTGTCAACTGTTGAATTTGTTCTTCAATCAACCAGTAAGTCAGCATTATTCCTTTACCCTTAACCGAGATATGACCGCGTTCTTCAAAAACAAACTGCTCTTTGACACGCTCGTAAGTCGCCGCCGTCACTTGAATTTTACCGGGCCATCCGTTCGACTCCATCCGCGAAGCAACATTAACAGTATCTCCCCACAAATCATAGCTAAATTTGCTAATCCCAATAATTCCCGCCACCACCGAACCGCTGTGAATTCCGATCCGCAATTGAAAGTTTTCTCCTACTTTGACATTAAACCTCCTCAAAGCTGTCTGCATCTCCAAAGCTAAAAGTGCGATCGCCTGCCCGTGATCCTCCCGCGCCGTCGGCAAACCCCCAACCACCATGTAAGCATCCCCAATCGTCTTAATCTTCTCCAACCCGTGCAACTCAGACAACCTATCGAACTCCGAGAAAATCCCGTTCAAAATTTCCACCAACTGCGTCGGACTTTTGTGAGCCGAAAACTCTGTAAAACCAACCAAATCAGCAAACAATACCGTCACCTCATCAAAATGATCCGCGATCAACTTTTGCTCTCTTTGCAAGCGCTCAGCAATACGTTTCGGTAAAATATTCAGCAGCAATTTCTCGGTTTGCTCTTGCTGCAATTTCAGCGCGGCCTCAGCTTGTTTCCGCTGAATCAGTGCACCGAGCTGCATAGCAACAGCACTCACTAATTCCAACAAGCGCGGCTGACATTCCAAAACTTTTTCGCGATAAAAAATCAAAATAGCTAACACTTGATTTTCCGCCAAAATTGGCACCCCAAAAGCCGCTTTCAATCCCACATTCACCGCAATTTCCGATCGCAAAAAAACTTGTTCCGGTGCACTAGAAACATCCTCGATCCATTCCGACTGCTGCGACTGCCAAATCCTCCCCGGGAGTCCCACACCGGGAGCAAAAGTTAACTGCCAACTTGTCTGTCGGAATTGGGCAAAGCTCAAGTCGCTGACGTACCTGCCTGTAGCGCATTTCAAAACGCCTTCACTGCAAGGAATCCAAGCCTCGCCCAGATTCCATTCAATAGTTTCGCAAATTAAGCCTAAAATCACATCTATAGCAGACTCAAAATCCTCAGATTTGCTAATAGCTTGAGTTGCCTTCAGCAGCAACCTCGTTTCCATCTCAACCTGGCGGCGTTCCGCAATTTCCTGGTGCAACTGGAGATTTTGATCCGTCAACTTTTGATTTTTATCTTGCAATTGCATTTGCAAGGAACGCACAGTAAGTTGATTGCTCACTCGTGCCAATACCTCTTTCACCTGAAAAGGTTTTGTAATATAATCGGCTCCGCCCACTTCAAAAGCTTGTGCCTTATTTATTCCTTCTTCTAGCGCGCTGAGAAAAATGATCGGAATTTCCTTGAATTGCGGTTGAGCTTTCAATCTTTTACATAGTTCGTAGCCGTTAATATCCGGCATCATAATATCGAGCAAAATTAAATCCGGCGCGCTCGATTGGATCGCATCTATGGCAGAAAAACCATTAGTAACAGGTCTCACTTTATAGCCGTTTTTTTGCAAAATTCTAATCAACAAACGCAGATTATCTGGCGTATCGTCAACTACTAAAATATCTGCTTGATAGTCTTCAGTTTGCTCCGCCTTCACCTGCATTATCTGATTCCTCCGCCTCGGCAATTAAATTGAGAATTTTCTGGTAATCAAAATTATTCAAATGACCCTGGAGGGTTTCGGCAAATTCAGGATGAGCATCCCTTATTTCCTCGATTGTCCTGGCAATTAAGTCAAAATCCGCATTGCGGATTACCTGCTTCATATTCTCTACCCATTCTGCGGGAAGTTTGGGTAAATAAGCAAGCACAGCATTAGATGTGGAGTCAGATTGATTGCTTCGATCGGCTGTGGAGATAAAATCCGTTGAGTTAGAGTAGATATAGCTCACCCCCAAATGTTTGTTGAGAGTATCAAATATTTCTGTTTTGCGGAAAGGTTTACTAATAAAATCATCGCAGCCAACCAATAAAGCAAACGATCGCCTGCCTTCAATTGTACTAGCTGTCAAAGCCACAATCTTCGGAATCGGGGATTCGGGATGGGAAATACTCCTTTCCCCATTTCCTTGCTGCTCTTGCTCTCTCTGCTGTATTCTGCTCTTAATTTGTTTAGTAGCTTCGTAGCCGTCCATCACTGGCATTCGCACATCCATCAAAATTAAATGCGGGTGCCAATTTTCCCAAATTTCTATGGCTTCGCGGCCATTGGTGGCTTGTTGCAGGCCCAAACCCAAAGGAGAAAGCATTTTGACTAAAAGTTCGCGATTGTCTTCGCGATCGTCCACAATTAAAATCCGGTAGCAGGGTTGATTTGGTTCCAACCCAGTAACTTCGCGGTTAATTTGCGGGGCGGGAACATCAGCAGCATAAACCGCACCGACTGGAATCTCAAATTTAAAAGTAGTGCCGATTTCCAGTTGACTTTCTACGACGATTTCTCCTCCCATCAGGCGGACAAATTGACGGCTGATCGTCAATCCTAAACCCGTGCCTTTCTGAGTTTTTTGACCGGAAGCTGTTTGCACAAAGGCATTAAAAACCTGACCCAATTCTTCCGGAGCAATGCCAACTCCTGTATCTTCTATTTCAAACTGAAGAAAAATTACTTGAAACTGAGTTGAATCCTCAGCCTCCTCCCTCAATTCAACAGTTGCAGAATCACTGCTAATTATCGAAAAATCCCGAATAGTTGTTGTGGTATCAAAGACAACTTTTGGACTATCCAATAAATCAACAACTCCCGATTTTTCTAATTTTCTAACTCTTAATACTACCGCACCACTTTGCGTAAATTTTATGGCATTGCTGAGGAGATTTATTAGCACTTGCCGCAGTTTAACATCATCCGTTCGCACGTACTGGGGAACGTCAGCCTCGCGCTCGAAAAGCAACTGCAATTCTTGACTTTGTGCCCGCAGTTGAAACATATCTTGCAAGTCGTCAAGCAAGCGGTAGAGGTCGAAGTTTTTCGGGTCAATCATCATCCGCCCCGCTTCGATTTTTGACAAGTCTAAGGCTTGATTGATCAGTGTCAGCAAGTGTTCGCCGCTGCGGTGAATAATTCTCAGATTTTCTCGGTTTTCGACAGTCAAATTGGGGCTGGGTTCCATGATTTGTGCAAACCCGAGTATGGAATTGAGAGGGGTGCGCAACTCGTGGCTCATATTGGCAAGAAACGTGCTTTTAGCTTTGTTTGCGGCTTCAGCAGCTAAGGCGGCTTGTTGCAGTTGTTCTGTGCGTTCGTCAATTTGGGCTTCTAAGGTGTGCTGGTAATCTGCTAGGATTTTTTCGGCTTGTTTGCGATCGCTAATATCTTGAAAAGCTGCGATCGCATAAATAATATTTCCGCTAGCGTCAAAAATCGGCGTAGTATTGATCTCGATCGCAATTATTTTGCCATCTTGATGGATTTCCACATCATCAACCTTGACAAATTCTCCTTTCAGGGCGCGCAAAATTGGCAAATTATCCGGCGGGTAAAGCTCATCAGTATTAGCAACATAAAGTTGATAAGTTGCAGCTAATTGTTCCGCCGTGCTTTCTGGAATCGTATCTGCACCAAGCAAATCCCGCGCTGTCTGGTTAAAATAGGCGATCGAGCCGTCGGCATTGTAAACGCACACCCCCACTGGCAAAACTTCTAAAAATTGATTCAGGCGGCTTTCACTCGCAGACAGCGCCGCATTTACTAGCTTTAACTCCTCATTTACTTCTTGCCGCTTCACGATTTCATCTGTTAACTTTTGGTCTTGCAAATAACTGTGAACAGCTTCTACTACCGTTAATTTCAAGTCTTCATTTTGCCAAGGTTTAGGGATATAACGGTACAACTTAGCATACTTGATAGCATTACTCAAAGCTTCCAAATCTGCTTGGCCCGTTAGCATAATCGTCAGCGTATCCGGTGAGCGTTCGTGAATTTGCTTGAGCAATTCGTCCCCTTTAATATCCGGCATAATATAATCCGAAAGCACCAAAGCAATCTCGTATTCATCTGCCTGCAAATCTGCCAGCAACTCTAAAGCATCTTGCCCTCCTTCCGCCGTTTCAATAATACATTGATCGCCGATCGCCTTTTTCAATTCAATCTTTAAACTGTTCAAAACATCAGGTTCGTCATCAATACACACAATCACAGGTTTTTTCATAATAACTTTGCCAGCCCAGATTTGATCGTATCTATTAACTGTTTGCTATTCCACGGTTTGTACAAACAGCAATATAAATCAGCTTCTTGTACTGCCCGCTCAACTGCCGCTGCATCCGCTTGTCCAGTCAACATCACCGTAATAATTTTAGGATATTTTTGGTGAACTCTAATTAAAAGTTCATCACCTTTAATTCCCGGCATCAGCCAATCAGAAACAATCACAATCACCTCAGCTTCTTCTTCAAAATCCTCAAGTAAATCTAAAGCTTCATCACCACTTTCAGCTAATTCGTAAAAATAATCATCTTTAAATTCATTCTTGAGCTGCATCTTGAGAGTCTTCAATATATCGGGTTCATCGTCAACGCAAAGAATTACAGGCTTATTCATCTTTTCCTCTCTGCTATTATTTTAGTGGGTTTACCGACATGACTTGCTGCTGTGTGATTGATTTCCGGCGAGGATGCACGATATCTGTCCTGTATCTTATTTTAATAGCACTTCTGAAAATAAACCCGGTTAATCGTCATAAATCTTGTCTTTGTCAGCGAGACAGCCGCGAGTCTCACCGAGAATCACGCCCTGCGGGTAATAGCATTTGAGATTTTCGCATTGGGCATTTTCGATTGAGCATGACTAATAACTATCATGGTTTGGATCACGGGCTTACATTTGTCTTCTTTTTTTTAAACGGGTGTAAGTTTTGGTTAATAGATTGGCAGCGAGACGGTAAAGGTTGTCTGCCCCGGTACCGATTCTACAGCAATTGTACCTTCATGTTTTTCAACAATTTTTCTCACAATATCCAACCCCAAACCGCTACCTTCGCCCGCAGATTTAGTCGTAAAAAATGGCTGAAAAATTTTGGGAATAATTTCTGGGGGAATACCCTTGCCATTATCAGTAAATTTGAGCAAAATATTTGCCTCTTGCAGCAGAGTTTCAATCGTCAAAATACCTTGATAATCCATTGCTTGCAGGGCATTGTAAATTAGATTCGTCCACACTTGATTCAATTCATCGGGATAGCAGACTATTTTGGGTAAATTTCCATAATTTTTAACTACTTCAATACCGTGTTTCAGTTGATTTTGATATAGGGTTAACACCGTTTCAATGCCGTCGTGCAAGTTCGCCTGAATTTTTTCTTGCTTGCTATCAAAATGAGCATAGCTTTTCAAGGCAAATACTACTTTTCCTGACTTAGCTGTCGCTCTTTGGATCAGGTTAACACTTTTTTTAAAGCTCACAAACTGGTAAGCAGTATTGAAAACTACTTCCCAATCCGGCAATTTAAAAAGTGGCAACAACTTTTCTATGTTATCGTAGATTTCCATGTCAACTAAAGTATCCGCAATTTGTTCAGCATTTTTAATAGATCCTGCCCTCAAATCGCTAGTCAACTGCTGCTTAAATTTTCGCTTCTCTCTGCTAGTAAATAACGTTTCTTGATGAGTAGCTCTGTAAAGTAAACTTAAAAAATAACCTTGACTCTCTTCAGAAAGTTCTTGAAAAAATTGAGGCATTTTTGGTAGATTATCATCCCAAAAATTAGCTATATTATCAATAGAGGAACCTATGATGCCCAGCGGGGTATTGATTTCGTGAGCAATGCCGGCAATCAGTTGTCCCAGTGCCGCCATTTTTTCCGATTGAATCAAATGCTCTTGGGTGGCTTGCAGTTGGTAGATGGCAGTTGCTAAATCTTGATTTTTTTCTTGCAAAGTTTGTTGTAGCGAACAAATTTTTAAATGAGTTTCGATCCGGGCTAAAACTTCTTCAACTTGAAACGGTTTGGTAATAAAGTCTACTCCCCCGACTTCAAAAGCTTTGACTTTATCCATCACGTCATTAATCGCACTGATAAAAATCACCGGAATATTTTTTGTAATTTCAGAATCTTTGAGCCGCTGACAAACTTCATAGCCATCCATATCGGGCATCATAATATCCAGCAGGACTAGATCCGGGGGCATTTTTTGAGCGGCAGACAGTGCTAGCTTGCCGTTGGGAACCGGGCGAACTTGATAGCCTTTTTCGCTCAAAATTCCTGCCAGCAGCCGCAGGTTTTCTGGCGTGTCATCCACTACTAAAATATTAGCTCGATTGGTTTTTGGCAAGGTTGAATTCATCAGGTATTTAATGGTTTTCGCTGCGATCAATTATATTCAAAATTCTGTCGTATTCAAAATTATTAATGCAATCTTGAAGTGTGTCCGCAAGAGATGGGTTGACAGTGTGGATTTGTGCGATCGAACTAGCGATCGCCTCCATGTCCACACTCAAAATATTTTGCTTGAATTCAACCATCCATTCTGGAGAAAGAGAGGCGATCGCCTCCGGTGTCAGCACCTCCTGACTTGACTCCCCTATACCCACCACACTGACTGCTGTTGGATCTTCATAAATATAACGTACTCCTAAATGTTTCCCCATTGCCGCAAAGATATCCTCCTCTCGGAACGGTTTCCGCATAAAATCATCGCAACCCGCCGAAAGAATCACCGCCCGTTCTTCCTCCAAAACGCTAGCAGTCAGGGCCACAATCGCCGTTGCTTGCCCGCCAGTTGTAGTTTTAATCTGTTTCGTTGCCTCGTACCCGTCCATCACAGGCATTCTCATGTCCATCCAAATCAGATGCGGTTCCCACTCCCTAAAAATATCCACAGCTTCTTTACCGTTATTCGCTTCTCTCAACTCAAATCCGAGTGGACTCAGAAGCTTTACCAAAAGTTGGCGGTTCAAAGGTTTGTCGTCCACAATTAGCAAGCGGTAACTCGGTTGATTCGGTTCGAGGGCAACAACTCGCCGTATAGTTTTTTTGCTTTCAATATCAGCCGCTTCAACCAGATGAACTTGGATGTCAAACTGAAACATTGCACCCTTTCCGACCTCGCTGATCACAGTAATTTCACCTCCCATTAATTGCACAAATTGACGGCTTATCGCTAAACCCAAACCCGTTCCTTCCTGAGAATCTTTACCAGTTTTTGTCTGCACAAATGCTTCAAACAACTGATGGATTTCTTCAGCAGCAATGCCTGCACCAGTATCTTGAACTTCAAAATGCAGCCAGTAGCGACCTGGCAATTGGTCAGTGCTGTTTTTGTGTACCTTTCGCCTTCCTCCTTTGACTTGCACCGACACTCCCCCTTCGGAAGTAAATTTAATGGCATTGTTGAGCAAATTAATTAAGACTTGGCGCAATTTAACTTCATCGGTGCAAATGTAATGGGGAACTTCCGCGTCCCGATCGAACATTAATTGCAAGCCTTTTTCCTCGGCTTTGAGAGCAAACATATCTTCTAAATCGCCGAGCAATCGATACAAATCGAAGCTTTTTTCATAGATAGTAGTGCGTCCGGCCTCGATTTTTGACAAGTCTAAAACTTGGTTAATTAAAGCTAGTAAATGTTCGCCGCTGCGTAGGATAATTCCGACATCTTCTTGATTTTCCTGAGACAGAGTTTTACTGCGGATCATGACTTGAGCAAACCCGATAACTGCATTCAGGGGCGATCGCAATTCGTGACTCATATTGGCGAGAAAGGTACTTTTAGCTTGGTTTGCTGCTTCGGCGGCTTCTTTCGCCTGCTGCATTCTGAATTCCGCTTCTTTGCTATCAGTAATATCTTTGATAAAACCTTCGTAGTAAACTAGATTTCCTGCGGCATCGCAGACAGCGCGACAATTTTCGGAAATCCAGATTATGCTGCCATCTTTGCGGTAAATTTCCGCTTCAAAGTTTGACAGTATCCCGTACTCGTTCATCAGCGCTGCAAATTCGCTGCGGCGGTTGGGATTCACGTAAAGCTGGTTCTTGAAATTCGGCTGTGCTGCGATTAATTCTGCGGGGGATTCGTAACCGTAGAGCTCAGCTAAAGCCGGGTTAGCGCTGATGTATTTCCCGTCACCAGCAGTCTGAAAAATGCCGTTTAAAGCATTTTGATAAATGTTGCGGTACTTTTCTTCTGCTTCGCGGAGGGCGGCTTCTGCTTTTTGGCGATCGGTAATATCGCTAGAAATCGACAGAAAACAAGCTTCTCCTTCAATATCAATAGTTTCAATCGACAGCAACGCCGTTCTTTCTGCACCACTTTTATTACGAAACCTCAGCTCATAATTGTGAATTGCCGTCTTGTTTTTCAACATTTGAATCATGCGATCGCGTTCTGCTAAAGTCGCCCAAAAATTTAGTTCTACCGCTGTTTTACCAATAATTTGCTCCTGACTGTAGCCAATCATCCGGCAAAAACTGTCATTAACTTCTATGTGGCGACCGTCACTGATTCTCGTGATTGTAATCGCATTGGGACTGGAACGAAAAGCTTTAGAAAACTTTTCTTTTGCCTTGGCAAGATCGGACGTGCGTTCTGCAACTTGCACTGCTAAATTTTCGTTGTATTCCTTTAACAGTTTTTCCGCTAGTTTGCGTTCCGTAATATCTTGAAAAGCGCACATCCCGTAGATAATATTTCCTTGAGCATCATAAATAGGAGTTCCCCAAACTTGCAGGGGAACAGTTTGGTCAGGCGAGCAGATTTCCATGTCATCAACAGTGACACTTTTGCCCTGGAAAGCATTTAAAACTGGGTCGCGTTCCGCCGGGTAAATTTCCTGAGTTCCAGCTAAATAAACTTTGTAAGCTTGGCGCAAATTTTCGGAATCTGCTGCTATAATTCCTTGACCTAAAAGTTGCTCTCCTGTAGGATTAATGTAGTGAGGTTGACCGTTTGTATCTGCAATAAAAATGCCTAGCGGTACTGCATTGAGAAATTGTTTAACTCGGTTTTCGCTTTCCGAGATCGAAGTAAATGAGTGCTGCAATTGCTCTGCCATGCTGTTAAAAGCAGCCGCAAGTTCTCCGAGTTCATCTTCGCGATTCAGAGCGAGCTTTGTATCCCATTCATTCTTTGCCAAAGCTTTCGCCGCTGCATTCAATCTTAAAATCGGCCGTACCACCCATTTAGCAGTCAGAATACCCAGAATTGTCGCCCCGAGCAAAGCTGCAACCGATAGCAAAAAAGTGGTGCGCGTATTGGCGTTAATTTGATCCATAAAGTCGGACTCTGGCACAACTACCACAATCAGCCAATCTAACCCCCGATCGTCTTGAAAAGGAGTTACCTGAATAAAATTTTGCTTGCCATCAACATCAAAATTAAGCTGTTGAGAATTCTTGATTTTAGCTAAGCTGTCGTAGGATTTCTCTAAATGCTGTGCGGTTTGGCGAATTACGGGATTTTCGCTTTCAGAAGCTTTTATGCGTCTTGTTTCTTGACCTTCCACCGCGAATTCTTGACCAGGCGTGGAAGTGGCAATTAACATTCCCGATCGCTCCATCACAAAAGTTTGCCCCGACTTACCAATTTTGAGGCTGACGAGAAACTCTTTGATTTTGGAAAATAGCAAATCGCTGCCAGCTACTCCTAACAGTTTGCCAGCGTCGTTGTAGATAGGCATAGCAGCAGTAATTGCCAGTTCTCTTGTCAAAAAATCTGTATAAATTGGAGTCCAAATAGGTTTTTTTGCGAGCGCCGCTGCTATGTACCAAGGGCGAATTCGCGGGTCGTAAATATTATTGGATATTTCTACTAATTTAACGCGGTTTCCTTGAGAATCACCAGTATATCGAGCTAATTTGTTGCCAGTAGATTTGTCAGCAGCAGAGATGAGAATCCGATCTTTAGTGCGAATTGCTCCAGAGTGTTCTCCATTTTCTGTGGCTACGTAAATGATGCTGATTGTATCAAAATATTGAATTTGTTCGAGAAAATGAATTTCTAATTTTTGCTTGTCTTCTAGGTTCAGTTGCGCCAATCTTACGCCTTGAACGTTCAGGTGATTGACAATGTGGGGGATAGACATATAATTTTCCATGCGGTCTTTGATGCGATCGCTAATTTCTCCCCGCAACTGAGTAGCAACATCGTTAACCGCGCGCTGACCGTTTTGGAATGACAGCCAACCGACAACTCCTACGGTGCCGACAATTTGCACTAAAAAAGGAACCACGAGCACTGTTTGTAATGGAACTTTGCCGATAATTTTGGTAGCAAAGCGATTGAGCTGTTTAGGAAACATATTCATCCTAAGAGTAATTGAAATTTGCCTAGTAAATTAGTAGATATTAAAATCTTGGAGCGATACACGAGCGAGTCATCTCAAATCCGGTTAATTACCTAAGAAAAATTGGTTTGTAGTGAGGACTTTAGTCCTCATAAAATCTGAGGACTTTAGTCCTCACTACAAACCAATTTTATTGTGGTTGTTCGAGGGGACACGATAAAGCACTTACCTAAAAAGTGCTTTATCATGTCCACCACTTATTGCAGGCAATGGAGATTACTATACAATACGCTTGGGTTAGCGCTGTTTATTGCCCGGAGATCCCCCTAAATCCCCCGAAAGCAAGGGGGACTTTGAGAATACTCTTGTCCCCCCTTTTTTAAGGGGTGTGCCAGGGAGATCGGGCTTATCCCAAGCGTATTAGATTACTATGAGTGCAGGGCTGGGATTTTACCCTACTGACAACACTACAGGATATGAATTTAAATTACTATAGCGTATTTCTGGGGAGAGTACGCGCGAGCGAAGCTATCCCGAGCGTGAATCGCACTATCGGGAGCCGCGCTCACCCCAATAAGCTGATTTTACCTGCGATTCAACTCTACTCTTTCGCCGTAACGCAATAGCATATCCAAACTCTCCAAACGATTTTGCCAAGTTTGCACCTGATAGCTATTGTCGGCAGAATGCAAGCGCATGGAAGATTGAAATTGAGATTGAAAACTCGCCAACAATCTTTTAGCAGTTGCTAAACTTTCGGTAGAAGGATTGGCCGCCAATTTGCTGAAAGCTTGCGCCAATTCGTCCGATCGACTTTTGAGCACTTTCAGTTCAGATTCCGACACCCGCAACTGATTGTTAGCCAACAAAAAACTCCATTCCTGCTTGAGAGCAGTATACCGCGAAGCCGCAGCAGCAAACGGCTGTCGGTAAGGAATCGGTTCCGTAGCATTCGTGGAACGCACCGATCGCCCTTGAGTGCGGTTAAAAAAGCCCTGCATCCCGCTGCTGATACTTTCCACCGCAAAAATAGCATAGCCCCCAGTCGGCAAATCGCGCAAAGCTTGAATTTGGTCGATCGCCACAACTTCCGGGAGACTCAACAACTTAACCGACGGAGAAATCAAAGCCGAACCGAGCATTTGTTCGTTTACCAACGGTTCTGTAACGCGCTGAAGTCGGTTAGTATCCAAAGCA
>PVWI01000076.1:13840-23906 GCA_003003725.1 filamentous cyanobacterium Phorm 6 | reverse complement strand
GCTGCTCCTTAATCCTCTAAAATCTGAATAAAAAGCCGTCCTAGAAGGACGGGGCTTTAAACCCAATTTTTCGGTAAATGCAGCGATAAATATCAGAGATGAAGGCTTGCGGATATTGGCGCTAGGAACTAACGCTACTGCCCTCGGAGGCAATGTAAGACCGCATGGGTTTGGGCGTAAGTCCACGACTGTAGAGGCGGTTGCTGATGAATTGGGAAGCCTACACTGTACTTTTATGTCAGTGTAGGTAGTTCACAGTCAACTTCAGGTAAAACCGATAATACGATCGCCCTGCGCCACAAATTACAAGAATTTGTGAAACCAAACAAACTCCAGTGGAGAACCGGGGTATAATCAAAAGTGAGAACTCAGAATTGACCATAATTCTAAAATCTGACTTCGGAGTTCAAAATTCTGGTATTTTAAAGTGCAATTATGGTGGAACTCTCGTGTAAAAGCGAATACGCAATCTTGGCTTTGCTCGAACTCGCGGATTGCTACGAACAGGGTGAACCCCTGCAAATTCGACAGATAGCGGCTCAGCAAAATATTCCCGATCGATATTTAGAACAGTTGCTGGCTACAATGAGGCGCAGCGGGCTGATCCGCAGCCAGCGAGGAGCTAAGGGAGGTTATATCTTGGCGAGGGAACCCTGGAAAATTACAATTCTAGAAGTTCTTAACTGCTTAGAAGGCTCTGAGTTCGATCGATCCGAAAAAGACTCGCCAGCCCAAACTGTAGAAAGTGCGGTGATTTGGGAAGTTTGGCAAGAAGCTCGATCGGCCGCCAACTCGGTTTTACAAAAATATACGCTACAGGATCTGTGCGAAAAGCGCAATGGCAGGCGGCAGCTAGATATTATGTACTACATCTAGTTCGTATTCCCGACTAGGAATTAACATTTACCTTCAACCACCAACTGACAAAGATTATGCGTATTGCTGGCGACATTACAGAATTGGTAGGGCGGACGCCCTTGGTGCAACTCAACCGCATTCCCCAAGCCGAAGGCTGCTTGGCTCGGATTGTCGTAAAACTTGAAGGCATGAATCCGGCCGCATCGGTGAAAGACCGCATCGGTGTCAATATGGTAAATCAAGCCGAGGCCGAAGGGCTGATTACTCCCGGCAAAACGGTTTTAGTAGAACCGACTTCTGGCAATACCGGAATTGCTTTGGCAATGGTGGCGGCGGCTAAGGGCTACCAGTTGATTTTGACAATGCCGGATACGATGAGCACGGAACGTCGATCAATGTTGCGCGCTTACGGGGCTCAACTGGAACTGACTCCGGGAATTGAAGGCATGACCGGTTGCATCCGCCGCGCTCAGGAGATTGTGGACAAAACGCCGAATGCGTATATGTTGCAGCAGTTTCGCAATCCAGCTAACCCGGAGGTTCACCGTTTGACAACGGCTGAGGAAATTTGGGCAGATACAGATGGCGAGATTGATTTCTTGATTTCTGGAGTCGGCACTGGCGGGACGATTACGGGTATTGCAGAGGTAATTAAGTCGCGGAAACCGGGATTTAAGGCGATCGCCGTTGAACCGGCTAACAGTCATGTACTGTCGGGTGGCAAGCCTGGGCCTCACAAAATTCAAGGTATCGGTGCTGGTTTTGTGCCGCCGGTGCTGAACGTGAATGCGATCGACGAAGTGATAGTTGTTACCGATGACGAGGCGATCGTCTACGGACGGCGCTTGGCCAGGGAAGAAGGACTTTTGTCCGGTATTTCCAGCGGTGCGGCATTGTATGCGGCTTTGAAAGTCGGCAAGCGTCCCGAAAATGCAGGCAAATTGATTGTGATGATTCAGCCTAGCTTCGGCGAACGCTATCTCAGCACTCCTTTGTTCCAAGATCCCGAACTGAATCTGGCGATGGCGCTCAATTAAGCCCGCTGACGACCCGAGTTGCAGAAACTAAAAGCAGGGCGTAGAGTGTACGTCCTGCTGTTATTTCTAGTGAAGACTTTAGTCCTTCTTAACAGTTGTTTGATCGTTCGGACTTTAGTCCTTCTTAACTCAACTCCGTATAGAGAGGACTGAAGTCCGAACGATCAAACTTTAAAAGCATCAATATTTTTATAAAATGGATTTATAATAATTTGAAAACACAGGTTTTTTACCGACAACTTTTGGCATTTATATCAGATAAATAACTAATATATTAGCAAATAATGATATTTTTGTCAAGCACTTTTTCGCAGACTATCTAGATTTCAAGGAAATAACAGCGTGTCTTCCGTCACCAATCACTACAAAACTCTCAAGATTAGCCCAACAGCAACACAAGCTGAGATTAAACAAGCATACCGCCGTTTAGTCAAAATATTTCATCCAGACAGCCAAAGCTCAACAGCCGGTCACGAAGAGATTATCCGCCTCAACGCAGCCTATGAAATATTAGGAGACGCCCAACACCGACAATCTTACGATCGCCAATTTTCCCAACCAAGAGAACAGCAATCACCCTACGCACCAAACGTCGCCCGCCAGCGCCAACAAGCAGCGCGGGATGCCGACGAACAAATGGAACAGTGGCTGATCAAAGTATACAAACCAGTCAATCGAATGCTCAACAGCATCTTGAAGCCGCTTAAAAAAGAAATAAACGAATTGTCAGCAGATCCGTTTGATGACGAATTGATCGAAAAGTTTCAAGCTTATATCGAAACCAGCCGCGACTTTCTTTCAAAAGCTCATAACTTTCTGAAAGCTGTACCCAATCCATCTAATGTAGCCGGAGTTGCAGCCCATCTCTATTACTGCATCAATCAAGTGGGCGATGGCATAGAAGAATTGCATTTATTTACGCTCAATTATGACGATCGCCATTTGCACACAGGTCAAGAACTGTTTAGAATTGCTTCTAGACTACGGCGGGAAGCGCAGGAGGAATTAAAATTCAAAAGTTAGTTAGTGAAGCAGAGGGGAGAAGCGAATATTGGGAGAGGGGGAGAGGGGAAAAATTGCCCAATTACCAATTACCCATTCACAATTCCCATTCCATTCCCAAATTGTTAAATTCCAAAAAGAACTTGGATTCGCTTGCGAATTTTAATAAAAGGAGTTTGTCCGAGAGAGTCCCCATCTAATAATCCCAAATCTCTCAAAGCTTGCTGGCGTTCCGACAATTTTTGAGCAATCTGATCTGCTAAATTCGGCTGTTCAATTAAAAGTTTTTGCAAGTCGTGGCGTTCCACCACAAACAAAATTGAATCTTCGCTAGTTTTAACAGTCGCCGTTCTCGGAGTTCCCAACAGCAAAGAAATTTCCCCAAAAAACTCGCCCTCGTGAAGCGTCGCAATATACTGATTTGTTTTTTGAGAAAGAACTTCTACAGCCCCGGAAAGAATAATATAAAAAGAATCGCCAGGGGCATCTTCTTTACAGACAATCTGTCCCGCTGGAAATAGTTGTCGGTAGCCGTATTCAATTAACTGTCGCAGTTCTAAATCCGTACACTGTTCAAAATAAGTAACTCGCCGCAATAAGTCTCGCAGAGTCCAATTATTAGGTGCTTTACCAGGAGTTATATGCTCAGAAATGCTGGGATTAGATTTGAGTTCGGCTGAATTTTTAGTATTGTGCGGAACAACTTTCCCATTGGAATGATCGTCTTTGTTGTGGTGAAAAGCTTGAGTTAACTCCTGGGGGTTTCGCAGCCACAAATCCTGCTGGGGAAAGGGAATTTCGATATTTCGGTTGCGCAATTCGTAATCTATTAAAAAATTGACCGCACTTTTAATGGCATCGCTTTCTTGGGGCTGGTCGATCCAAACTAAAAGTTCAAAATCTAAGGCATTATCTCCAAAACCGCGAAACCATACTTTAGGAGAAGGATGGGACAAGACATTCGATTCCATCCGCGCCGCAATTAACAGCGCTTCGGTAACTATTACTGGGTCAGAACCGTAAGCAACGCCGACGGGGATGCGGAGGCGGCATCTGGGGTCTCTGTAACTCCAGTTAATAATGTTAGTTTCGACAAACTTAATATTTGGTATGATTACAAAGAGACCGTCAATTGTTTTGATAATTGTGGAGCGAATCGAAATTGTTTCTACTGTTCCTAATAAGCTGTCTATTTCAATAAAATCTCCGACTCTAATTTGGTGCTCGAATAGCAGGGTGAGACCGCTGATAAAGTTGCTGGCGAGATTTTGCAATCCGAAGCCGAACCCAATGCCGACTACGCCAGCTAAGACGGTGAGAGAAGTGAGGTTGATGCCGGCAGCTTGCAGGACGAATATACAGCCGATAGTTGCTAAAATATAGCTAATGATGGTGGCAATTGATTCTCGGCTGCCGCGATCCAATCTCATCCGAACTAGGAGGCTGCGCTTGATTCCTTCGCTGACGATCCGAGCTATAATGAAGGCAAATATAGCTAAGATGATTAGTTTGACGATCGCACTAACGGACAGATGAGTGTCGCCAATATAGAATAGCGGGGTTGTCATAGCACCCGATAAATGTTCAAAAAAGCGATCGGCTCGTACAGTAATCCAATTCATTAATATTTGGTAATTGCTAATTGGTAATGGGCGATCGGTTTTGGTCGCAACTGAACCGCAAAGTGCTAACTATAACAACCGTGCCCGACGGTTAGGAGTTAACAGTTGACAGTTGACAGTTGACTTCGGAGTGCGAAGTTTTTAGGCAGGGGCTTAAATCCCCTACCTAAAAACAATCCACCTAAAGGTGGGGGCTTAAATCCCCTGTGATGCAGGTTATTAATGGCTGGAATCATTGATTTGATTGATTTTTTCTGCTTTATTTTTGTTTCTTTTTTCTGCTATCTTGCAAATCTTAGACGAAAAAATCGAATCGTAGAGTGTCCAGTGTTGCAAAAAAAACTGACGATCGCACTTTCCTAAAAACTGGTAACTGATGGATTAACAATTGATGGCGAAAAACTGTTTTGTAGTGGTATTTTCTGCCGGATATCTGTGTTGTGGCGTAAAAACGGCCCTGGGGATCGATCGGCAATGTGTTGCGAATATCTGGAAAATTGGTAGAAATTCATCTAGAGCACCCTCAAATTATCGGAAAATTCCAGCAAAAATTAGTCTATCCTTAAGAAAGTAAGTCCTTTACAGAACTTAACAAACTTACCCTAGTTGACTTTTATGCAGTGCATCATCAATCGTCGGGCACAGTTTTCGGCGAGTCACCGGTACTGGCTACCGGAGTTGAGCGAAGCCGAGAACTTTGAACGGTTTGGCCCAACAGCCCGTGCACCGGGACATGGACACAATTACGTTCTTTACGTTTCCATGATAGGAGAACTCGACGAGTACGGCATGGTGCTCAACTTGTCTGATGTCAAGCACGTCATCAAGCGAGAAGTTACCAAGGATCTCGATTTTTCCTACCTTAACGAAGCGTGGCCGGAATTTGAGCAAACTCTGCCAACTACCGAAAACATAGCACGGCAAATTTGGCTGCGGCTAGCCCCTCATTTGCCTGTGAGCAAAATTCAATTGTTTGAACACCCGGAACTTTGGGCTGAATATTTAGGAAACGGCATGGAAGCTTATTTAACTCTGTCAACTCATTTTAGCGCCGCCCATCGGTTAGCTCGTCCCGATTTGAGCTTTGAAGAAAACTCGGAAATTTACGGCAAATGTGCTCGTCCTAACGGTCACGGTCACAACTATCATTTAGAGGTGACTATTAAAGGGGAAATTGATGCGCGGACTGGGATGATTGCTGATTTGGAAGCTCTGCAAAAGGCGATCGACGATTATGTTGTTGAACCGTTCGATCACACTTTTTTAAATAAGGATATTTCCTATTTTGAGAAAGTTGTGCCGACTGCGGAAAATATTGCGGTACGGATCGGGCAATTGTTGCGATCGCCCGTTCGGGAATTGGGCGCAGAATTGCACAAGATTAAACTGATTGAAAGTCCGAACAATAGCTGTGAAATTTACGGCGCTGATTTGGATGTAGCGGCTGAAAGTCAGCAAATCCAAGCGGTGTTAGCTGGGGTTTAGAGCCAACATCGATCTCGTATCCGCTCGATTATCATCATAAAAACGGTTCGTAGTGCGGACTTTAGTCCGCATCATGTGAGAACTAAAGCCCGAACGATCGAGCTAATATTATTGTGGTGATTCGAGCGAACAAGACATGATATCATATACGGTCGATCGACCGCAAGAATTAAGGTTCGTAGTGCGGACTTTAGTCCGCAAAAAGGAGCGGACTTTAGTCCGCACTACGAACTGCAAGAATTAAGGTTCGTAGTGCGGACTTTAGTCCGCAAAAAGGAGCGGACTTTAGTCCGCACTACGAACTGCAAGAATTAAGGTTCGTAGTGCGGACTTTAGTCCGCAAAAAGGAGCGGACTTTAGTCCGCACTACGAACTGCAAGAATTAAGGTTCGTAGTGCGGACTTTAGTCCGCAAAAAGGAGCGGACTTTAGTCCGCACTACGAACTGCAAGAATTAAGGTTCGTAGTGCGGACTTTAGTCCGCAAAAAGGAGCGGACTTTAGTCCGCACTACGAACTGTTTTTATTTGGCTGATGGGGCAGATTGATCAAGGCTCCCCGATGATTCCGAGGGTGATTTCAACCGGATTAGAGGCGAGAATATATTCTTTGACCAAAATTATACAGCCCTAATTATTGGCACTTTTCCTGACAAGCCAGACGCAGCCCGTATTTTGGAGATAGTACCGCTAGGATTCCTCATCGAGAGTAATTCTAACTGCTGAGAGTATGAGGTCGATCGGACGATCGCCAAAAAAACAAGCACTAATTTCTCCTAGGTGAGTTGACGTTTATGCGGGTCTCAAATGTAGCTCTTTTGACTCTGGCTGCCCTCGCATCCCAGAATTTAACTACCAATACTCAGGCTGCTCCTGTTGCACCTCCCGTCTCTGGTGTGACGCCGCAGGTTAGCAACTTTGTTGATGCAATCAATACTACCGTTTCCCGTCCGGCTGAGTCAATTAGCGCGCCTGAGACGATCGCCCACGAACAATTTTCCCCACGAATTGCGGTAAAATCGCAGACTGGTTTGCTGGTAGCCGCTCAACCACAGTTATCTGCTGGTGCAAAAATCAAGGCGGATAGTGCTGCTACATCCGGCGATGAACTAACAAAATCTTTACAAGAAACCTGGCTGACTAAATTAATTAAAAATGGAGCCGACAGCAATCCTCAAGTTCGCGAAGCTTTCGATTTTATTTCCCCGATTGCTGGTAGTTCTGAATCTGGATATGGTTTTAACAACACGATAAATCTGCTGAATATTTTACTAATTCTTGGTACTGTATTTCCACCAGTGACAATTGCCTTTTTTTGGCTGATACGCAGGCTGGTAGTCAAACAGTTAGTTGCTGATGCCAATCAAAGATTGCAGGGCATTGGCGTGTTGGAATCAGAGCTGAATAATTCTAGCCAACTGACTCAAAAGTTAAGAGATGAATTAGAAGCACAACTGAGTGCCGCTAAACAATCCATTGATTTTTTAAGTAGAGAAACTGAAATTTCTAAATCCTCTGTCGAGCAAATTGAAACCCTCAAATCTCAATTTTTGATGCACCTGCAAGTTTTGCTAACAGAAGTTTATGATAAAAAATCTCAAATTGTTCAAGAAATCTCGCAAGTTCCCGCAATTGTTGCCAAGGAAGCTGTCAAAGTGGCACCTCAACCGCAGTTAAACGATTCCCAAACTTCGCAAACATCACCTGGTGATGGGCAAAATTTGATTGCTGACGATTATATCAAGCAAGGAGAAGGACTTTATTCTAAAGGCGATTATGACGAGGCAGTAGTCTGCTTTGAAAAAGCTATTTTAATGAATAATAATTTGGATGATGCTTGGCATTGGCGTGGAAATGTGTTAATAAAAATGCAGCGCCAAGAAGAAGCACTCGCCTGTTATGACCAAGCAATATCGATTAAACCGGATAACTACGAAGCGTGGTATGGTAAAGCGAATTTGCTGGCAAAATTACACAAGTATGAAGAGGCGATCGCCTGTTACGAGCGAGCAAGTTCGGGCGAGTCTCAAAAATACGGTTGTTGGCATAGCATAGCAGCTTTGTTGGGTAAATTGCAGCATTACGAAGAGGCGATCGCCAGTTACGATCGTGCTCTGGCGATCAAAGACACCGACAGCGAAATTTGGCACAACCGAGGCGCGATGTTAGGGAAAGTACAACAGTATGCACAAGCTGTCGATTCTTACGATCGCGCTCTGGCTCTCAATTCCAAGAGATACGAGACTTGGTACAACCGAGGTAATATGCTGTGGAGACTGCTGCGCTACAGCGATGCGATCGATTCTTACGATCGAGCTTTGGGAATCCGGGCCGACAAATACGAAGTTTGGTACAATAAAGGCGCTGTGTTCGGAAAAATGCAGCGTTATCAAGAGTCGATCGCAGCCTACGACAAAGCAATTGCCATTAAACCGCAGGATTTTGAAGTATGGCATAACCGAGGCGCAATTTTCGACAAACTGTCGCAACACGAAGCAGCAATTGCATCTTACGACAAAGCAATTACCCTTAATTTGGAGTGTTACGAAGCTTGGTTTGCCAAAGGCGAATCTTTAGCAAAATTGCACAAGTATCAAGAGGCGATCGCAGCTTATCAAAAAGCGATCGCGATCAAGCCCGACTCCTACGATGCTTGGCACCACTTGGGTACAGCTTTGTCAGAATTAAAGCGCTACGAGGAAGCAATGGCAGCTTACGATCGAGCGATTGCCATCAAGCCAGAAAATGCTGAAGCTTGGCGCGATCGAGGCGCAATTGCCTCAGAATTAAAGCAGGATACAGAAGGATTTGCTACTGGCGAAAAAGATACTTAAAACCAGTCACAATCCGATGAATATTCGGAGAGTTAGTTATGCTTCATTCAGTTGACAGCTTGCCCGAAGGCCAGTCGTTGAGTTAACAGCACTTGACCTGGAAGCGAGAGGATTGGACTAATGAATAGTCTGCTTTTAATTTATTCCTAAAAGGGTTCCGGCTTTAAACCAATTCTTTCTGGTAAGGTGCACCGATCTGCGTGCACCCATTTTTTTGTTAGGTGTACGCAGAGTCATATATAGCAGTTGACAGTTGACAGTTGACAGTTGACAGTTGCATAACGGGAATCAAACCATTAATGCTTGACGGGTATCAGCTCTATTCGTGAAGTTATTTATGTCCTCACCGATGTGGTGCTATACCTAAATTTTAGATACCTCAAATATTTACATATATTTTTAAGTATCCTCCTGAAATTGGCTGAGCAAATAGAAACATAGAGCTTAACTTTTTACAGTTAGAGCAATCGGCGATGATATTACTTTTCTAGTTTAATAAGTATTAATTCTAAATTAAAAATATTTGAAATATCGGGAACATTGCGACAGCCTTCTCATTCTCAACTATTAACAGGACATCGAAGCGGAAATACAGGAGCAAACATAGGGCGATCGCAAAAATTGCCGGGAGCGATTAGTTGGTGGCAAATGTTTAGTAAATACTGACATAAATCCCCGGTTATATCCCAGATCATCTGTTAATTGAAATACCGCATTCCTACCCGAAATATCTCTACAGGTGCTTCTACCAAAAGCAAAAAAAATTAACCTGTGGAGTTAAAAAAAATGGCAAACATAACAGGAACTCTCGGCCCCGATGTAATGCCGGGAATCTTACCCGACGGTCGCACAATTGGCCTGGGAAACTTACTGGCAGACGACACCATCAGCGGCCTTGACGGCAATGATGCGATCAATGCAGGGCCAGGAAATGACCTGGTATACGGCGGCCCCGGCAACGATATTCTGAATGGCAACGAAGGCGACGATCAAGTATACGGCGGCAAAGACGACGACCAAGTTTACGGTGGCAAAGGCAACGACTTAGTTAGAGGCGACATCGGTAATGACAGCGTTTTCGGCAATGACGGGAACGACACGATGTTCGGCGGCAAAGACAACGACACGATGTTCGGCGGCAAAGGCAACGACTTGATCCTGGGCGACCTCGGCGACGATGTACTCTACGGCGACCTCGGTTCTGATACGATGAGTGGCGGTGGTGGAAAAG
>PVWI01000076.1:0-13830 GCA_003003725.1 filamentous cyanobacterium Phorm 6 | reverse complement strand
ATACGATGAGTGGCGGTGGTGGAAATGACATTTTTGCGATCGGGCGAGTTGGCGACGGCAAACCAACAGCCACCACAGGCGGCCCCGGAGTCCCCGATGCCGACGTAATTACCGACTTCCGAGTCGCCGGCAACGATGTCATCCAACTATTCGGCGGCCTGCAATTCAGCGATTTGCAGTTCATCGACGGCACCGGTTCCAACGGCATTAGCATCGGCAATACCCTCGTTCGCGATACCGGCACCGGCGAGTATTTAGTCAACATCCAAGGTTTGAGCGCAGCCCAACTGAGCGCGAACCCAGCTTGGTTCCAATCGGCTGGATTCCCGACACCGACACCGACACCGACACCGACACCGACGCCTGCACCGACACCGACACCGGGAACTACTCCTGCAAGTGTCTTCAGCTTTAGCACAAATAATTACTCCACTCCCGAAGGCAGCCCCGCTACAGTCACAGTGATTCGCACGGGAAATACATCAGCTCCCGGAAGCATTAACTTTGGTACTGTTGATGGTTCAGCTTCTTCTCCTGCGGACTATAGCCCTACCACTGGTACGCTGAATTTTGCGGGTGGACAAACCAGCGCGACTTTCACTATCCCCACTGTGGCTGATGCCATTAGCGAAGGCGCAGAGACGGTGAATGTATTTCTGAACAACGGTAATGTAGGCAGTCTCAATCCAGCCACGGTGACGATTTTTGATGGTGGAACCGGCCCGACTCCGACTCCGACTCCGATTACAACTCCGACGCCTGCGAGTATTTTCCAGTTCAGCCAGCAGAGTTACAGCGTCAACGAAGGCGGCCAGGCTACGATTACAGTTACTCGTACCGGTGGTACTGGTGTGGCAACAATTAACTACGCCACTACTGACGGTTCGGCTACTTCTAGCGGGACAGCACCTGACTACACCGTGGCGGCAGGTTCGCTGAATTTTGCAGCGGGGCAAAATAGCGCTAGTTTCACTGTCCCGGCGTTGACTGATGCGATTACTGAAGGCCCGGAGACTGTGAATTTGGTGCTCAGCGGCGGTACTGTGGGGAGCAATCCGGCAATCTTGACGATTAATGATGTTGCGCCGGTTCCAACTCCGACTCCGACTCCGACTCCGACTCCGACTCCGGCACCGACTCCAACTCCAGCAACTACTGGGCCTAGTATTTTTTCGTTCAGTGCGGCTACTTACAGCGCTAATGAGGGTAGCATTGCTCCGGTGACAATCAATCGCACCGGCGACTTGACACAAGGAGCAACGATTTCGTTCAGCACTGGCGACGGCACTGCTCTGTCTACGGGTTCTCCACCCGATTACACGGCTGTAGTTCAAGCGGTGAATTTTGCACCCGGACAAGCTAGCGCCCAAGTTCCGGTTCAAACTTCATTTGATAGCCTCACGGAGTCTACTGAGACGGTGAATTTGTTCTTGAGCGGCGGTACTTTGGCGAGTCCTTCTGCGGCAGTTTTGTCGATCGTTGATACCACTGCTGTGCCTCCTACTTTCTTCTCTTACGGTCCGTCTCCGGGTTCTGTTGCTGACGGCGGTACTGGCACTGTTACGATTAACCGCAGCGGCAATACTGGGGTTTCGGCTTCGATCGACTTTTTGATTGTTTCCCCCGGCGGCGGTCAACCTCTGAATAATGTAGACTTCAACATTGTCGGGCCCTATTCTCCGAATCCTTCTGGCGGTTCGGTGAACTTTAATCCCGGTCAAACGAGCGTCAGTCTGACGATTAATAACGCTCCTGGTTTGACTGCTGGGGTAGTGAATTTAGGTTTTGGCCCCGGTGCGATCGGCGCTCCAGCTTCCACTGCAATTACTCTTCTGATTTAGGGCTGTTAGTAGGGCGAGCAATTCTTGCTCTACTAATATGTTTTTTGGGTGCAGTAAAACCCTTTTTGTTTAAGGTTTGTCTTCTAAATTTTTCCTCTTTTTGCCGCTCCGTTTGGGGCGGTTTTTTTTATGATAAATTTATAGAAGCTGCAAATAAGGAGAATAGTTATGTCTGTTGAAATGAAAAGACGGCTATTTACAGTCCAAGAATATCACCTGATGAATGAGGCTGGTGTTTTTGGTGAAAATGAAAGAGTTGAATTGATCGAAGGAGAAATTCTGCAAATGGCAGCAATTAGTCCTCGTCATGCAAGTTGTTTGCGGCGACTAATCCGACAGTTTCGCCAACTTCCCGAAGAAAGTGCTATTTTAGATGTTCAAAACCCTATTCAGTTAACAGAAAAAACCGAACCTCAGCCAGATGTGGTATTGCTGCAACCTCGTGCTGATTACTACGAAACAGCGCATCCAGTACCGTCGGAAGTATTGCTGTTAGTTGAGGTTTCCGATAGTACAGTTGATTTCGACAGAGATGTGAAAGTACCTAATTATTCACGTTCTGGGATTCAGGAAGTTTGGTTGTGGGATTTAGAGGCTAATTGTTTAGAAGTTTACCGCCAACCAAGCCAGAACGGTTATAGTTTAATGCTAAAATTTTGGCGCTATCAACAAGTTGCACCGCTGGCTTTTCCAGAGTTTGAAGTTAGCGTTGATTTTATCTTGGGTTAGTATGAATAAGTAATGGCAGCTTACGATCGAGCGATCGCCATTAAGCCTGAGAATGCGGAAGCTTGGCGCGATTGAGGCGCAATTGCCTCAGAATTAAAACAGGAGACAGACAAAATTGACTCCGGGCAATCTGATATTACAAATGCCTCAGATAGCAAGGTGGAGCAACCTAAGTCAGCAGATTCGATGTAAGGACTGATTATTACATAGCACTTTTCAGTAAAATCAGGTACGCCTGGGAATTGGAATGCGATCGGGGCGTGCCTCACTTATTTGAGAAACGCTATAGTGGCTTAGGGGAAAATCTGGTGAGTGCGATCGCGATCGGCACGGGTGACTCTGGTGAGACTAAATTGTGGGTAGGAACGCCCTGCGGCTTGAGTTGTTACAGCTATTAGCGAAAAAAATGAGCAATGAGGAGGCTCAGTCAAGTTTAAAGTCTCATCATCTAGGCATTATGCCGAATAATTTGTTTATTATAGAAAAGACGCTTTGGTTATAGATATAACTTCACTCTTGCATGATTGCCCCTACTGAGTTTCAGCGCTACTTACAAGAAATCTGCCGGCGCTACGAGCATTGGTGGACTGTCGATGCCTTGACCGAAACGATCGCGGATCGACAGGCAACCTTCTCATTTGAGCAGATGGTGCAAAATCTGGAGAAGAAATCAGAGGAAGAGAAAAAGGCACCAATCCCATCACTGCCAATATTTCAAGAAATCCAAAATTATGTCGAATCTGAGCATATTTTGCTGGTAGGTTCCCCGGGTGTCGGCAAATCAACCGCGCTTTTGCGTTGTTTGGTCGATTTTGCAAAGAAAGAGCTTGAGAAACCAGAACCTCGAATTCCTGTGCTGATTCCGTTGAAGTATAAAGTCAGTTTTTCTAGCCCTGAAGATCCTTCAGGGATGTTGAGTCTGATTAGAGATGCACTTAAGCCACTACTACTAACAATTCCAGAAGTTGAAGAACTATTGTTTCAGACACGGCTGATTCTGCTCTTAGATGGCTTGAACGAGATGCCAGCAGACACAGTTCGTACACAACTGAAAAAATTTCGTGAGGGGTGCGATCAGATTAAGATTCCACTCATCTGCACAACACGAGAGCTAGGAAACGGCGATCTAGGTATTAAAAGACGATTGCAAGTACAGCCTCTTGATCCTAGAGAAATTGAGCGCTTTTTGCGAGAATGTATGCCCGGTCAAGCGCAACAAGTGTTGCAATTGTTGAGCCGAGACAACCGAGAGTTAAGCCGCACGCCATTTGTTTTATGGATGCTGTATCAATTGTTTCAGGACACGGGTACTGTTGTAGATACTTTGGGACAGGCATTCCGTCAATTTTTTCAGAATTTCAAAAAATCTAAGGAAGGCGCACCCGTTACAGATGAGCGTCGCAGAGCTTGGAATCCTTGGCTGGAACATCTGGCGTTTACAATGCTGAACTCTCCAGAGCCAACTGATCCTGGCTTAATCATCTCTGATGAGCGAGCAGAAAAATTGCTGGTTGAAAAGTTTGGCGATCTTCATGGTGCTCCATGCCGGATTGAAGAGTTGGTTAAGTATCACGTTTTGGAAAGAGTCTCTGATAGGGAAGTTAGTTTTCAGCATCAACTAATCCAGGAATACTATGCGGCGGAGCGGCTAGCGCCACAGTTGGAAAAGTTGAGTAATGAGGAATTGCAATATTACTACTTGAATTATCTCAAGTGGACGGAACCGCTAGCAATGGCGATGTCGTTTGTGGAGTCTGAGGCGTTAGCAGTGCGGATGGTGAAACTGGCACTGGAGGTAGATTTGTATTTGGGAGCAAGGTTAGCGGGAGCGGTGAAACTAAACTGGCAGCAGACAACTATAAATTTAGTAATTTCTGAGTGCGAACAAAAAAATCTGCCGCAATTAATCAAGGTTATCTGCTTACAAAAATCGCGTTCTATAGCCACTACTCAGAGCTTAATTAAGGCGCTAAATGGACCAGGTGCAGACATTCAAGCAAAAGCTTTGCAAGGTTTAAAAGAAATTGCTGATACGACTATTCTGCCATATTTGCTGCAAGCAATCGAGAATCCCAAGGGAAAAAAATATCCATTAATTATTGATATTATAGATTTATTAGTTTTACTTGACAGTAAAAAAACCACACTTCCCAAACTACTAGAATTGCTAAAAAGCGAGTATCCTGGGATTCGGCAAATAGCTGTTTGGGCTTTAGCGAGATTGAACCCTAAAGAGTGTATTTCAGACTTAATTAATGCTTTGCACGACGATCCAACCCTTGGCGTTCGTCGGGCTATTATCAGTGCTTTAGGGGAGATGGGATATCAAAAAATAATTCCCTATCTAATCAATATAATAGAGTGTCAGCAGGAAGAGGAAGATAACCAAATACTGCTAACAGCAGCTTGTGCCTTAGCAAAACTCGATTCTGAACAGGCTTTATCACATCATCATGGTTTGGTTCGTAGAGCAGTAATTTCTCTGCTTGAAAAACAAGACCTAGAAGTTGCACTTCCAAGACTGGCAGTAGGGCTGACAGATACAGACTGTTTGGTTCGTGCAGAAGCCATGAGAATTATTGGAAAACTTAAAATTAAAGAATTGATTCCAGAAGTATTGCAAGGTCTTGAGGATTCAGATACAGGAGTTCAAATGCAAGCTGCTTATGCAATTGGACAGCTTTGTAGTGTAGAAATTATGCCAGAGTTACTTGAAAAACTCACAAGTAAAAATTCTGAAACTCGTAAGACAATCGTTGATGCAATGCAGAACCTGGATAGCGAAGAAGTAGTTCCGGGTTTATTTCAGGCATTAGCAGATTCTGACCAATCTGTGGGTAGAGAGGCTCTACACGCATTAGGGCAACTATGTAGAAAAAATACTATTCCTCATTTCATAGAAATTTTTCTCAATCCAATAAGCGAAGATTATAAAAATTTGACAAACAATTACTTACATGAATTAGAAGAGCAACGGAAATTAGACCTGCTAGAAAAAGCGAAGTCTCCGGATACATATCTTCGATGGGAAGCTGTTAAAGAATTAGCTAGAGTAGCAAGTAAAACAGCAATTCCAAATTTGATTAATGATTTTTTCAGAGAGAGCCTTGGAAACCGTATGCGAATCATTGATGACTTAAGAAATATAGCTAACGAAAATTTTTTGCCAACATTATTAGATGCCCTCAATGATACCGAAGTATCTATCCGCCGCCATGCAGCTTTTGGTATCAGAGATATCGGTAGGTGCTTGGACTTAGATTATCTCTGGCAACAGCAATTTCAGAATCCTTTAGAAGCTATTGACATTGCGATCGCTGCCATCCAATCTCGTTGCGGCTTCTACAACTACGAAATTTATCAGCAAGCCCAGGAAGCAGATAATTTAGGATTTGAAAATGATTTAATCAGGAATTTATACAAAGACATAGATAAAGTAATCTCTCAAATTCAAGAAAATCCGGAACTGCGCCAGAAGGACACTGAAGATCGACTGACTATAGACATCGTGAATCCATTGCGTAATTTAGGGTATGATGTATCACATGAACCAAAAATTGGTGGTCATGTTGACATCGCTGTTAGAAAAAATGATTTATTATGGCTTGGAGAAGCCAAAATCTATAGGGGCAACAATAATTTATGGGAAGGGTTTCTACAACTCGTTACAAGATACTCAACCGGTGATTCTAATCAAGAAAATGGTGGTTTATTAATTTATATTCGTGATGAAGATGCAAGATCAATTATGCAAAACTGGCAAAATTACTTGCTTGAACAAAGCTTGCCAGATTTGAGTGTCAGACCTTGCAAAATGAGAAGGCTAGCTTTTATATCAACTCATAAACATGAAAGATCAGGTCAAGCCTTTCATGTCAGACATATCCCAGTCATGCTTCATTTTGCTCCCAAAGATAAAAGTGGACGAAGTAGAAAAACATCATCTTAAATCGCAAAAACTCAATCAGGAGAGCGATACTTGTACAGATAGCGATCGCACTCCTTATCGCCATCCTACGATTCCATCAACGATCGCACCCACTGAAAATCTCTCTCGCTCAGCGGTGTACAGGCTGCACTGAATAATCGATCGCCAAATCTAAAGCAGCCTCCTGATAAACTTCACCCAAAACCTCAGATAAATTCACAACAGGTTCTTCATCTCCTGACATATCTTTAACTCTATCGTCTTGAAAAAGCTTCAAAAGAAAAACAACGCACCGATCGCCTTGCAGAAAAATTGCGCCAAATGGGGATTAATCCTGATGAGGTTTGAGTGTTTTTAGGTTGTTAAATTGGGTGGGCCAGCACTTTTTTCATAGCAGGAATATCAGAAGTCGGGAAAGGGCGATCGCGAACCTCATCTATCTCTCAATATTAAGATTTCCTTAGTTGCTGCCGTCGCGCACAGAAATCGGTGATACAATCAACAGCTTAGCTAGGGGTGCCCGAAAGTCCGGGCTGAGAAAACACCCTTAGAACCTGAGTCTGGGTAATACCAGCGGAGGGAAGCTGTTTATCAAGGAAATAAGAATATGCGTACCGAATGGATCGCGAAGCGTCAGGGACACAGTAATGTATCTCAAATGCACTACGCCCGTCAAGGTGTGATCACTGAGGAAATGGACTATGTTGCTAAGCGAGAAAATCTCCCAGCAGAACTGATCCGCGCCGAAGTAGCGCGGGGACGGATGATTATTCCGGCTAACATCAATCACACGAATTTGGAGCCAATGGCGATCGGCATTGCTTCCAGATGCAAAGTTAATGCTAATATCGGTGCTTCTCCCAACTCTTCCAATATGCAGGAAGAAGTTGACAAGCTGACATTAGCAATCAAATACGGTGCTGATACCGTTATGGACTTGTCCACCGGTGGTGGTAATCTCGATGAAATTCGGACTACGATTATCAAAGCTTCAACAGTACCGATCGGAACTGTACCAATTTACCAAGCCCTAGAAAGTGTGCACGGTAATATGGAAAGTCTGACCCCGAATGACTTCCTGCACATCATTGACAAACACGCTCAACAAGGTGTTGATTACCAAACTATTCACGCCGGAATTCTGATCGAACATTTGCCCTTGGTGAAAAATCGATTGACTGGAATTGTGTCTCGCGGCGGCGGTATTTTGGCCCGGTGGATGCTGCACCACCACAAACAAAATCCTCTCTACACTCACTTTAACGACATCATTGAAATCTTCAAAAAATACGATGTTTCGTTTAGTTTGGGAGATTCTCTGCGCCCCGGTTGCACTCACGATGCGTCGGATGAGGCTCAATTAGCCGAACTCAAAACTTTGGGACAATTAACTCGCAAAGCTTGGGAACATGACGTGCAGGTAATGGTGGAAGGCCCTGGCCACGTTCCTATGGATCAAATTGAGTTTAATGTCAAGAAACAAATGGAGGAATGCTCGGAAGCACCTTTCTATGTTTTGGGGCCGTTGGTGACTGATATTGCACCAGGTTACGACCACATTACTTCGGCAATTGGGGCGGCGATGGCTGGTTGGTACGGTACTGCTATGCTGTGCTACGTGACACCGAAGGAACATTTGGGATTGCCGAATGCTGAGGATGTCAGAAACGGGCTGATTGCTTACAAAATCGCGGCTCACGCTGCGGATATTGCGCGAGGCCGTCCGGGAGCGCGCGATCGCGATGACGAACTTTCCAAAGCGCGTTACAATTTCGATTGGAACCGTCAATTTGAGCTGTCATTAGATCCAGAACGAGCAAAGGAATATCACGACGAAACTTTGCCGGCGGATATCTACAAAACTGCGGAGTTCTGTTCGATGTGCGGGCCTAAGTTCTGTCCGATGCAGACGAAAGTTGATGCCGATGCTTTGACTGAGTTGGAGAAGTTCTTGGCTAAGGAACCTGTCGCGCTAAGCTAATATTAATCAGGTGGGCAATGCCCACCTTGATTCCTCGATCAATTTTAAAATAAAATCTTAAAAGTACCCAAAATTTAATTACAATTTATGTCTAATGAAAGTAAGCCATTAATTTCAGATAACTTGCCAATCATTGCTGCTTTAGCGAAATATTTAGATGAGAGTATAGTTATTGTAGATGTAGGCTGTCGGTGGGGATTTGCTGATGCTTGGTCTGTTTTGGGTTCCCATGCTACCCTGATAGGGTTTGACCCAGATGCTGCTGAATGCGAGCGTTTAAAAAATAGCTATCACGGGCCTTGTAATATACAGTTTGTCGATCGAGGTCTCGGGCCTTATCCGTGCAAAAAGACACTTTTTTTAACGAAGGAGCCAGCCTGTAGTTCTTTGTACGAGCCTGACTCATCACTAATCAATTTTATTCCTGTGTTAGCTGGTGTTGAATTAGTCAAGGAAATAGAAATTGAGCTAACTACTCTGGATAGCTGGTTTTCGTCTTCAGGTATCAATCATGTGGATTTCATTAAGCTGGATACTCAAGGGTCGGAATTAGGAATTTTGGAAGGAGGCGAGACTTGTTTGAGTTCTGTCAGAGCTTTACAAATAGAAGTAGAATTTAACCCTATTTATGTTGGTCAGCCGCTGTTCGGCGATATCGATGCGTTTTTGCGCAAACGAGGATTTGTACTGTGGCGATTGACAGACCTCTGCCACTATAGCCATTCACCTAAAAAATCAGCTTTCAAATACAAAGACGTACAATTTTTTGATGGGCGAGCAGTTCCTGTCTCTGCACAGGGAGGGCAGCTATTCTGGGGAGAAGCTTATTATGTCCGCCAAGAAATAGCTTTTATGGAAGAAACACAGAATTGGCAGGGCTGTCTGCGTGATGCCAATATTATGAGCGTTTTAGGATTTCACGACTTAGCAAGTTCTCTGCTACAACAAGCCTTGAACCATGCACGTTTAAATGTTGTTTCTTGAATTTAAAAAGCACTAACTAAATACTACTCATCTTTAGTGTAATCACATATAGGAAATCGCTACTCCGAAGTTCTGTCCGATGCAGACTAAGGTTGATGCTGATGCTGTGACTGAGTTGGAGAAGTTTTTGGCTAAGGAACCTGTGGCGCTAGGCTAACCTGATTGATTGGTAGGGCTGGTATTTCCCGCCTTACTTACCCAGAGTAATTTGGAATGTTTTAACCACAGAGGCCGCAGAGAGCGCAGAGAAAGAGAAGAGAGATGAATAATTCTGATGCCAACGGATTTGATATGGAGGAGACGGCAGTGCCGTTTCCTGATTTCCGGTAATATTAATTCTGATGCCAACGGATTTGATATAAATTCGCTGCTTGATGTCGATCAAACTGCATTTTGTAAAGCAATTTGTTTTGCAGAATACAAAACATTCTGGATAACTTCTTCAGCAACAGTTTTAACTACATTAATACTGACGCTATTGCCCAGTTGATAGTAAGCTTTATCATCCTTGGAATGCAGACTAAAATTATCTGGAAAACCTTGCAGCCGCGCGGCTTCGCGGGGAGTAATTCGGCGGACTCGGTGGTTATGATAAACACCTAATTTATTTGCATCGCTGGCAACAATTGTTACAGAAATTTTCTGCGGATCTAGAAATTTATAGACTTCAAAGGAAAAGTTACCCGATACAGGTTTGTACAAATCATTGTTACACTGTAGGTACTTTTTGGCTACCAGCAAATCTAGAATTTTATCGAGATTGGGATGAGTGAAAAAAGTAGCAATTTGCTCTTTAGTTAATAGTTTACCATCTTGGTCATGTCCAAATTCTTTATTTCGCCTTTTCAATATAAAACGATTCATCAACTCAATTTCGTCTAAACTACACTCGCCTCGCAAACCTAGTTCCCAAGAATGAATCGAATTGCCGCCGCGATAGTCAATTAGCCGCATTCCGTGCAAGCGATTTAAATCATTCTTGACGATTTGTTTCAAAGCGTTGACAAATTCTGGCGAGCAATCATATTTTGGATCGGGATTGTCTTCCAAAATATCTGCAACTGCGACGGGTTTACTTAAGGGGGAAAATAAGGATAGCTGTTGATGGTTACAGGAATGGGAATCTTTTGGCCCTAAGTCGGAAACCAACCCAAATTGGGGCGAAGCATTTAAAATTCCTACTAGGTAAACTCGGACGCGGTTCTGAGGTAAGCTAAAGTTAGAGCTATTGAGCAAAAAGTAATCGAAGCTGTAACCTCTACTGGTAATTTCGTGTTTAATTGTTTCGAGGGTTCTGCCGCCGTCGTGGTTGACAAGTCCCCGCACGTTCTCAAAAATAAATCCTTGAGGTTGAGCGGTATCAATTAGCCTCATTATTTCAAAGAACAGGGTGCCTCGTGTATCGCCAAAACCTGCTTTTTTGCCGGCACCGGAGAAAGACTGACAGGGGAATCCTGCTAGTAAAATATCATGTTCTGGTAGTTGGTCAATTAGTCGGATGTCACCTAAAGGTGTGTCGTTAAAGTTTTTGTGATAAACTGTTTGAGCGTCGGGATTGATTTCGCTGCTTAATAGGCATTCTGTGTCAAGATTTAAGGAATGAGCGGTGGCTTCTAGGGCTAATCTCATACCGCCTATTCCTGAGAATAAGTCAACAAAACGTATTTTTTTCATACCATTTTTAGTGATTGTAGATGTTAACAAGCTTGATTAAGCATACCAGATATTTACTCATTGTTGGGCACAAAGTAGTTCCTCAAAAACTCGCAAAGCACATTAAGCTCATCATGGGAAAAAGCAACTGTACAATGACTATATGTACACAAATTTCTGATAGCATTTTCCCTTTCAAAGTTACCAGCGCCATCAATGACATAAGCCATTTTATAACCTGCGCCTTCAATTTGCTCAAATCTAGATTTTGCTTGTCCCGCCTTACGCTCTATTACGCTGTTTGTCGTGACTTGAAAACTCACTTCTATTGCAACAAATTTCTCTTCCTTACATACAATAATATCAAATGTCGTCAGTCCGTTACTGCTTTCCTCAGTATGTCTTACACCTGGTAAATGACCGTTGGGTACAATATTTATGTCCCTAACATCCAAATTATCCTGCAAGTATTGTTTAACAAAATTTTGAGCTATTTGACCCAAAGTATTCGATTGTGACCCTGAAGTTATCCGGCTAACCCAGATATATCGTTGTTTGATAAACTTATCTAATTTATCTGGTTGACCTAGGTAATTACCAATTTCACATTTGGCTAGAACCTCAGCGGTTTTTTCATTTAGTGAATTAGCACCGAACAAAAGAATTACTATTAAATCTTTATGCACCAAAGACAGAGATTGATTTTGGAGTATCTTTTTACCGTCAATTCCTAGCTTTGTATTTGTTAGTTGACCTGGCACAGGTAGAGAATTAAATTGATAAGAGTAATTTTGCAGACTCCAAAGATATTCTAATCTATTTAGTGGAAACAGGGAATTAAAGTTGCCATTCACTCTTTTAATCATTTCTCCCCCAAAGTCAGCAAGTACAATCAGATGTTTGAGGAACATATTTGCAGAAAGTGTTGAAGCTTCGACTATTTGAAATAATCCACTCAACTCCGAAACTGTGACGCTAAGAATAGCAATAAACTGCTCTTGAGTTTCAATTAGCTTTGGTATATAGCGTTTCTCAGAAAGATGAGGTATGCTAAGTTATGCTACAACCCTTACACCAGCAAGCTTTTTAGGTGAAAATTCGTACCTCACCAATGTGAGAAAGGCTATAATACTGAGTTCAGCTTCCTTTTGAGATAAGTCGGAAGGCCAAAACATAGAAGCTGACTCACGGAGTTCTTCAACTGTTCTTCTGTAATTTTGAGTGGACATCTGTAGTTGGGTCTAATGAAATGTAGTTTGAGCTTGATCTGATCTTGTGCTTGCCCTTCGTAGCAGGGACTTTAATCACTACTATTTAGCAGTAGCGACTAAAGTTGTGCCTTTCTCATATTTTTGGTGACAGAAATTAGGGCAATTTTCCTGAGTCAGCCATCCACGATCGCCATTCCTTAAGATCCTTAATCGTAAAAACGGCCTGAAAATCCAATCCCTGCTCGCGATATAATTCCCCTCCACCTTGCTCTCGATCGATCAGCGACAACACCCGATCGACAATATAACCGGCTCCTCGCAACCTTTCCACCGCCTGCATCGCCGACTTACCCGTTGTTACGACATCCTCCAACACCGCAACATTTGTCCCAGGAGGCAACAGAGGCCCCTCAATATACGCCATTGTCCCGTGTCCCTTCGTCTCCTTGCGGACAATTAGCGCCGGAATCGATCGACCTTCCAGAGCCGAAACCACGCTTACCGCACTTACAATCGGGTCAGCACCCAACGTCAAACCGCCCACAGCTTGCACCTCCGACGGCAGCATCGAGAGGAGTACGCGCCCCGTCGCCAAAGCACCTTGGGCGTGCAAAGTCACCGGTTTGCAGTTAATATAATAAGAACTTTTCTGCCCCGAAGACAGTACAAAATCGCCCTCGCGATAGGCAAACTCGCACAATAAATCTAAAAGTCGATCGCGCAACACCTTTAAATCCGCAGCATCCATAACTTACACCGTGTAGAAAACACAAATAATCCGCCGATAATCAGTTTATATTGGAATCGGAATTAATCTAAAAGCCAAAGAAATATATGAGTCAAAAGTTAAAAAGCCTGAGCAGTGCGTTGATTCTCGCTGTCGCCTCTGCCTCACTGGCGTCCATCAAACCAGCTCAAGCAGAAACAGCCCGATTTAGCCCCGTTAGCGACGACTTCAACCGACAATTCTTTGAAGCTTCAGGAGACTTTTACCACAACGTCAGCTTGCAAGGATACTTTGGCGACTATTTAGGCATCGGTTCCCCCAGCGGCGTAGTTGCCTTTCCCGAAAAAGAAATCGAGCGCGATGCCAGCCGCATCAACGGGATCTACCGACGAGTATTGCAGCGGCAAGTTTCCAACGATCCAATTCTCCGTGTCCCGGATGCCGTCAATCCCTTCGATTCCTCAGTCATGGCGCTGCCTCCAGCTTGTCAGCTAGCACCTCAAGCTAGCGGTTGTTTCGCCCCAGGAAGCCCAGCCCAAGATCAGTTTGTACCGCGGCAGCAGCAAGAGTCGCAGGCAGCACCAGGCCCAGTTAGAGGACTTTATCAAGTGTCGCCGGCTGGTGGAAATTAATTACCGATGAGGAACTAGGTTCGTAGTGCGGACTTTAGTCCGTCCTTACTCAAAATCAAACAAAGGATTGACACTCTCAGCGCTGAAGCGACTGAGATTCTTAAGAAATTGCCTTCTTAATATCCCTATTTCTAGGGTTCCCAA
>PVWI01000346.1 GCA_003003725.1 filamentous cyanobacterium Phorm 6 | reverse complement strand
TCCGCGGGTGAGGGAAAACTGCTAATTCTGTAACTTGCCTTCGTAATGCGTCGATTTGTGCATCGGTAACATCGGGCGATCGTACAGTGCCGAGAATTACATCATGCCGCTGGCTCAGGTATTTCAACAAATTAAACGTCCTTACCTGAGTTCCGCCGCGGGTAGGCGGATAGGGAAAAGTCGAGGAAAGCATCAAAATCTTCATGGGATATTAATAGATAAAGTTGCCACTGTCGCGATAAAATTGATTGATAAAACCTGTTTAACAATCCTCGCACCTATGGACGAATTATCTGTTAAGGCGCTGCTCGAAGACTTAAAAAAGTCCGAGGAAACCGTGCGCGATCGGGCAACTACAGAACTCTGGCGGACTTGGTTCAACCAGAAGGGTGAGTATGGGATGCAAATTCTCAGGCGATCGCAAGTTTCGCTAGATGCAGGCGATGTTCGCCACGCTTTGGATTTGCTGACGAAACTGATCTCGGAAGCGCCGGATTTTGCTGAAGCTTGGAATCGGCGCGCCGTACTTCACTATACCCAAGGAAATTATAAAAAGTCGATCCAAGACTGCGAAACCGCGATCGAACTGAATCCGGTGCATTTTGGGGCGCTGCACGGTCTGGGTTTGTGTTACGCTGCTCTGGGAGAATACAGAAGTGCTATTCGAGTTTTTCGCCGCGCTTTGGAAATTCAACCTTTTGCTTTGGTGAATCAAAAGTTGATTCTAGAATGTACGGCTCGTTTGAGTTGAAATCAACGAGAAGGAAGTTCGGCAACGGATTCTGTAACGGATTTAACGGATGTCAAGAAGTTCGGCAACGGATTGCGTAACGGATTTAACGGATAGAAGAAATCCTAAGTCATTAAGTTGTCTATTTTGGTAAATCTAAAATCTATAGTGTGATTTTAATCTACAATCTAAAATCTAAGATGGTCTCTGTTTGTGCCGAAAATTAGCGTTTGCATTCCTACTTGCAATCGAGTGCATTTGCTGGCTAGTGCGATCGCCAGCGTGCTAGATCAAACTTATACAGATTTTGAATTAATTGTCTGCGATGACGGTTCGACGGACAGCACACCGCTGTTGATGTCGGAATTTGTCGATCGCCCGATTCGCTACATTCGCCACCCGCAGAATATCGGTAAGAGTAATAATATGCGATCGGGCTTTGCGGCGGCAAGGGGCGAATATTTTATTAAGTTTGACGATGACGATCGCCTGAGCGCGCAATTTCTGGAGCGGACATCTGCTATTTTAGATAAAGACCCCAGCATTGATTTTGTCAGTACCGATCACTGGGCGATCGATATCAACAACAACATTGACGAAAACCAGACTAAACGGAATTCGCAGCGGTGGGGGCGCACCGAATTATCGGCGGGAATTATTGAAGATTTGCTCTCCACAGTTTTTCTGAGACAAAGTTTGCAAATAGGCGCGACTTTGTTTCGCCGCACTGCGCTGGAATCAGTCGGATTTCTGCGGCCGAATTGGCAAAATTGCGAAGATAACGATTTGTTTGTAAGACTTGCAATTGCGGAGAAAAAGTGCTATTACTTGGCGGAGCTGTTGATGGAGTATCGATTTCATGCAGGACAGCAAGGATGCGATCGGACAATTCCGTATTTGAGCGATAAATTGCGCTATTTGACCAGCTACGAATTTGACTCCGAGAAGTTGGAAACAGTCAGGCTCCAGAGGATTGCAGAAACTCAATTAGCGCTTGGTTTGCGGCTGATTGAGGTGGGTGAAACAGCAAAAGGGCGGCGGATGGTGCGATCGGGAAAGTCAATTTCTGAGGCGAAAATGTGGGCTGGTTTGGGATTGTCGTTGTTGCCTGTCAAGTTGCGGGGGAAGGCTTTTGCGGCTGTGCGGGAGTTGTTGAAACGCGAGTTGTGAAAGATGATTTCGAGACAATACCGGGCGGTTGAGACGGCGGTTGAAACCGCCGAGTCTTTGCTTGCATAAACTGTTCTACATTTAAATTGTGTGTCAAAAATCAATAAAACAATGAGTGGGACGTTGCTCTGAGCAGCGTCCCGAATTTCCAATTTAAATGCGCAACAGCTTATCACAAAAGGAAACTCGTAATTCGTAATTCGTAATTCACTTCGTAATTCGTAATTGGTAAGCGGTGGTGCAAGCACCATGATGGGAATGCAGATATTGAGAAGAGAAAAATTTGGACAAACCTATGCAGAAAGGGTGATTTTAATTGTGCGATCGCTTGCTATAGCTTAAGTACCTTAAGCTTGTAAGTATCTACCTTTGAGTAGGTTACTTCGGTCACGGAAACCTCCATGATCGTAATGGAGCGATTTGTCGAGCTAGGGTTGATTAAACAGCTCGGCAGGATGCTGTATGCAGGAAAAATGGCGTCTAATCGCACCACTCCCATAAGAAAGCTATTAAAAGAGGATAGACACATGAAAATTCAGCTCAACACTGATACCAACATCGCAGGCAACGAGGCGCTGTCTCAACAGGTCGAAGCCATAATTAACAACACTTTAGATCGCTTCAGTCAGGATATTACACGGGTGGAAGTCCACCTTAGCGATGAGAACAGCAACGAGAAGTTTGGTGCTAATGATAAACGCTGTTTGATCGAAGTCCGTCTCGCTAACCATCAGCCGATCGCAGTCAGCGATCATGGCCAGATATTGGAGCAGTCCATCAGCGGTGCTGCCGAGAAAATGAAAAACTTGCTAGACACTACTCTCGGAAAGTTGCGCGCTCACTAAACAACTAATCTTGACCAGATATCTGAGGTCAACTCTGACCGTCAGGGAAGTCTATCTCCGAAATTTCTCAGGACAAATCAGAAAACAGCAGATGTCCCAGAAAAGACATTCAGCCTGTCCTACGGCTGAGAAAAGCTTGAAAGAAAAATTTAACCGAGGTACACAATGAATTTATTAGCCATTGATGAATTAACCACTTTAGCCACAGAATCAAACTCAACCTGTATTTCGATCTACACGCCAATGGAGCGTCTAGGAGCCGAAACCCAACAAAATCCAATTCGGTTCAAGAATCGGGTGCGGCAAGCCGAAGAACAATTGCTGGCGATGGGAATGAGTGAACAGGATGCCAAAGAGTTGCTGCAACCGGTTCACGAGCTAGATACCTATGAATTCTGGCAGCATCAAAGCGATGGACTAGCAATTCTGCTATCTCCCAATAAGTTCCGCTACTACTGCTTGCCGATCGCATTCCCAGAATTAACCGTAGTCACCGAGCGCTTTCATCTCAAACCATTGCTGCAACTGTTGTCTGGAGATGGGCGGTTTTATATTCTGGCACTAAGCCAAAATCAAGTTCGATTGTTTCAGGGAACTCGTTATCACGTCAAGGAGGTTGAGTTGACTGATGTACCTACCAGCAGTGCAGAAGCATTGCAGTATGACGATCCAGAACAAAGCTTGCAGTTTCATACGGCCAGCTCACAAGGCAGCGGTGGTGGCGATGGTTCTGCCATATTTCATGGACAGGGAGGCGGTAACGATGACCACAAAGATGGACTGCTGAGTTACTTCCGTCAAGTTAGCAACGGGCTAGAATCCTTCTTAAAAAACGAAAAAGCGCCGCTAATTTTGGCAGGAGTTGATTATCTATTGCCAATTTATCAGCAGGCAAACACCTACGCTCATCTACTGCCCGACGGCATCACAGGCAATCCAGAAATGTTGAAAGCGGAGGAACTGCATACCCAAGCGTGGCAGATTGTACAGCCTTATTTTGAGCAAGCAAAAGAAGCAACGATCGCCCGCTACCAGGAACTACAAGCCACCGAAAAAACTGCTAGCACGATCGAACAGGTTGTGCCTGCTGCCTATTTCCAGCGCGTTGAAGCGTTGTTTGTTCCCGTTGGTGAGCAAGTTTGGGGGGTGTTCGATCCAGATGCGAATTCGGTTCAGATTCACCCTCAACATCAGGCAGGAGACGAAGATTTGCTGGATTTAGCAGCATTGCATACCCTCACCAATGGTGGTAATGTTTACGCCGTAGAGCCGGGAAATGTTCCTCAAGACAAGGCGATCGCCGCCGTTTTTCGCTACTGATGTCATACCTTCTGGTTGTTGCAAAGACTGTCTTTAATGCTGAAAAAGCGATCGGCTTGGTGACAGATTCTATTTCTACAACTGTTCATGCTCACCCAGCGGTGCAAACCCCTTTCCCATCGCTAACTTCTCCCACCATACAATCAGCAGGAAGCCTTTTTTGCGGATGTCCTTGCGTCAGGACTACCGCTCTTTGGGCCGGGAGAACTATCTCTGAGAAAAACTCCCCCTACAGGTTCTAAAATTCGTCTCTTTAGGTAGAAGACATGGGGAAAAGACAGAACAACCTTCTGGTTGATATTGAAGCTAGTTGGCTTGAGGTTTCGGTTAAGATATTTTGTTTTAAATCTCTGGGAGAGCAGTTATGAAAGGTTTAAAGGGAAAAAACGCACTAATTACTGGAGCGAGTTCAGGCATTGGGCAGGCGATCGCCATTCGTCTCGCTCAAGAAGGTTGCAACATTGCCGTTAACTATCACAAAAGCTTAGAAGAGGCAGAAGATACTGAAGAAATAGCTCTGCAAAAAGCCTGTAGACAAGCATCGGAATGCGGGGTTGAAACGCTATTAGTTCAGGGAGATGTCTCCAAAGAAGACGACATCCTTGGTATGGTGAAGAGTGTCATTGATAAATTTGGTAGTCTGGATATCCTGATTAATAATGCTGGGATTCAAACAGAAAGCGCATCCCATGAAGTGCCAACCGATGAATTCGATCGCGTAATTGCCGTCAATTTGCGAGGTGCATATCTCTGTGCGCGGGAAACCATTAAGCATCTGTTAGAGCAGCAGCGCTCTGGGGTGATTATCAATATTTCGAGTGTGCATGAAATCATTCCCCGCCCGATGTATATCAGCTATTCCATCAGCAAAGGCGGCATGGGAAATCTGACTAAAACCCTAGCGTTGGAATACGCAAACCGAGGCATCCGTGTCAATGCTATTGCGCCCGGTGCGACGATTACACCGATTAATGAAAGCTGGACGGACAATCCAGAACAAAAGGCAGTAGTGGAAAGCCATATCCCAATGGGGCGGGCAGGCACATCGGAGGAAATGGCGGCATCTGTTGCCTTTCTCGCATCAGATGAAGCGGCTTACATTACGGGACAAACGCTCTATATTGATGGTGGATTGACCCTCTATGCTGACTTTCGCGAAGCTTGGTCTGCCTAAATTAACTTGGAGAAACTATTTGGAGGAAATAGGCGATCGCTTTAACAGTTGATAGTTGACAGTTGACCTGGGACAGTGAAGTTTTTAGGCCCGGGATTTAAGCCCCAGCATAAAAACAATCCACCTAAAGGTGGGGGCTTAAATCCCCTGTGCTTTCGGTCACGAAGTAGAAAATATTAATAAAAATTAAGTCGTGAAACGAGATCAGTCGGGAGCATCTCAATGAAAGCAGCCAAGCTATAAATTGCAGTTGGGAGCCAGGAGCCAGGAGGAAAGAGTCAGAAGAAGTGTTTTTACAAATATGAGATGCTCCCCGAGTCTTGTTGACGAGCCGAAATTATCCCAATGATATCGCGGGTAGTTGAGACGGCGGTTGAAACCGCCGAGTCTTCTATTTTCCTCTAATTTTAAACATTCACTGCTGAGTGACTTCGCTGAGTGCTTGATTAATGACTGCTTCACTCACACCGTGACGCTTCAAACTGGCAATCAAGGCAGAAACTGTATCACCTTCTAGACGCTCCAGATCCGATCGCAGTCCTTGTCCAATATAGAACCCATTTGACATCTAAGAAGAGGGTGCAAGCCTTCTAATCATCAGCCTAATAAAACAAAGGTTGAGTTT
>PVWI01000345.1 GCA_003003725.1 filamentous cyanobacterium Phorm 6 | reverse complement strand
CTCAAAAAAGCCTTTGAAAAAAAGGAAAAAGAAGCCTGCGGTCTAACTGTACTCAGTTGACCGTCAGGTTCGTTCACTCAACTATGCCTGAGCGGAATTTCGATCCGAAACATAGTACCTTTACCCGCTTCCGACAAACATTTTAACTCTCCTTTGTGCTGCTCGACAATTATCTGATAACTGATAGCAAGTCCCAAAGCCATGCTGTCTTCGGCAGGTTTTATCATCAAAAATTGATCCGAAATTTGGTCGGTGATCTCTTCGCTGATTTCCAGACTGTTATCAGCAATTTCAATAGAAATTCGCTCAGCATCGATCACCCGAGTGCTAATCAAAATCACAGGCTTGAATTTGACCGATTCCGATTCCTTCAACTCTTGAGTAGACTCTTCCAAAGCATCGATCGCATGATTGATAATATTCAGAAAAGCTTGATTTAGCTGACCGGCGTAACACTCAACTTGTGGCAAGTTTCCGTATTCCTTCATCACCTTAATGTCTCGCCTACCCTCGCGAGCCGGCAAGCGGTGCTGTAACAACAACAGAGTGTTTTCTAAACCGTCAGAAATATCGAATAACTGCCAGCCCGATCGATCGCTGCGGGAAAAATCCTGTACCGACAAGATTATTTGACGGATGCGATCGCTCCCGGTGCGCATGGAACTCACAATTTTCAACAAATCTTCAAGTATGAATTCTACCTCCATATCTTGCTGTTTTTGCAGAATTTCTGCTCCGGGATTTACGACCTGTTTTTGATACAATCGTAGCAGAGCAATTAAATCAGTAGCGTAACTTTGGACGTGAGTTAGATTGCTATAAATAAAAGTAATTGGGTTGTTAATTTCGTGGGCGATACCAGATACCAATTCGCCCAAACTTGACATTTTTTCACTGTGGACAATTCGATCGCGCGACAATTGCAGTTCTTGCTGAGTTCGCTCCAGTTCCCGCTTCAACTCCCGCGATCGCATCCCAGCACGCACCCGCCCCAACAATTCCTGCTTAACTATCGGTTTAAACAGAAAATCGTCAAAGGGCGCGTCCAATTCCTGAACTTCTTCAAATTGCTGGGGTGTTGTCAGCAGCACAAAATAAGCGGATGCCAATTCTCGTGAAGCGAAGCTATCCCGTTCCCCGTAGGGGTTCCCGAAGGGTAGGGAATCGGCTTTCAGGAGCCGGCACACCTCCAACCAGTCGATTTGAGGCGAAGTCCCGTCGCAAATTATCAAATCCGGGGACAACTCCCTCGCCAATTCTAAACCCGCGCCAGCATCCAGAGCGACTCTCACCTGATGTCCCTCCCTCTCCAGTAACTCTTGCACGACTTCCAAAGTCACAGCATCCGCGATCGTCAAAATCTTTGCCATCACACCCGCTCCATAACTTATCCTTTAGAGTACAACTGCCAGAATTACTCCGACATATTTTAAATTCTCAAATAGTTCAATCCCACCAAAAAACCGCAGATTTTAGCTCCCTCAAACGCCGAAATAGCTCAGTAGAAGGTATAATTTTTGACGAGCCATCCAAAAAAGCAAATTTTCGCCTTCCTAATTAGTCGTTAAATAACAGCTTTCAGGCGAAAGACTTCTAACAACTATCCTAAATACTTTCTCAAGTTTTGCCCGTAAACCATAAAAAAACTTTAAAATCAATAAGTATTACCGTCAAATTCACCTTCTCGGTCACAGCCTGGGAATGCCAATTACCAACACCACCTCAACTTTGATTCAAGCCGAAACACTAGAACTATTAGAATGGCCGCGCCTGTGTCAGCACTTGGCTACCTTTGCGGCTACCAAACTCGGCGTCGCCGCCGCCCTTGATCTCGAAATCCCAGCAACGATCGCCCAAACAACAGAACTCCTCGCCCAAACTCAGGAAGCTTATCAGCTAGAGAATCGCCCTGGTGGTGCTTTGAGTTTTGAAGGCATCCAAAACATCGGCACTTTCCTGCAACGAGCCGAACTGCAAGGTTTGCTCAGCGGCGAAGAATTGCTGGCAATTGCTACCACCCTCGCGGGGGCGAGGCAATTGCGCCGGATCATTGACTCTGCGCCCGATGTGCCCACACTCAAAGAACTGGCATCCCAACTGCGGACTTATCCCGAAATCGAGCAAGAAATCCATCGCTGTATAGACGATCGCGCTCAAGTAGCCGATCGAGCCACTCCTAAATTAGCAGGAATTAGAGTTCAAATGCGACAGTTGCGCGATCGCATTTATCAAATATTGCAAGGCATTTTGCAGCGCCAATCAAACGCCGTCCAAGAACAGGTAATTACCCAAAGAAGCTCGCGCTTTGTGATTCCCGTCAAAGCTCCCCAAAAAGATGCCATACCAGGCATCGTTCACGACTCCTCCGCCAGCGGCGCAACACTGTACATTGAACCACACAATACAGTCAATCTCAACAACCAAATGCGGCAGTTGCTCAGGCAAGAACAAGCCGAAGAAGAAGCAGTCCGCCGCGCCCTCACCGAGCAAGTCGCAGCAGTCAAACCAGATTTAGACAGATTGTTGGTAGTAGTTACAACTTTAGATGTAGCTGCCACAAAAGCCCGTTACGGTTTTTGGTTACAAGCAAATCCACCGAAATTTATCGAACTGGGAGAGTTAGAATTACCAGCCCAAAATATAGAAAATTTAGATGAAGAAACAGTAGAACCAGTAGATCAAAAAACATCAAAAAATAGTCAATCATTAATTCCCAACTTGCGATCGCAAATCACCCTCCGGCAGTTGCGCCATCCTTTATTAGTTTGGCAACAGCAATACGAACAAGGCTTTACAGTCGTACCCGTCGATTTGACGATCGCACCGCAGATCCGCGTCGTCGCCATCACCGGCCCCAACACCGGCGGCAAAACTGTCACCCTCAAAACCTTGGGATTAGCAGCTTTAATGGCAAAAGCCGGAATGTTTGTCGCCGCCCGCGAACCCGTAGAATTGCCTTGGTTTGACAATATTCTGGCTGATATTGGTGACGAACAATCTTTGCAGCAAAGTTTGTCTACTTTCTCCGGTCACATCCGCCGCATCAGCCGCATTTTAGAAGTTTTAAGTAATAAATCGCAGCCTGAAAAGGCAGAAAATTCAAACATCCCAATTACCAGTTCCCAACAGGACGATCTGGAATTCACAGAGACAGATATAGCCGTTTCTAATCTCCCAATTCTCAAACCAAAATTACAAATTCCTCAATCCCAAATCCCAATTGCCAATTCCCAAATCCCAATTCCCAAATCTTTAGTTTTGTTAGACGAAGTAGGAGCGGGGACAGACCCCTCAGAAGGCAGTGCATTGGCGATCGCCCTATTGCAATATCTCGCCCAACATTCCCTACTAACAATCGCAACTACCCACTTTGGCGAACTCAAAGCCCTCAAATATCAAGACGCGCGCTTTGAAAATGCCTCAGTAGAATTTGACGACAATTCCATGCAGCCCACCTACCGCCTGCTGTGGGGAATTCCCGGACGTTCCAACGCCCTAACTATTGCTAAAAGACTCGGTTTGCTAGCAGAAATAGTTGATGAAGCTCAAACCCATGTCGGGGGTGCTTCGGCCGATGTCAATCAAGTGATTGCTGGACTCGAAGCACAGCGCCGGAGACAGGAAACCAAGGCCAGAGAAGCAACTCAACTGCTACACCAAACCGAAAAACTGCACAAGGAAGTTTCTCAAAAAGCAGCGGCTTTGCAAGAACGGGAGCGAGACCTAAAAGTAGCTCAGGAAGTGGCAGTCAATGAGGCAATAGGCACGGCAAAATCAGAAATTGCTCAAATTATTCGTCGCTTGCAGTCGGGCGATCGAACGGCTCAAAATGCCCAACAAGCGACAGATACCTTAAATCAAATTTCTGAAAAACACCTGCCGTCGCGGAAAGCACCAGCGAAGCCGAAACCGGGTTTTATGCCGAAAATGGGCGATCGCATCCGCATACCCAGCCTCGGCCAAACCGCCGAAGTCCTCAGCGGGCCAGATGCTAACGAAGAGTTGAGCGTGCGGTTTGGGATTATGAAAATGACTGTCAAACTGGCAGACGTTGAATCCCTCGACGGTGAAAAACCGGAAACTAAGGCTCAAACCGCCAAGATTGCAGCTCAAGCAGCCGCTACCGCCAAAGCTAAACAAGCAGCGTCGGAACCGGCCAAACCCAATCCTGAAATTGCCCTTCGTACTGCTAATAATTCGATCGACCTTCGGGGCGCGAGAGTCTCCGATGCCGAAATCGAAATCGACAGAGCACTTTCCAAAGCCGTGGAATACGGTGCGCTGTGGATAATTCACGGCAAAGGTACGGGACAGTTACGGCGCGGGGTTCACGAGTTCCTCGCTACTCACCCGCAGGTTTCTCGCTTTGAACTCGCCAGTCAAAAAGAAGGAGGTCCAGGTGTGACGGTGGTTTATCTGAAATAGTCGGAACACACAGAATTGATTTCGAGCACCCGGTGGCGTAGCATGGTTAGGGGTAAACAAATTATGGGTTTTTAAGGTTGCGGTTGCAAGTTCGATCGCAACTTTCAACTCTCCAATCCGTCCAGCAACTAGGATTGCCGGAATCAAAGCAACGAGTTATGGAGAAAAATTAACAGAATCTGCTTTTGTCCGGCCGCAAAGCTTGCATCACTGCATACTGTTCGATATCCTGCCTCAACGCTGTCTTATTTCCCGTGCCCAAGCCATGCGCTCGACCTTAAAGCCCTCCGCTCCCACCGAAACGGGCCCATCTCCCAACTGGGAAGAATTGACCCAAAAAGCACCAGAACCTACCCAGTTGGACAACATTAAAGCCCAACTGGATTTAGTGCTGTTAGCCCTAGAAGCAATGGCAGAAATTGGCTCAGAGGCGATGCTCAAAGTAGCAGCCGAACTGAATTTAGAGCCAATGGTTGCCGATCGGGTTGCTTTGTGGCGACTGCGACAATCTAACCCGCTGCGGAAAGGCCAGGGAGGGCGCAAAAAACTTGATGTGGAGGAAGCTCGATCGCTCGTTTTGATAAGCTGTCATTTAGCTTCACAGCATCAAGCTTTAATCCGCCGCGCCGTGGCTTTGCTCGAACAAATGGCAGAGCAAAACCGCCAACCTCACACAATCGCCTTGTTGGGAGATTATATTGATAGGTTCAGCAACACTTATGCCGATCGTATGGAAGATGCAGAAACTTTATCGGCAAAAGAACTAACTAATTTAGCCCTCAAACTTCTGATCGATTTGCTATTCTACAGCAGTCCCGGCGGCCACAGACGCCTCTGGCTGGCTCTCCTAGACCGCGCTAAGACTTAAGCATTATATATAACATCAAGTGGAGGCAGAGCCTCCCGATCTTCATTTCCAGGCAGACCTTGAACACAATAGTGACCAACAACAAATAACAGTCAACAGTCAACAGTCAACAGTCAACAGTCAACAGACTTTTATGGTTCTCAAACGGTACACGCCCCCTACTTGCACGCTGGAAATTACAGCCAAAAGTTCGCCTCTATCTCGCTGGGCGGGCCAACCCGTGTTCAAATCTTTAAATTTCGAGTTGCGGCTTGATGACCCCAGGCTACCAGATACTGAACACGTCACTCTCAGGGGCGATCGACTTCAACTCGAAACCCTCCACCAAGCTGTCAGCAGCTACGTCCAAAACTTGCTCGGCGCATCCCGCGACTGGGAAAGCAACCTCAACTCTAAAACCGACCTGACTGCTGCGGGCCCAGACTTATCAGAAGCCGCCCCCGGCGCCGTCATACTCGATCGACCAGCCAACACTTCCGAACTAGCAACCTCCGCCCCCAACACTTCCTACCTTCCCGTTCCCCCCCGCCTAGAACCCCGGGGCTGGCTCGCCCACAACTTGTTTTTAGGC
>PVWI01000344.1 GCA_003003725.1 filamentous cyanobacterium Phorm 6 | reverse complement strand
GTAGTTATCCAGTGGCCATGTTTGAATGGGTGGCGCACAATCCGACAGATGCGCCGATCACTCTCAGCATCATGTTAACTTGGGAGAATATAGTCGGCTGGTTTACTAATGCGAATAAATCCCCAGAAATCAAAGTGCGTGATGATGGTAGTCCGGCCTATGAGTATCAGCCTCGGTGGGGAGAAAGTGGCGGAAATATGAATTTGTTGGTGGAAGACTTTCATCGGATTGGCTGCGTGATGACGCGCTTAAATGCTGATGATCGGCCAAAAGAAGGGGATGGACAATGGGCGATCGCAACTATCACCAATCCAGCCGTAGAAGTATTCTATCAAACTCGCTGGAATCCTGCCGGGAAGGGCGATGATATTTGGCAGAACTTTTCTGGTGACGGTTGTTTGTTGGATGACAAAGACGAGACAGCCTGTGCCCCAGGAGAACGATCGGCTTGTGCGATCGCAGTTCGGTTTACAATTAGACCAGGAAAAACTCGCAAAATCCCCTTTATTTTAGCATGGGATTTGCCCATTACTGAATTTGCACCGGGAGTTAATTATTACCGCCGCTATACCGATTTCTTCGGGCGCAATGGCAAAAATGCTTGGCCAATAATTCGCACGGCGATGAAGCATTCTGATACTTGGCGCGAAGGTATTGAAGCTTGGCAAAAACCGATTTTGGCACGGGAAGATTTGACTGATAGTTTCAAAATGGCGCTGTTTAATGAACTGTATATTTTAACCGATGGCGGCACACTTTGGAGTGCGGCTGATGAACGCGATCCGAAGGGTCAATTTGGAGTTTTGGAGTGCATTGATTACCGTTGGTACGAAAGTTTAGACGTGCGTCTTTACGGTTCTTTTGCTTTGTTGATGCTGTGGCCGGAATTAGAAAAATCGGTAATTATCGCTTTTGCGCGGGCAATTTCTGCTGGTGATGATACGCCGAGAATTGTCGGCTGGAATCAAGCTGCTGCGATTAGAAAAGCTGTCGGCGCAACTCCCCACGATTTGGGTGCTCCCAACGAACATCCTTGGGAGAAAACCAATTATACTAGCTATCAAGATTGCAATTTGTGGAAGGATTTACCTTGCGATTTTGTGTTGCAAGTTTATCGGGATTTCTTGTTGACTGGTAGCACAGATTGTGAGTTTTTGCAAGATTGTTGGCCGGCAATTGTTGAGGCTTTGGCTTATCTGAAAACCTTTGATGAGGATGGAGATGGCATCCCGGAGAATTCGGGTGCACCGGATCAGACGTTTGATGATTGGCAAATGCGGGGGATTAGTGCCTATTGCGGTGGTTTGTGGTTGGCTGCGTTGGAAAGTGCGATCGCGATCGGTGAAATCTTAGAAGACACAGCCCCAGAAATAATTCCCAATCCTCAAGCCAAGATTGCATTATATCACAGTTGGCTGGAACAAGCGAGACCAACTTATCAAGAAAAACTCTGGAATGGTCAATATTACCGTTTGGATAGCGAGAGTAATTCCGAAGTGGTGATGACGGATCAATTGTGCGGTCAATTTTACGCAAAACTGTTGGGATTGCCGGATATTGTGCCGCCCGAATGTGCAGTTAGTGCGTTAGAAACTGTGTACGAATCTTGCTTTTTGAAGTTCAAAGATGGTGAGTTTGGGGCGGCGAATGGGGTGATGCTGAATGGTGCGCCGGAAAATCCGAATGCGACTCATCCTCTGGAAGTTTGGACGGGGATTAATTTTGGGTTGGCGGCTTTTTTGGTGCAGATGGGGATGGAGGAAAAGGGGTTTAAGTTGACGGATGCGGTGGTGAAGCAGATTTATGAGAATGGGTTGCAGTTTCGGACGCCGGAAGCAATTACAGCGGTGGGGACTTTTCGGGCGAGTCACTATTTGCGGCCGATGGCTATTTGGGCAATCTATTATGTGATATCATTTCCGGTTGCGCCGGAATGATGTTGACTGTTGACGGTTAACTGTTAACTGTTCACTTGAATTTACTATAGCAATCCTAAATCATTTGTGAACTTCTTACTCCCTCCCCTTACTAAGGGGAGGGTTGGGGTGGGGTCAAAATCTTTACGACTCCTGCAAGGATTGCTATATTCCGATACTAACGGAATTGATATGACTCGGAATCATGCGGATCTCAATATTTATGCCACCCTCCCGGAAATTGCGGATTTTCCACTGCTCGAAAAGCAGTTTTTTCAGTGATTATACTGATTGACAAATACAATTATGTCTTAACTTGTGACGAATGGATGAACACTGATTAAGATCAATTTCGGTTGCACTGTCAGTTATTGTTTACTACTTGAACAATACTGACGCAACCGGAAACTATATAACGCAGATCATGTTGATTTGTGGTGATTATTTAGGCTGTCGTCTACATATGTAAAAAATCGGCTTTTTATAAGGTCGAAAAAACTATTAGTCATTTTTCCGGATCGAAGCTATTGAGGATGATAGTTAAGTATCTAGAGTAAATAGGTGCAAGCAATTACAAGATTTAATCAGGGCCAATAAAGCCTTCAAATGCTTGTTGGGCGAGCAGTTTGGCAGTATAAGCATTTTCACTTGATTTATTTGCACCTATTTATGAAGAAATTTTTCTAGCAGTGACCGATCGCTATCAAGGAAGCCCAACCTTGAGTTTTCAGTTACTTCTAATCCTTAATTACTCATCATCACGAGAGAAACTATGGCTACTTCCTTCAATGGTTCTTTGGGTCAAACCACTAATTTCAGCACCGTCAATGACTTGATCGCAAAATGGGCTACCGCTGCCCAAAATAAAGGCATCAAACTGTCTGGGGTAGCTTTTGATGGCGTGGAAACTGACTATCTTAGTCCTGCTGCGATCGGCAATCTCACTTTGGCAACGAACGAAAACCCTAAAAGCTGGTTAAGTTACGGCAATACCGCTGGTATTGGTGTCCCAGCTTCTTATGCTGGTTGGTTCACCGACGTGAATAAAATTCGGGCGGAAATCAACTATGACCCCAACACCAATCAATCTCAGGCGCTGAAGGTGAAATGGGCAGATAACCAAGATGTCACTAGCGCGACGATCGACCTAAGTACATTGAGTTCCAAAAAAACTCTAGGAGTGGGCGATCAAGGTAATGAAGTTGGTCTGATGCAAGTCTTCAATAATGGAGTTTTAGTACCGACTAGCAATTTTACCTTCACTCGTCTCAATGCTGCGGTCATACCAAAACCTCTGTCTGTATCTGCGGATGGAGTGACTTTTACAGGCGATCGCAACGATGGTACTTTCCAATTCAAGGTAGAAGCAAAGCCTCTGACCGGCGCTGCTTTTGACGAACTACGGTTCTCTGCCAAAGCCTATGATAGCGCCAGTGCTGCCTACCTCGCCACCCCTTTCAAAGACGATAGTTCCGACTACCTAGTACGCAGCATTCAATATCAAGGTATGGATGTGACGCCAACTCCGACGCCGACGCCAACTCCAACACCAACACCAACCCCAATCCTTCCAAGTGTCTTCCAATTCGAGCAAGGAAGTTACACAGTGGATGAAGGAGGCGTGGCGACGATTAACGTTACTCGCACCGGTGGTACAGCGGCTGCATCGATTAACTACGCTACTGTTAACGGTTCCGCCAGGGCTGGTGGGACAGCACCCGATTACACTGTGGCGGCGGGGGCGTTGAATTTTGATGCGGGTCAAACTATTGCTAGTTTCACGGTGAGCTCTTTGAACGATTTGCTGTTTGAATCGCCGGAAACTGTGAATTTGGTGCTTAGCGGTGGCAATATCGGCAGTAATCCGTCTATTTTGACGATTAATAATGTGGTGCCGACTCCGACGCCGACTCCGACTCCGACACCTGGTCAAAACACGTTTTCCTTCAGTGCGGCTGCTTACAGCGTCAACGAGGGTAGCACTGCGCCGATTACGATTAATCGTGGTGGGGATCTTTCGATACCGGCTACGATTTCGTTCAGCACTGGTGATGGTAGTGCTCGGGCTGGCACTACACAAGATTACATCCGTGTGAATCAAGGGGTCACTTTTGCACCTGGACAAGCTAGCGCACAAGTTCCGGTTCAAACTTTATTTGACAGCCGCCTAGAGCCTACTGAAACTGTGAATTTGTTCTTAACTGGTGGTAATTTGGCGACTCCATCAACGGCGGTTTTGGGTATTGTTGACTCTACTGTTGCGCCTCCGACTTTCTTCTCTTACAGTACGTCTGCTAGTCGTATTAATGATAATACTTCTGGAACTTTCACGATTAATCGGACTGGTAATACTTCGGGTACGGCTTCGATCGACTTTTTGATTGCTGCCCCTGGTGGCCGTCAACCTGTGAACAACAAGGACTACACTATTACCAATCCATTTGGTGGTGTGACTACTAATGGAGGAACGGTCAACTTTAATCCCGGTCAAACTAGCGCTACTCTGACGATGAACAATCCTCTTGGTTTTACTCGTGGGGTGGTGAATTTAGGCTTTGGTGCAGGTCCGATCGGCGGTCAGGCATCGACTGCAATTACTCTGCTTTAAGATATAGAGGAGGAGACGGCAGTGCCGTGTCCCTAGCTCAGATTACTCGTTACCAGGCTGGAGCCTGGTAACGCTGATCGGGAGGCTCTGCCGACCTTTCTATGTTCCCAGGCGAGGCAGAGCCTCTAGATATGGGTTCCCAGGCTCCAGCCTGGGAACCAGTTATTCCCTCAATCATGCTAAAGTTTTGTGGCCCGATCGCACTAACTCCACTCAAAGCAGCCAAAATCTGACCTGTATTGGCAATCTTAATTAAGGTAGCATTGTTTTCTGGGATGATGCTGAGGCGATCGAACTTCAAGTCATTTGTTAAAACTAATAAATCTTCGCCCTTGGTAAAATCAGTAATTACATCACTGCCTTCTCCCAAGGTTAAGACAAAGTAATCGCGGCCGCTTCCACCTTGCAGCGTATCGTTTCCTAAATCTCCGATCAACCAATCATCGCCAATTGAGCCAACCAAAGTATCATCACCTTTGCCGCCATAAAGAGTATCATTGCCTTCTCCACCGCAAAGTTTATCTGTATCGTCATTACCAAAAATTAAGTCATTGCCATTACTGCCACAAAGGTAATCTTTTTGACTGCTAGCATCTGCTGCAATCTTGTCAATATCTCCAAAAAATGTATCATCGCCGTCGCCAGCGCAGATGGTGTCGTTTCCCAAATCTCCAAACAGCAAATCATCGCCGGAATTACCGAAAATTAGATCGTTATCTTTGCCACCATGTAAGGTATCATTATCTTCGCCACCAGAAAGAGTGTCTTCTCCTTCTTGTCCATATAAAATGTCGTTTGCCCGATCGCCAAAAAGCAAATCTCGTCCAGTTAAATCACCATCAGACGAGTCTGAAGTACCGCCAAGTATGGTATCATCACCGTCATCACCAAGTAAGGTATCGTTGCCTTTATCGCCCCAGATTAAGTCATTGTCTTTGCCTGCGATCGCCAAATCATGATCTTTGCCAGCATAAATAATATCATTACCAGCGTGACCGATAATGTAGTCGTTGTTTTCGTTGCCAAATATCGTATCGCTGTCTATATCCGCGCCGACAGAAATGCTGCTGGCTAAGCCACCGTAAATATTATCGCTGCCTTGGAGTCCGATTAGCAAGTCGCTACCGTTTAAACCGTTGATGCTATCGTTAAGATTGCTGCCGGTTAATCTATCTTTGCCGTCAGTACCGATGAGAGTATTTTGAGTAGTATTGGGTGCGGGAATGGAAGTGCGATCGGGTAAAATAGTGCGATCGCAAATGCAGATTTCCGAAAAGATGCCGCTATTCCCCGCATCAAAATCAGTCGGTGTTTCCCCAATAATTTGTAGGAGCCCTGTCCCCGTGCC
>PVWI01000343.1 GCA_003003725.1 filamentous cyanobacterium Phorm 6 | reverse complement strand
ACCGGGCGCTCCCCCGCCCCCTGGGCTGCCCCGGCCTCCAGCTCCCGGCATTCCCAGAGCAGCAGGAATGCCACCAGCACCGCCACCGCCAGCACCCGCACCGCCACCACCAGCAGCACCAGCGCCCCAATCCTTCGCCACACCTAAAAACGGGAGTTCCAGCAGTAACCAAAATCCGACTTTAAGAGACTTAGTAATCCGAGCCAAAGAAGAAGGAGTATCCGACCTTCACCTAGGAGTAAACGAATTCCCTCGCTTCCGCAACCGGGGCGAGATTGCTGACATCGGTTATCCACCGACGGATTTAGATACGTTTTTTGGCTGGCTGGGCGAGTGCATGAGCGATGAAGAAATTGAAATTTTCCAAAAAAACCTAGACTTTGACGGCGCTTTCGACTTCGGCTTCGTCCGCATTCGGATCAGTTGCATGGACTCCTTGGCAGGCCCGGCGATGGTGCTGCGGCTAATTCCTGCCAAAATACTGACAATGGAGGAATTGAAACTGCCGGAGGTCTTTAGGAAAATATGTGGCTACCACAAAGGGCTGATTTTGGTGACAGGCCCGACAGGTTCGGGCAAATCTACCACCTTGGCCGCGATGATCGACTACATCAATAAGAATAAAGCCTACAACATCATCACGATCGAAGACCCGGTAGAATTCGTACACGAAAGCAAAAAATCCTTGATCAAGCACCGGGAAGTCGGCAGGCACACCCTCAAGTTTGTTAACGCTCTCAAAGGCGCTCTGCGGCAAGACCCGGATATGCTGCTAGTAGGAGAAATTCGGGACCGAGAGACGGTGGAAATCGCCCTCAAAGCCTCTCAGACCGGTCACTTAGTTGCAGGAACCTTGCACACGAACAGTGCGATTAAAACCCTGAACCGGATTCTGGATATGTTCGCGGCGGAAGAACAGGAGGCGATACGGGTTTCAATTTCCGAATCCCTAGTGGCGATTATTGCTCAACTGCTGTGCAAAACCACAGACGGCAAACGGGCAGCTTTCCACGACGTTCTGATCAATACCGACGTGGTTAAGGAATACATTCTCAAGGGGCAGAATGAGGAAATCAATCAAATCATGATCAAAGATACTTATGAAGGCATGACGACGATGAATAAGTCGCTCTATGGCCTTTATCAAGAAGGTCGGATTACCGAAGAACTTGCTGTAGAAAACTCGCCGGCCCCGAACGAAATGGCTCAGATGCTCCGAGGTCGAGTCTAAAATTCGAGTGTTAACAGTTAACAGTTAACAGTTAACAGTTAACTGTTAACTTTTATTGGTTACTTCAATGAAAGTCGATCGCCCGATTTTGCCAGAATTTTTCAAAGGCATTGCACTATTTACGCCAGGGGGAGACTTAATCTATTGCATAGACTCCCACAAGCAAACTCAGTGGCACTTGCAGTTGTGCGTAGCTCTACAGGAGATACTCGGTTTGTCGGAACCGCCACATTTTCTGATACCTTGCTATACGGCAACTGTTGACTGCTGGATCGATCGCACCGATCGACAGTTGCGGGTTGCAGCCGAGGCATACCCCCCCGTGCTGCGACATCAAACGCTACTAAATGCCATTTTTGGCACTGCTGACTTGGTTTGGGAAGCCCGCAGCGAAGAAATTTGCGAACCAATGGCGATCGCAACTTATCACGAACAATTCCCCGAACTTTGGGAAAATCACGACTTAGTTATACGATATCCGATCGCCCAAGGTCGATCGGACTCGGGCACTTCTGCGATCGTACCTCCCTCACGTTTCCCGCAATCGCAGCGGATACCTCTTCCCAAACCAACAGCACTAATTCCACCGCCACCAACTCAAGGGTACGTTTTGCGGCTGTTTGTTTCCGGCACCAACCCCAGCACCGAACGCACCCTCGAAACTGTACACCAATTGTTAGAGCAATGTCTCGATCGCCCCTACACTTTGAAAGTAATTGATGTCTTAAAACATCCCGAACAAGCTGAAGCAGATCAGATTTCAGCAACTCCCACCTTAATTAAAATTTGGCCAAAACCCGTGCGGCGAATTGTCGGCGAATTGAACGATGCTGAAAAAATAGTACGACTGTTGAGCAATTCAGAATTTTAGATTTTGGTGTTATTAGAAGACCGGGCGGTTGAAACCGCGTCTACACAAACAAAACCCGCCTCCGCGGGTTGAAGAGTGCAGGGTTAAAATCACCCAATCTTACTAATTTTCTTCAAACCGGGCGGTTGAAACCGTACGTCCGATCTCAACCAGGAAGACAAACATCCGGCGCGCACAAACCCGCGAAATCCAAAGTTGTGACCTTCAGCGTATCCAACTCAACTCGCCGAATCACATGATTATTCGTATCAGCAATAAACAAATGAGACCCGATCGCACTTAAGCCAGAAGGTTCAAAAAATCGAGCATTGAGACCCTTAGCATCAACCAAACCTGCTTTACCATCTCCAATCATCGTGATACAGGTACCGCCCCGGTGGTCAATCCGCTTAATTTTGTGATTATAAGTATCAGCAACCCAGAGATAATTTTGAGCATATTCAACACCTAAACAGTGCTGCAACCTAACCTCCTCACCGCGGCCATCTTTATCCCCAAAACCAAACAATTCACCGCTACCGCAGACAGTGCGCACCTTCGGGTCTTCATCGATACCAACAGCCCGAATCGAACTAATTTCGCTGTCAGCCACAAACAACTCCGATCGATCCGTAGACAGGCCGCTGGGCTGAGAAAAAGCAGATTCTGCAAGACTTCCGTCAACACAGGATTCTCGGCCAATACCCGCATAAGTGCCGATCGTACCAGTATCTAACTGCATTTCCCAAATTTGGTGCGAACCCGCCATAGCGATAAAAAGTCTATTTCCAACTCTTTCTAAATCCCAAGGCGAATTCAATTGCATCTCTAAACCCTTGCCGCTGCGAGGTGCAATTTCCTGACTTTGTTCGCCAGTACCAGCAATAGTTTCAACTTTCTGAGTCGTAAAGTCAATCGTTCTGATAGCGTGATTTTCCGTATCAGCAACGTAGAGAATTTGACTTTCCGCATCAAAAGCCATACCTTGAGGTGCAAAAAACTCAGCCTCTTCAAAATTGCCATCAGTTAAACCCGGTTTCCCAGTACCAATGACGTGCAGCACCTCACCATCGATACTGCTGACAACAATGCGATTGTGTCCAGAATCCGCAATAAACAAGCAAGAACCGACCAAGTTTTGGATAACTGAATTAGCAGGCCCAGGCAATACAGTTTCATCTACAGATTCATTGTCCTCAGCCATTTCGCCCAAAAGCCCTTCATCTTGGTGAAGCTGTTTTGCCTCCGTTGGAGCGATCGCAAATGCCAGCACTTTACCGGGAAAAGCCAGCGGTGTGGATACAGGTTTGCGCTCTTTTTCTAAGCTGAAACGAAGTTCTCTAAAGTCGATCGCATTTTTATCTTTGTATTCAGCAATTAACTTACCAACTAACTGGTCAAGTGCTTCTCTATTTCCCTCGCCCGAAACAAAGCCGACGACATAACTTTCTGGATCAATCACCATTAAAGTCGGCCAAGCGCGAACAGCGTAGTTTTGCCAAACTTTCATACCACTGTCTACGATTACCGGATGTTCGACATCGTAGCGGAGAATAGCTTGGCGGATATTTTCTACATCTTTTTCGTTTTCAAATTTAGCCGAGTGCACACCGATCACTGTCAGGGAATCTTTATATTTTTGTTCCAGGTATTTTAAATCTGGAAGGACGTGCAAGCAGTTGATGCAGCAATACGTCCAGAAGTCGAGGATGACGACGCGCCCCTTTAACGATGCAATGGATAAAGGTTTCTCGGTGTTCAACCAGGGGTATTTTACGGGGAATTCTGGTGCTCTGACGCGAGGCATGGCATCTCCTTGGTGGGGCGTGAATGATTTTTTACCTTCTTTAATTTAGCGGGAAGTTTCGCGGGATGGGGGAAAGGAGGTTAAGGAAACCGCAGAGGGTGCAGAGAATGAGGATGAGGGCGATGATTTGCAGGGGCCAGGACGGGGCATCCGGCGGCTACAGGGGCGCCCCACCTACAGTTTGAGTCTCAGACGCTTGGCCAAAAAACCCCCAACAGTCAAAAAATCTCTCCCTGGGCGCCAAATAATGCCGATCGACCGAATTGTTACCTAACGGTGTGTCCGGGACTACATTCGTTGCCCAAAAATGCCTGAGAATGACCGTCACAAAGCTTAGCCAGTAACGTCCTCAACCGAGTCAAGTTTCAAGATACAATAGGTTGGCTTAATAAATAGAGGTCGGGTGCAATGCAGGAACTTAAAAACTTGTTGGAACAGGAACCAACTAATATTATCAAACGCATCTCTCCCGATGATGTGATGTATGTACCCAATGGAGATGCACACTATTATGCAGTCGGATGTTCAGCTTTAAAATCTGTGCGGTTAGCGATGCTGGCTGCGTCTAAGTCTGACTCGATCGCAATTCTGGACTTTCCTTGCGGACACGGCAGGGTATTGAGGACACTTAAGGCAGCTTTTCCGAATGCTGAGATTACAGCCTGCGACTTGGAGCGAAAAGCTGTTGATTTTTGTGCCGAGGTATTTAATGCGATTCCAGTTTACTCCGATCGCAATCCCGATTGCATAAAAATAGACCGCCAATTTGACTTAATTTGGTGCGGCTCTTTACTAACTCATTTAGAATCAAAATATTGGCAAGGATTCTTAAAGTTTTTCTACGACCATTTAACTCTAGGAGGAATTGTAGTTTTTTCAGTACACGGTCGTTATGTTGCTGACTGCTTCAACAGCGGTCATAATTATGGGCTGCCAGCGCATAAAGTGACTGCCATACTCAATGATTATCAGCGTCAAGGCTTTGGGTATCAAGATTATGATGGCGCTTCAAACTATGGTATTTCGGTATCTTCGTCAGCTTGGGTAAATTCGCATTTAGAAACAATACCCAATCTGCGGAAACTCTTATATTTAGAAAAAGGATGGGACAATCACCACGATATTGTTGCTTGCGAGCGGGTGTCAAGTTAGACTTTTCGACTTCCAGGCATAGCCGGGGAATGCCTGCCGCGAGTCTCTGCCTAGCCTTTTCTATAATATTAGTTGTGAATTAAACCTATCGCTGTAGGGGCGGGTTCACCAACAATATTTGCCTTCCACAAATAAATAAAATAAACCCGCCCTCTTCTCTTCTCTTATTCCGGGGATTAATGCTAGGAAATAGCAGATTAATGGTCTAGTTCTGGCATTGGGGCGGGTTTATTAATATTTGCGCTACTAGCTAGAGTCTAAGAGTGAACCCGCCCCAACAAACATCTAAATATTTAAAATCCCACTATTTACTTTTTACTTAACAGCAACCGCCGCCGTTATAATGCCAAGTCGAATCAGTAATCAACACCTTATCCGGCATCAATCCCCCCAACTTCCCAGCCGTTTTATCGCACACCGCCGCCGGAACTCCCCGCTGCAAAACGTGACCAGCACCGTCATCAAACAGCTCTTCAGAACCCGCATAAATCGCCGTCTTGCCAGTAAAAATGCAAGCGCCATCCGGGGGGATGTCCACTTTAAAAGACACTGAATCAAGGCTTTCTAACAGCAAATCCGCATCCAATTTGTAATTGTGTTTGTCCAGCAGCCGGTAAGGACGGCGCGCCCGGACTTCTACTTGCCCAAAGCCCACGTCTACAAGGTGTTGAACGTATTCTGCGTATGTCAGAGCACCCGACAAACACAAGGCTCGCAAGCGTTGGTCTTCTTTCAAATGTTGGGGAATTGTGCGAGTTGCGATCGGATCGCTCATCAACAACCTACCCCCTGGCTTCAACACTCGATAGGTCTCTTTTAATGCCTTAGCTAAATCCGCAGGTTCAAAGATATTAAATAAGCAATTTTGTGC
>PVWI01000342.1 GCA_003003725.1 filamentous cyanobacterium Phorm 6 | reverse complement strand
GAGAAAGAGGGGGAGTTGATGATTGTGTTTCTAGGGATTGTTGGGCGGCGGCGATTTGGCGGCGCAAGTCTCGGAGTTGTTGTTTTTCCGATTCGGTGGCGGTTTTGGGATAGATTTCGCTGTTGGTGAAGAGTTCGACTAGGTAGCGGGATTTGCTGCGTTATACGGTTTGGACTGCTTTGTTATATTGTTGGTGGTTGATGCAGGATTGCATCATTTTTTCGTAGATGTTGAGGTTTTCTTCGATTAGTTGTCGTTTGCGGCTTGGGGATGTTACCGACTCGCGGCTTTGTTCGACTGCTTCGATGGCTTTTTCGTAGCCGAAGATGGCTGTTTCCCACAAACTTTCGTCAAATCCTAAATTGCCTAAATTTCGGCCTGTTTGCAGACAGTCAAGGGGCAATGTGGTAGGAGTGCAGAATTCTAAAGCTGCTTTATAAAATTTGATCGCCCTTTCTAAATTATCACTCCTGTCTCCCTAGATTCTGTAACTGTAAGCAAGTGCCAAATTATTTTGAGTCGTTGCCCAATCTTGGGGAAAAGCTGGGCGGGTGCGAACTTGTAAAGCAGCTTCAAAAAAGGCGATCGCCCTTTCTAAATTATCACCCCTGTCTCCCTGGATTCTGTTTCTGTAAGCATTTGCTATACCGTTTTGAAACATTGCCCATTTTTCTGAATAAGCTGCGCGGGTAAAAATAGTTAATCCTATATCCAGACAAGCAATCGCAATCTCTATGTTGCTTCTGCGACTGCCTTGCTGAAGACTTGAAAATTTTAGATTTAAACTGTATAAAATATTGGCACGATTTTCTGCTTTGTCTGCATCCAAGTTGGGCAGAGTTTCTGTTGCCCACTCTCGCAAATATTCGGCAAATTCATCGTCTAATAATTCTATATTGGCTTGCAGGATGGCGGTTTCTTCTTCGCTGGGACAGGTGAGGAGAGATTCAATTAGGGTGAGATAGGCTTGGCGCAGTGGTTGGTTCATTTTTGGGCTACCCATGTTTGTTGGATTTTACATTGTTTGTGGGGGGAAATCAAGGGGTTTTTGGGTTGGTGGCTGGGGTTGGAGAAACCGGGTTTTTATGGGGATTTAGGGTTATTTGCAAGTATTTGGGATAAAAACCCGGTTTCTGGGTGGGTGGTTGGGGGCTCTGGGATTGCTTCGTTCCTCGCAATGGCAGGAATCGGGCTGGCTATCACACAAAAGAGCTCGCAATCACCGGAATTGGGCGCTTTCCCGCAGTCCGGCGGGGGTTTAAACCCCTGGCGGTTTTTTGGGTTAAGCGATTGCTTCGTTCTTCGCAATGACAGAAATGGGATTCGCAATGACGGAAGTACGTTATAATTTGCCTAATTGAAGAGTGAATGGGCTAATAGGGCGGCTTGAGTTCGATCGCGCAAATTCAACCTACTCAAAATATTTGTAACATAGTTCTTGACTGTATTTTCCGACAAAAATAAAGTTTGAGCAATCTCGCGGTTGTTTGCGCCGGAAGCTATTAAACGCAATACTTCTAATTCTCTGTGAGTTGTTCTAATTCTGGGGGAGAAACTACGGCGGGAGTTGTTACTGCTGGTGTCATCAAAGCTTTTTCAAACAATCCGGGGCCGAGTTGGGTGTGCCCTTTGTAAACAGCGCGAATTGCTAGGGCTAATTCGTCGGGTTCGGTGTCTTTTAGCAGGTAGCCTTTGGCACCGAGTCGCATGGCTTGGCTGACGTATTCGTCGTCGTCAAAGGTGGTTAATACTAGGACTTTTGTATCGGGATAGGATTTGGTGATGGCTGCGGTTGCTGCTACGCCGTCCATCACGGGCATCCGAATGTCCATCAGTACGATGTCGGGCGCTAATGTGGGGATTTGGTCGATCGCTTGTTGTCCGTTTTCTGCTTCGCCGATTACTTGCATATCTGAGTAGCATTCTAGCATACTTTTGATGCCGCGGCGGATGATATGGCGATCGTCTACTAGCAATATTTTAATCATATATAGTCAGTTGACTGTTGACTGTTGACATAGACGACGGCGGTTGAAACCGCGTCTACACAGGCAAAACCCGGATGGTGCGCGGGTTGAAGAGGGAGTGTTTAAAATTACGTTGTTTTCTTCAGTCGGCGTCCGGCGGACATCGTTTGTATAGGCGCGGTTTCAACCGCCGTCTTGGTTGGTCTAGGCGCGGTTTCAACCGCCGTTTTATCTTATCGCAATCTAAATGTTTTGAGAGGGCAAAGAAACCGAAATTCGGCAACCGTTTCCTGACTCGCTGTAAATTGCAAATTGACCTCTCGCTGCGGCCACTCGTTCTCGCATTCCTTGCAGTCCAAATCCTGTGGTATTCTGGGCTGGATCGAAGCCTTTGCCGTTGTCAGAAATTGATAGATGAATCTGTCCGGCGTGTTGTTGTAACCCAACTGTTACCATTGTGGCATCGGCGTGTTTGTGAATATTTGTGAGGGATTCTTGCACAATTCTATATAATGTGGTATTCATTTCTTGTGATAGCGAAATTGGTAAACGAATTGAGTTGGATACTTCGATCGCAGTCATCCGCTGAAAATCTTGGAGCAGTTTGTCGATCGCACTTTCGAGCGATAATCCTTGCAAAGGGTTCGATCGCAAAACCGACACTGATTTGCGAATTTCTAAGAATGCTTCCGATCCGAGTTGTTTGGCTTGTTTGAGAAACTCTAGGGCTTTTTCATCCTCCGATTTCCAGAACAATAGGGCGTTATTTAGCTGGATTGTTTGAGCCGCCAAGGTGTGTCCGAGTCCGTCGTGAATTTCGCGGGCAATGCGGTTACGTTCTTGCAATGTTGCTTGGTCTTCTATTCGCAGTGCGTAGTAGCGCAGTTGCTCGTTAGTCACGGCTAATTTATCATGGGCAATTTCTAATTCCTCTCGGCTTTGGCGTTCGGCAATTAAGGCATTTATTAATAGTAAGGCAAATACTAATGTCAATCCAAATAATAACACATTGCTCAGCCGCCATTCCCAAACAGTGGCAATGACTCTTTCCGGTAAAATTGGTTTTAATAACAGCAGAGAACTATAGGAAAGCAGCGCTAAACTCAAGACTGCTATCTGTCCGGGCTGCCGGAAAATCATGCAACTCCGCATTAGCAGAACGAGAAATAGCAAAAAGCTCGATCGGCTAGATAGCCCTTCCGAAACTATCGGTAGCAAAATTAAGCCAAATTCCAGGGCGGTGAATAAAACTTTTTTTCCTAAGTTAACTGTTGGCAAACGCAGTCCGATGATGCCTAAAATGGCGATCGCGCCAACTCGTAACAGCGGCGACCAAAACGATCGAAATGGATGCAATACTTCCATCAATGCTGCTGTGGCTAGTAGCAGCCATTCTAAATATAGCAATAAACGAAAGGATGGATATGTTAAGCGAATCATAGAACTTCTCCCCATCAAAACCTGGAGTGATTCAAGTAATGGAGCTGACCTAATTGTAAATGGTATCTTGGAGTTAAAAAACATATTACCCCCTGTGGTGAGGAAAGTTCGGCTTAGGATAAACGGTTTGATGCTTGTACACTGTCAACTGTCAACTGTCAACTGTCAACTGTTATATGTAGCTTAGCGAATGTGCGATCGCACTTACTAGAGCCTTTGCGGCTGATTTTGGGGTTTGGGACTAGGAAAAAAGTCACAAGGGCTATGTGCTTTTTGACTGGTATAGTTAGGAGTTTGGGGTCATGCGGCGATCGATTTTACGTTATAACATTGCTGGTGAAGGTTAATTACAGGCAGTGAATCATGAAAATAAGTACGATCGCACCAGCATTTATTCTCGCCGGTGCCATGTTGATAGGCGGTTTGTCTGCTTGTGCGTCACCCAACACCCCGTCGGCTGCGGAACCTAATTCTCCGGCGGCGATTCCAGTCAGTTCATCGGAAATGAAGGCGGATACTGCTTCCTCCAAAGATGCTACACCTGACGTGGTGGCGGCAAATCCGACAAATTCCCAGAAACCGAAGATGTCTGATGCTGAACGCGCACAGAAGCGCCAGGAAGTTAGTCAACAACTCGCAAAGGTACTCACACCTGAGCAATATAAAAGCTTGGACGCTAAACTTAAGTCTGGTGAAAAAATGCGTAAAGCTTTGACTGAAATCAATCTGACTGCTGAACAAAAGCCAAAAGTTAAGGCGATTCTCAAGGCGGCTTATCCTCGCACGCAAAATGGGCAAAAGTCGTCTGAAACTAAAGCACAGTAATGCTGTGATTGCAAATTTTGTGCGATCGCAATTATAAGTTTTTTCAGGTATGAATTGCGTATTTGGGGCGGGCTAGAAGCCCACCCCACAAGAATTTTGAGGGTTAGTAGGGTGCAATTAAATTGCATATGTGCGGCGGCGTCGGAGCAACGCCCCACAAGAATTTGAAGTTGGTATGATACGGATTTGGGGTGAATTTTTTCTGTGATTTTTGATTGTTTTGCGTGATACATCCTGCAATAACGGCTATTCAGAGTAAGAGATATTTTTATACAGAGGTTTCTGATGATTGAGGAAATTATTAGTAAAAGTCGGAATGGCACTCGCCCTAAAGTTTCTGAGGAAAATCTGAAGCTGAATGAGCAACTGCCGCACAACGTTGAAATTGTTGATGAAATTCCGAAAAAAGCTCTCCCTGAAGTGGATCGGGAAGCTCCAATTTTGCCGGAAAGCGAACCTACAAATAATGTTGTAACTAAACAACCAAAGACTGAAAAAGTGCTGGCGAAAGGGCGGATTGCACTGTTTTTGCTGGTGTTGTTGGTAATAGGAGGTTTGGGATTTTTGGTTTGGCAACGGGCTGCTGCTCCGAAAGTGGAAAAAGCGAGCCGCCGTGGTGGAAGAAATGCAGTGACTCCGGTAATGGTGGCGACGGTGACTAAAAAAACTGTGCCGATTCAGCTACAGGCGATCGGCAATGTGCAATCTGGTGCTACTGTTTCTGTTACTGCTCAGGCTAGCGGCCGGGTTACAGGGGTTTATTTTAAGAAAGGACAGGAAGTTAAGAAAGGACAGTTGCTATTCTCGATCGACGATCGCTCTCAAACTGCTTCGATCCAACAAGCTCAAGGTATTGTAGCAAAAGACCGCGCGCAAGTACAACAAGCGATGTCAAATCTTGCTAAGGATTTAGGAGTTGTTGAACAGGCTAGGGCGACTCTTGACAAAGATAGAGGAATTGTCGAGCAAGCTAAAGCGACTCTGGAAAAAGATCAGGGTGTTGTCGAACAAGCCAGAATGACTCTGGCGAAGGATAAGGGAGTTGTTGAACAAGCTAAAATTACTTTGGAAAAAGACCAAGGTGCTGTCAAACAGGCGATCGCAACTTTAACAAAAGATCAAGCGCAAGCGCAATATGCCGCCGCCCAAAGTCAACGTTACGCCGAACTCTACAAACAAGGAGTAATCAGTCAAGATCAAGCGCAACAATATGCTACCAGTAGTCGCGCCACTGCGGCAACGGTTGAACTTGACAAACAGGCGATCGCAAATGCGGAAACTGCGCTCAAGAGCGATCGCATTGGTATCACGAATGCGGAGTCTGCGGTTAAAGGTGACGAGGTGGCGATCGCAAATGCGGAAACTGCGGTGAGAAGCGATTTGGTGGGGATTGAGAACGCTCAGACGGCGGTAAAGAGCGATTTAGTGGGGATTGACAATGCTCGTGCTGTCGTTGCGGGCGATCGGGCTGCGATCGAGGGTGCTCAGGCTAGTGTCAGCGCTGACGGTGGCACTTTGCAAAATGCGCGGGTGCAATCATCCTATACTAAGGTGTTTTCGCCGATCGACGGACGCGCCGGAAATGTGCTGGTAACAACAGGAAATGTGGTGCAACCAAGCACTGACAAACCCTTAGTAACCATCTCTACAATTAATCCGATTCAAGTTGCCTTTTCGGTTCCAGAATCGAACTTGCCAGATATCCAAAAATACGCGGACAACGGTAA
>PVWI01000341.1 GCA_003003725.1 filamentous cyanobacterium Phorm 6 | reverse complement strand
ATGGTTATTAAATGGGATCGAAAGATTAAAAATAAAGGCAATGCTATTTTATCCGGTTTAGCTGCGTAGCAGCTTATCTGAAAGCTGGCTCAAATATAAGTTTTTTCTGTATCGATTCAACCAAATATAATGGTAGATTATCTTCCCCCAAAAACAGGTGTTCTTTTTCCAAATAAACATAAAAACACACAAAAAACCCGGCGCCACCAGGTAGCAAGGTTCATTACCAAAAAAGTAATTGCAATAACTGTAGCAGATGTATTATCAAGTTTTGCCATCACTCGATTCAGACCGAATCTTCGTTTGCCTTGCCCAAACTTTCCCTCTATCGCATTTCTAATTCTTTCATCTTCTAAGGCTTGCTTCTTTTTTGATTTACTCACATTTGCTGGAGGTCTTCCTAGGGGCGGCCCACTCAGCCTAATTCCTTTTTCTTTACACCATGCTCGGTTTTCCCGATTTCGGTAAATGCGATCTGCATGAACTGACTCTGGATAATACCCTGTGAATCTATGATACTGGAGTTTAGACTAAAAAACGAGCGCATCTAAAAGTAGCTGCCTTTAAATATCCGGCAAGCTGTTACTCAAAAACTCAAGAGGGAGAAGATTAAATAGCTAATTTTGAAGATTTTTTGCGTCGAGAAACCCGTTTTTTGACAGTGGGATAGCACGGTGCCTTAGTACGTACCTTTCCTTTTTCCCAGCCGGGGGCTTTTCCCCTATGTTTAGGGATTTTTGTAGGAGTACCAATGTCAACTAAAACCGAAAACATTGATTGGGCAACACGTCCAGGAGTTAAATCGATCGTAGCAGATTGCCAAGGGAGTCTATTCTCGATCACTAAATCTCTAGCTAGCCAGAGTTGCCAACTCATTAACGGCATTAAATCACTCCAACGCTCAGATTGTTCAGGAGTTCTCAAGTTAGGCAATGTCCAATGCAATCGTTGCTTCGCAAATCGATACCAATGATCGACTCCAAAACGTCGCAAATATTTAAACCAAATAGTTTCTAAGGGTAGAGTTCGTTCTCCAACCCAAGCCAACCATAAGGGTGGAAACGGCTGACCGTTTGACATGGGCTTCATTCTTTCGACCAGAATTAAATTGATTTTCTGTTGGGCCGCACGATAAAAATGTAAGTCCAGCCATTGTCTGATGAGGACTTTGCCCAACTCTGGATGTTCGTCAATTTCAATCGCAGTATCCGCTTGAAGCCAGGTGTTTGGGTCGTTGAGTCTCATTTTTTGCCCGTGTTTCCGTGGTCTACCGCGACCACTATAGGCTGGTGGTGCTGACCATAAGCAGGCATTTTTTCGGACTCTCATTAAACAATCAGCAAGGATGGAAGCTTGCGTTAGCGCCAGCACCCAACTTGCATTCCCATATTCTCGATCTAAAACTGCTAAAACTGGGTTGACGCTCTGTTCACAGACAAGTTTGAGTTGGGAAGCTGCTTGAAGTATGGGTGAAGACCCGCTACTAATTCTTTCATGGAGCAGAGGTAATGCCCAACTTCCTTGTGCTTCTGGTATCCAGGCAATTGTACTGTATCCCTGTCCAACAGTTACGCCCCTCTGATATTCATGAGTTCTGTCTTTTAACGTTTTGGCATCAGGTCTCCCCCATGCAGTGTGGTCGATTGCCACTAATATGTGTTCCGTTGGGGGTGCTTCTTTCTGTAATTGCTCCAGATACAGCAGCATCAGTTTTTTTCGGTCTGGTCTACAGTCTTGTAACGCTTCGTAGACGCAACGCCTGTGACGATTGAATAATGGATTGAGCGAAAATTCCGCTAAACACGACACATTCCTTGTGGTCATCACTGAATCCATCAGCTCGAATGTTGCATCCTTGGCTCGTACCAATAATTCGTATGCTGCTTGACGAAAGTCCTTTAATCGTTCACTGTTCATTTAAGGAGTGGATAGGTTTTATTTTTCACCCTCATTCTCTCCTTAACGGTGGCTCTAGTTCTTCTTTTGCCACCGTTCTCATCTTTGGTTAGTCTAAACTACAGTATGATATGCTTCTACTTGTGTTTTTAAGTCCCCTGATTCGTTGAAATTATCCCAGCTCATCCGGTCTAAGAATACATACCCTTCAAAGCAACTGGCTGATAGTTTGGCTCCAAACTCTACGCTTTTTCCGGCTTTTCCTCTGACTATGGGACGGATGTGGGGTTGGCTTAAACTTACTATTCTATCCTCAATACTCTGTTTATTGTTGTCAAATAACCACTGTTGTTGGCGAGCTACTTCTGTGAGGACTAGCAAGGTTTTATATTGCTTTTTATTCAGACATTCTAGGCTCGCACCTGACTCGATTAACTGTTCAATATGAGAAGCGTTTCTTTTGATGTATTGAAGTTGTTTTTTAATTGCCTGTCTTCTTTTGTTGCGGGTGGGTCGTCTTTGTTTCGCTACTGCTAAGTAGTCTTTTCTTGCTAAATTACGGTAGGTTATGGGTTTTTTAGGGATTTTTTGTTTGATTTGTTTATACAGGATGTCTATGATTTTTTCTGTATGAACTCGGGCTCGGTTTAATAATCCTAAGTCGGTCGGATAACTAATATCGGCTGGGGCGCACGTTGCATCTATGATTAATTTTCCGCGATTGGGCGACTCATTTTTGGCGTCCGAATCCTTTTTTTTTTCGGGTTTGATTTGGGTGATGGAGCGCATTTTTTCGACCATGCGCTCGTTGACTTTATTAATTAGGTTGGGACTGATTCGTTGCCGAAAATGTACTAATAGGGATGGGTCAAATGGTAGTTCATTGCTGTAGCTTGATAGACCGATGAAGTATTGCAGATAGGGGTTTTCGCGGATCTGTTCGACTGTTTCGCGATCGCTAATTCCTAATTTTTCTTTGATAATTAATGCTCCCAATGCCATCCGAAATGATTTGGCGGGTGCGCCCTTTTCTGTGGGAAAGTTTGCTGCATATTCTGATTCAAATTCAGACCACGGGATTAGTTCGCCCATTTTTACCCAACGGTTGTCAGCAGACAACCTTCCTCCGAAAGGCAGTTCAAACTCGGATGGGGGGCTGGAGGCAAACTCAGCTTTTTTGTACATGATCGCAGGTGGTGATGCACGGGTTTTGACCTATTTTACCTGTTTATCTTGCACTTTATTCTCGATCGCGCGAGGGAAAACCAGGCCACGCAATATGCGCTCGATTATTCAGCAAGCCCTAAGTAATTTGAAATAATTGACTTTTTCTCATATACTCATGTTGCTATTTTATCGTGATCACTCATATTTTGAAGCAAAAAAACTTATGCCAAGAGCAAATTGTCTTGACTAATTAATGAAAATTATTCACAAATATCTACACCTCGTTCTCAATCGTTATTCACTTGAAAATATTAAATAGTATTGACAGCAATACTCTCCTAAATGCCGCAAGATATCTTGGTGTTCTTGGGTTAAATTGCTGACATGATTTGAGCCATTTATCGTCACTAAATGCACCGCCTGAAACATCTGAAATATCCAGCGCATTGTTGGCTTATTGGTCATTTTTTTTACCTGATTCTTCACTTGCTCATTGGTAGCTTCTAATTGTTGTCTCAATTTCCTTTGCGCTAGGTTATACACTAACAAACACAGTCCCATTATCATTCCGATTGCTTCAACTCGCTCCGGCTTTTTCACGAATACGCTGGCAGTAAAAAATAACGGATCTTTGATAAATCTAAATCCTCTCTCATTACTTTGCTGCGCTTTGTATTCCGATAATACCTGTGAATTGCTCACTGCTTTAGTATCTAAGATGTTTGTGGCTAATATAAATCTCCCAGCTTTGACTTTTTCCGCTTCCATTGCCAGGGTAAACGCATCTAATTTCTAAATTTCCATATATAGCGTTTGAGTAGAGACAAAAGCGCTATATATGGAAAAACCGTTCTCAATAAACAACAATATAGCCGAGTTATTGTGCTAAAACCCCTCGTTATTGACAAGATGCGTTTACCCTGCTTCCATTGCTGAAATTAGGGGTTCTATTTCACCCGTTACTTGATAGAGTATTGTCTGTGTCTTGCTCGATTCTTTGAGCTTTCTTTTTGTTGTTTTAACTGGTTTTTCTTGGGATTTGATTTCTGTTATTTGGTGATACTTCCATGAGTCTGATAACTTTTTTATGGCAATTTCTGCATCGGCAATACAAGCAAAGTTTTGTAGGGATAGCTTACGCAGTGAAGCTTTGGCTGATTCTAACTGTTTCTCTACTTGCTTAACTATTTTTTTAAGATCTGCTTGTTTTCTGATTTCACTTTCTATAACTAGCCATCTTTGCTTGATGTTGGCATACTCACTGGTTCTGGCTGCTATTTTATAGCCTTTTATTTGAGAGTCTTCCCAGTCACTATCTTCAATGTTGCAGATTTTGTCTTGAGCTAATTTGATGCTTAATGGCACTCTGGTTATCCATTTCATTTCTGCCATTGCAGACAAATTTTCCGCTGTGTATAAGGCACTATCTGCTACACAGATTCCGTCAAATGTCCACTGATTTTTAAACTCTTTCAATCTTGACACAAAGACACTTTTATCGTCGGCGTTTCCGTCATCTATTTTGAGATATAATGGTACGTCTCCATCTCCACTTACGATCGTATCAATGATAAATTGTTTGAGGTCCGGTCTTCGATCTCTTGAATAGCCATGAACTATTTTTATGGTTTTCATGGAAGATTCTGTATCTTCAGATTCTGCCTCAACTTCCTGGCTTTTTCCCTGACAGTTTTTGTATGCTCCTTCTACTGATATTGAACTGCTATCTAGGTGAACGCTTTTCATTGATACTTGAAATTTCATCGCTGCTTTCAGGGCAATTGCCGTGAATAATTTTGTGGTTCCAGCTTGATGATATTTGTCTAAAGCTCTCCCGATTCTGTCATCATTTAATTGTTCGGGTGTCACTCCTTCTCCAATTAGATGTTCTGTTGCTTTTCCCACAAAAAATGTGTCAAATAGGTAGATTGGTGCGCTCAAAAATCCCAATCCGTTCAAAATCATTGCTTTCATTACTTGTCCTGGACTGAGGGTTTCTTTAATTCTTATTCCCACTTTTTTGTTAACTTCTTCTACCAATTCCATTTCATCTATGATCCCCGCTACTATTCCCAAATGGTCTAAATTTACGATATTTATAGCTTCAGAGGGCTTTTTCATAGTTTTGAAGGTTGCTATACTGGCACAAATTATTATACCTTAAAAAAACCTCAAATGATTGCATAGCAATCATTTGAGGTTTTGGCAATTCTGAATTTCTTTGAAATTAAATATGCTTGAATATCTGCGGAATGTGGGATCGAGAATAAAGTGCAAGATAAACAGGTAAAATAGGTCAAAACCCGTGCATCACCACCTGAGCTCATGTACAAAAAGGTTGAGCTTGCTCCCATCCCACCATTGGACTTTGAACTAGCCAACGGCTCTAAATTGTCACCAGATAACCGTTGGGTAAAGATGGCCCAAGTAATACCGTGGTCAGAATTTGAATCAGAATATGCTCAAAACTTCCCCACAGAAATGGGTGCACCAGCTTTCATCATGGAGGATGGCGTTGGGGGCATTAATTATTAAGGAAAAATTAGGAATTAGCGATCGGGAAACAGTAGAACAAATCCGTGAAAACCCGTATCTGCAATACTTTATCGGTCACTCAAGCTACAGTAACGAGCTGCCATTTGACCCATCACTATTGGTTCACTTTCGCCAAAGAATTAGTCCGAACTTAATTAATAAAGTGAATGAACGAATGGTCGAAAAAATGCGCTCCATCACCCCAGTTAAACCCGAACAAAAAAGGATTCGGACGCCAAAAATGAGTCACCCAATCGCGGAAAATTAATCATAGATGCGACCTCGGCCCCAGCAGACATTACCTATCCGACCGACTTAGGACTATTAAACAAAGCCAGAGTTCATACCGAAAAAATTATAGACATCCTGTA
>PVWI01000340.1 GCA_003003725.1 filamentous cyanobacterium Phorm 6 | reverse complement strand
AGTGCAATTTGAGATATAATGTCACGCGATGCGGAGTTTCCACAGTTGAGGCGATCCAACAAGCAAATGTATTTTCCCGATCGCACCCGCTAACAAAACTGACTTGATGAGCTCGAATTCCCACAAAAACTAGAGATTTGGGAAGTGGTTCGACGACAGTCAGATTGCAGCCCCAGTCGATCGCCTCTATGACAGTTTCCGCGATCGGTTTAGCGGCACAGAAATTCTTGCAGCCCGTCAACTGGGCGACTGTGAAGTTGCGCGGGCGATCGAAAATGTTCTGTTTGGTATCAAAGGCGATCGCACTTCCATCAGCCAACACCAACAGATTTTTGCACACCCGGTAAACTTCCTCTAAATTGTGACTGACAAACAAAGTAATTCCCCGATAATTAGCCAGAGTCTGCATTAACTCCCGTTCCAGTTGACTCCGCAAGTGCGTATCCAAAGCCGAAAACGGTTCATCTAACAGCAGTAAATCGGGATTCGGGGCGATCGCCCTCGCCAAAGCCACTCGCTGCTGCTGGCCACCCGAAAGTTCGTGGGGATAGCGGTTTTCGAGTCCCAACATTTGCACCGAAACAAGCTGTTCTTTGACCCGAAGATTTTGCTCCCTTTCAGATAAATCCTGCAAACCAAAGGCAATATTTTCAGCCACATTCAGGTGAGGAAACAAAGCATAGTTTTGAAACAAAAAACCGATTTTGCGGTCTTTAGAAGGTAAATTAATGCCCTTTGCGGAGTCAAATAAAACCTTGCCATTGACTGCAATTTTACCGCAGCTTGGAGTTTCCAAACCCGCGATGCAGCGCAGAGTCATACTCTTGCCAGAACCCGACGCGCCCAAAATTCCCAGCACTTCCTGATCGATTCCAAAGCCAACATTCAAGGCAAAGCCAGAGAGAGGTTTAAAGATGTTTAAACAAAGTCCGCTTGCGAGTTGTTTTTGGTTTTTAGTCATCAGATAAGAAGCAGCTTTAAGAAGATTTGATTGCAGTCTGTAGCTCAAATTCGGCTGAGGCGAACTCCTTTGTAAATCAGTCCAATAATTAACAACAGTTAACACGCTTAAAGAAAGACTAAGAATAATCAAAACCCAAATAGCAGCTTGCCTCATATCCCCGGCTTCCACAGCAAAATAAATTGCCATCGGGATAGTCTGAGTTTGTCCAGGAATATTTCCAGCTAACATCAACGTCGCGCCAAATTCACCCAAAGCGCGAGCAAATGCGAGAATAGTTCCTGCTAAAATTCCCGGCCATGCTAGCGGCAACATAATCCGCCAAAACACTTGCCACTCCGATGCTCCCAAAGTTCGAGCAGCATTGAGAAGATTCGGATCAATTTGCTCAAAAGCTCCCAAAGCAGTTTTGTACATCAGGGGAAATGATACGACTGTGGCAGTAATTACGGCGGCTTGCCATGTAAAAATTATAGTTAAATCAAATTTTAGGAGAAATTGACCGATCGCACCATTTCTCCCAAACAACAGCAGCAGCAAGAATCCGACTACTGTGGGCGGCAAAACTAAGGGAGAGATGAAAATGCCTTCAATGAAAGCTTTACCTCGGATGCGAGTTGAAAGCATCCACCGGGCGGCGGCTATTCCGAGAAAGAAGGTAAAAAATGTGGCGCTGGTTGATGATTTTAGGGATATCCACAATGGAGATAAGTCGAATTCCATATTTTGGGATTAAGTATCGCAGTTTTAGATGATAAATTTCCAGCTAAAATAAGCACATTAAAATTGGTTCGTAATGAGGACTTCAGTCCGCATAAAATTATGAGGACTGAAGTCCGAACGATCAAACTTGTAATCGTTATTTTACCGAACATGATATGATTTTGAATGAGATTTTTTTTGACGAACCGCGTTGGCGTAGCCTGCGCGAACCGCTTAGGCGCAAAGGACACGTAGGAAGAAAAGAAAGAAAATAAGGGTTTGTGAGTCTCTACAAGTTTTACGAATAATTAACGAGCTAGACCGAATCCATATTTCTGAAATACTATTTTAGCCCGATCGCCCGCCAAAAACTCAACAAACGTTTTTGCGGCAGCGGAATTGCGGCTGTTTTTGATAATTGCTAGGGGATAAACAATGGGCGAGTGCAAGTTTTCGGCAGCCGTTAGTCGTACAGTTACTTTGTCGGATGCTTTGGCATCAGTCGTGTAAACTATTCCAGCATCAACGTTACCACTTTCGACGAATGTCAGCACTTGGCGGACGTTACTTCCGAACACTAATTTTGGCTGGAGTTGCGGCCACAACCCAAGCTTAGTTAGCATTTCCTGAGCGTATTGTCCCGCAGGTACGCTTTTGGGTTCGCCGATCGCAATTTTCTTGATTTTTGCCTCTGTCAACTGTTTAAAATCGCTCAAAACAGCGCCATTTTTAGGAGTAATCAAAACTAGGCGATTTGTCAGCAAATTGCGGCGCGTCTCGTTCATCAGCAAATTAGCTTTTTGCAAACCATCCATTTGTTTAGTCGCGGCGCTGAAAAATATATCTACCGGAGCTCCTTGCTGAATTTGCTGCTCTAGAGCGCCGGAAGCACCAAAATTATAAGTAATAGTAGTATTAGGATTGCTGCTTTGATATACTGTTTTGATTTCTGTTAAGGCTGGCGAGAGACTGATTGCAGCGGATACAGTTAAAGATGTACGCTGCTGCGCTGTGGCTGGGGAAACACTCTGAAATAAGTTCCAACTAATCAGCAGTACCAGCGTCGCAATGGCTGCGATAATCAAGTTGAGAATGCGTTTTCTTTTCATAGGGTTATGTTCTGATTTTTCATAGGGCGATCGAGAACCCATAATAAATGTCACTTGTCGTCGAGTTTCGATCCCCCTAAATCCCCCTTAAGAAGGGGGACTTTGAGAATGCTCTTGTCCCCCCCTTATTAAGGGGGGGTTAGGGGGGATCGAGAGGATTGTGACTCAGACAGAAGACTGATATACTGACTACTAACAACTAACTACTAACTAATGACTATTCTCGCCATTTAACAGAACAACCGATCGCCTCTGTAGTAGAAGGTTCTACCGATTCGTCTTTGAGCAATTGGTCGATCGCACTTCGCAGATAAGAAACCTGCACCGCCGCCGGATCGTCGGCGTTGTCGTCAATTAAACCTTTATAGCGCAATCTGCCATCTTGGTCTAACAAAAAAACCTCCGGCGTTTTAGAAGCCCCAAAACTTTCAGCCACATCTTGAGCAACATCTCGGATGTACGGGAAGTTGAGTTGATTGTTGGCTGCAAAAATTTTCATGTTTTCAAAACTGTCATCGGGATGCTGGTTGGCATCATTAGCATTAATCCCAATTAACGTAACATTTCGATCTTGAAACTCTGCTTGAAGTTCTTTTAGGCGATCGACATACAACTGCACATAAGGGCAATGATTACACATGAATATTACCCCGATCGCCCGAAATTTTTCTAAATATCGAGATAAATGATGTACATCTGCGTCAACTCCCGGCAGTTCAAAATCGGGAGCGTAGCCGTTAATCGGAGTACCTGTTGTTTCGATGATTGAATTCATGTTTTCAGGAGGTGAAGAGCAGTATTTTCCAGTATGAAATATGAAAGACGAGAGCGCGAATAAAATAGGCTGTTTTTGGGCTTTACCTTAATTTTAACCTTACCAACAGACTATTTTTGATTTGTACGCGATTTATCCTTCGTCTTGCTTTAGCCAACCTTTAGCCAGAGCTTGATATCCAATCATTTTGTATGTTAATTTGGCGGCGGTAAATTCTGAGACTACAGAATCTACCACAGGTGCTAGTTCCATAATGTCACAGCCGATTACTTCGTAGGACTCGAAGAGGCGGCGCAAAAATCCGGTGAGGGAATACCAATTTAACCCGCCCGGTTCGGGTGTGCCAACCCCTGGCATTAATGTTGGATCGATGCCGTCTAGGTCGATCGTCAAAAATACTCGTTTCGTTGTTATGCTGGCAAGGGCGCGATCGGCCCAATCGGGTTGATTCGCGATTTCCCTAGCTCGAAAGACGTTTAGCTGTTTTGCTTTAATCAAGTCGGCTTCTTCCTTGCAGATAGCGCGAATCCCGATTTGCAGTGTGGGTAATCCCATATCTACAATCCGCCGCATGACGCAGGCGTGGTTGTGAATCGAGCCTTCGTATTCGTGGCGCAAGTCGCCGTGGGCGTCGATTTGCACGACTGTGAATGGTTCGTTTGGATACGCTTGGCGATAACCTTCGACAACGCCGGCGGTGATGCTGTGTTCGCCTCCGAGGGAGATCACAAATTTATTTTCGGTAACTAGCTGGTGTACGGTTTGTTGCGTGACTCGCAGCATTTCTAAGGATGAAACTGGTTGGCTGTTGCGGGTATCGGCGATCGGCTCTTTTGTATAAATTCCGACATCATAACAAACTTCGGAATCTAGTTCTTCGTCGTAGCATTCGAGTTGATGAGAAGCTTCTAGTAGTTTCGCGGGCCCGTTTTCGCAGCCTCGGCGGTAGGTTGTGGTAGCTTCGTAGGGAATTGGCAAGATTACTACTTTGGCTGTGTCGTAGTCGGGTACAATTTCGGAACCGAGAAAGGGTACGACGGAAGTTGAGACGATCGTTGGCATAGGGGAAATTTCAATAAGGCAAAAAATTCAGCATCTTTAATGGTGGCATAATAGCGGCTCTAACTGCAAAGGAAGAAGAAAGAGGATTTAACTTTTCTAGGGCGCAGAGGGCGCAGAGAGGGATTCGGGAAGAAGGAAAGTTTGCGATTTATGTCCTAGTGGTTGCCTCGAATTGCGATACGGTTTGTAATAAGGACTTCAGTCCTTCTCACTCTTGAATTTTCACTTTTTTACTTCTATGACTTCTTCTACGTTAACTGCTGTTGCACCTCAAACTTGGCTGTGGAAAGGCTTTCCCATTTGCTATCAGACTGCGGGAACTCAGGGCCCTGCGGTGGTGTTTGTCCACGGTTTCGGTGCGTCTTGGGGCCACTGGCGCAAGAATTTGCCGGCGTTGGCTGCTGATTGTCGCTGTTATGCGATCGATCTTATTGGTTTTGGCGGTTCCGCTAAACCCGCGCCCAAGCTTGAGATTGACTATACTTTTGAGACTTGGGGAGAGTTAATTGCTGATTTTTGTCGGGAAGTTGCGGGCGGGCCGGCTTTTTTGGTGGGAAATTCGATCGGCTGTGTCGCAATTATGCAAGCCGCTGTGGATTTTCCCGACATTGCTTCTGGTGTAATTTTACTCAATTGTTCCCTACGCTTGTTGCACGATCGCAAACGCGCCGAATTGCCTTGGTACCGCAGTTTTGGAGCGCCAATTGCACAAAAAGTTTTAAATGTCAAGTGGATTAGTCAATTATTTTTCAAACAATTAGCAACGCCGAAGACAGTGAAAAAAGTGCTTTTGCAAGCCTATCACCGTCCCGAAGCTGTCAGCGACGAGCTGGTAAATATGCTGCTGGAACCGGCTAAAGACAGTGGCGCAGTGGATGTATTTGTGGCATTTATCAGCTATTCTCAGGGGCCGTTACCGGAGGATTTGTTGCCACGTTTGAGCTGTCCGGCTTTGATTTTGTGGGGTACGGATGACCCTTGGGAGCCGATCGCACTTGGGCGAGAATTGGCTAAATTCCCGGCTGTGGAACAGTTTATTCCTTTGGAGGGAGTCGGCCACTGTCCCCAAGACGAAGCACCGGAATTGGTCAATCCTATTTTACTCGATTGGATCAAAGGGCGATCGGCATTGTCGGCATTGGCAGAAAATCCGCCTCTTTAACCTTGGCAATTACCGCTGTTTGAGGATAACGTTAAAGAAGCTTTTGATCTTTGAATTTTTAAATTGAAAACTCAAGGTTTATGTTTTTTAATTTATAGCAACCGCCAAGATGTTAACAGTTGACAGTTGACAGTTGACAGTTGACTGCTTGAGTGCTTGAGTGCGAAATTTTTAGGCTGGGGATTTAAGCCTCAGCCTAAAAACAA
>PVWI01000339.1 GCA_003003725.1 filamentous cyanobacterium Phorm 6 | reverse complement strand
GTTCTGACACCCTGAAAATTTGCCCCCCTCAAAATCGCCCCGGTGAAATTGCAGCCTCGAATGTCGCTACCGCTGAAGTTCGCCCCAGACAAGTCAAGCCCTTTGAATGAACGGTTGCGTAAGTTTTGGTTGGCAAAATTAAAATTGAGATTTTGAGTCATAAGGAAGAGGGAAGAAGGAAGAAGGAAGAAGGAAGAAGGAAGAAGGAAGAGGGAAGAAGGAAGAGGGAAGAGGGAATCTTCGACCAGGGTTTCAGGAATTAAGAACATCTTAACCGTTGGGCGCGGTTGCCTTAGCAGAAAACAAGATATCTGTCAAATGTTCTCCGATATTTGGTAAATTTTCAATTTTCCTGTATAATCGATCGCGTCCGTTGCGAGCTAATCGGATTCACAAGAAACTGGTAGGATCTTTGAGATTAAGTTGACAAAAATGCAGCCTCCTCAATCTATGCTAGAACTTAAAATCTGAATGCTTTTATCAACAAAAAACTCCCCCTCCTAAAAATAAGCATTAACAGTCTTGGACTCACGGGCGATCGTAAACCGGGTTTTTTACCGAAAAAATGCCTTCCCACCCGCAGATTAAATCAAAAACCCGGTTTTTTCGATCTTGATGCCTAAGTTCTGATTTAAAGAATCCCTAATTGGGATGTAAAATCTACAAAACGATCGCAATTATTATGCCAAACCTCCCATTTTCTCCCGAACAAATTGCCGCCGAAAGACTCAAACCCGAAGAATACGAAGAAATCGTTCAGCGCCTCGGCCGCCATCCCAACAAAGCTGAATTGGGAATGTTCGGCGTGATGTGGAGCGAACACTGCTGTTACAAAAATTCGCGACCGCTATTAAAACAGTTTCCCACAGAGGGCGATCGTATTCTTGTCGGGCCTGGAGAAAATGCCGGAGTCATAGACTTGGGAGACGGCTTGCAACTTGCCTTCAAAATTGAATCCCACAACCACCCCTCAGCAGTCGAACCTTTCCAAGGTGCAGCAACAGGTGTCGGCGGCATTCTCCGCGATATCTTCACAATGGGTGCTCGCCCGATCGCACTTTTAAACTCCCTGCGTTTCGGCAACTTAGATGATAGCAAAACTCAGAGATTATTCAAAGGCGTAGTATCGGGAATCAGTCACTACGGAAACTGCATCGGCGTACCCACAGTTGGCGGTGAAGTTTACTTCGATGAAGCCTATTCTGAAAACCCCTTAGTTAATGTCATGGCCTTGGGTTTAATGGAAACTCAAGAAATAGTTAAATCCGGCGCATCGGGAATCGGAAATCCCGTGCTTTACGTCGGTTCCACTACTGGCAGAGATGGCATGGGAGGAGCGAGTTTTGCGAGTGCAAAATGGACCGACAAATCAATGGACGATCGCCCCGCCGTTCAAGTAGGAGATCCGTTTTTAGAGAAATCCTTAATTGAAGCTTGTTTAGAAGCATTCAAAACCGGTGCAGTCGTCGCCGCCCAAGATATGGGCGCGGCCGGAATTACCTGTTCGACATCGGAAATGGCAGCAAAAGGTGGTGTCGGGATTGAATTCGATTTAGATAAAGTTCCGGTTCGAGAAAGCGGCATGGTTCCCTACGAATACCTGCTTTCGGAATCGCAAGAACGGATGTTGTTTGTGGCTCAAAAAGGACGGGAACAGGAATTAATCGATATTTTTCACCGCTGGGGATTGCACGCTGTAGTCGCGGGGACAGTGATCGAAGAGCCGATCGTCCGAATTCTCTTTAAAGGTGAAATCGCTGCCGAAATTACCGCGACTGCTTTGGCAGACAACACGCCAATTTATCACCGCGAACTGTTGACAGAAGCGCCAGAATATGCTATAAAAGCCTGGGAATGGACGGCGGATTTGTTGCCGAAATGCACCGCTCTTGGGATTGAAGTTAAGGGTGAGTTCCAAACTTGGAATCAGATTTTACTGACGCTGTTAGATACTCCCACCATCGCTTCTAAACGCTGGGTTTATCGCCAATACGACCATCAAGTTCAAAATAATACTGTGATTTTGCCCGGAGGCGCGGATGCTGCTGTTGTCAGATTGCGTCCGCTAGAACCTTGCCAATCTTCCCTTGCTAACGGGCTAGAAGTACACCCCCTTGCTAAGGGGGATTTACAGAGGGAAAATGCTGTTTCTATAGCTTCCGAAAGCAAACAGGAAGAAGAGGTAATTCCTCTATTTACAAAGGCACAAGGTAGGGAAACTCCAAAAGCTTATCCCCCCCTTAGCAAGAAGGAAGCGCCCCTGGGGATGATTCCTGGAGTTGCTGCAACTGTTGATTGCAATTCTCGTTATGTTTATCTCGATCCTTATGAAGGTGCAAAAGCAGTCGTAGCGGAAGCGGCGAGAAATTTAAGTTGTGTGGGTGCTGAACCTTTAGCTGTTACTGATAATCTCAATTTTGGTAGTCCCGAAAAGCCGATCGGATATTGGCAGTTAGCCTCAGCTTGTCGCGGAATTGCTGATGCTTGTCGGGAGTTGGGAACGCCTGTGACTGGCGGCAATGTTTCTCTTTACAATGAAACTGTTGATGCTGAGGGAAATCCTCAACCAATTTATCCGACTCCGGTAATCGGAATGGTTGGGTTAATTCCCGATTTGAAGAAGATTTGCGGCCAAGCTTGGCTAAAGAAAGGTGATTTAATTTATGTGCTGGGAATTGGGGAATCATCCCAAAACTCAGAACTTTCATCTGAAAGCTCAAAAATCGAAACTTCTCCTACTTTGGGAGGTTCGGAATATTTAGCGGCAATTCACGGGATTGTAGCTGGGAAACCGCCAAGGATAGATTTTGAGTTAGAAAGAAAAGTGCAATCGGTTTGTCGCGATGGAATTCGGCAAGGTTGGGTAGGTTCTGCCCATGATTGTGCGGAGGGTGGAATTGCGATCGCCTTAGCGGAATGCTGTATTTCTGCTAAACTGGGAGCCTCCATCCACCTGTACCCCAACTCCCAGCACTCTCAGCGTTGGGATGAATTATTGTTTGGTGAAATGGGTAACTGCATTTTAGTGTCGGTGAGTCCAGCCAACGAGGCTGCTTGGACATCTTACTTGCAGGAGAATTTGGCCGCCTCGTGGCAGAAAATTGGCTTAGTTGACAGTACCGAAGGATCTTTGCGGGTTTTTACTACCGACAAGGAACCGTTAATTGAGGTTACGATCGCAGAACTGGGCGATCGATACTACAATGCCATTGAACGCCGCATAGCTTCTGTCTGAATGCTACACAATTTGGAATTAACGACTCCGCCGAAAAACGGATATCAGCCCCCGCTTAAGTCGCCCAGAGACCAAGATTTTAGACCAAAGTTCAAACTCTCAGATACATCTGCCCTTGTAAATCTAAAATCTAAAATCTAAAATCTAAAATCTAAAATCGAATGACACATCCGTGGCAACATTAAGGAAGTGTTAAGTTATGCGACATCTTCCCGAACAGAACTTCCCGGTGAAATTGTCCCGCTCATATACCGTCCCCATTACGAGCCAACTCATCTATGATTCCCAACCATTCCTTCGCGGCTGACGACCATTCTAGCAAACCCGACAAGCCCGAGGAAGCTTGCGGCGTTTTCGGTATCTACGCACCGGGTGAAGATGTCGCCAAGTTGACCTATTTTGGTCTATATGCCTTGCAGCACCGAGGTCAGGAATCCGCTGGGATTGCCACCTTTGACGGCGTGAAAGTACACCTGCACAAAGAGATGGGGCTGGTTTCCCAAGTTTTCAATGAATCCAATTTAGGACACTTGCCTGGTAACTTAGCCGTAGGTCACACTCGCTACTCTACTACGGGCTCGTCGCGCGTAGTCAACGCTCAGCCTGTGGTTGTCGAAACTCGTTTGGGAAGTCTGGCTTTAGCACATAACGGAAATCTTGTCAATACCAAACAATTGCGGGAAGAATTGTTGTCTCGGAACTGTGAATTTGTCAGCACGACGGATTCAGAGGCGATCGCAGTGGCGATCGGCTACGAGGTAGACAAGGGCAAAGACTGGCTCGAAGCAGCCATCAGCGCCTTTGCGATGTGCCAAGGAGCCTTTAGTTTGACGATCGCCACCCCGATCGGCGTAATGGGCGTCCGAGACCCCTACGGAGTCCGCCCGCTAGTCATCGGAACTCTCCCCACAACTCCGGTACGATACGTTTTGGCATCAGAAACTTGCGCCTTGGATATCATCGGTGCAGAATTTTTGCGGGATGTAGAACCGGGAGAATTAGTCTGGATTACAGAGGAAGGTATGGCTTCTTTCCACTGGAGTCAGCAACAAAAACGCAAACTTTGTATCTTTGAAATGATCTATTTTGCTCGACCTGACAGCATTATGGAAGGTGAAAATTTGTATACCTATCGGCTGCGGCTAGGGCGTTTATTAGCAGCAGAATCTCCGACTGATGCTGATATAGTTATTGGTGTTCCCGATTCTGGCATCCCAGCGGCGATCGGCTTTTCTCAAGCTTCCGGCATTCCCTACGCCGAAGGATTGATTAAAAATCGCTACGTAGGACGCACTTTTATTCAGCCAACTCAGGCTATGCGGGAGTCAGGAATCCGCATGAAACTCAACCCTCTGCGAGATGTGTTGGAAGGGAAACGGGTAATTATTATCGATGATTCGATCGTTCGTGGCACCACCAGCCGCAAAATCGTCAAAGCATTGCGGGATGCGGGTGCAACCGCAGTTCACATGAGAATTTCCTCGCCGCCGGTGACTCATCCATGTTTCTACGGGATCGACACCGACAATCAAGATCAGTTGATTGCTGCTACTAAGTCTGTCGCGGAAATCGCCGCTCAAATTGAGGTGGATTCCTTGGCTTTCTTGAGTTGGGATGGAATGCTGACAGCGACTAATGAAGACACGAAAAGTTTTTGTTCGGCGTGTTTCACCGGCGATTATCCGATCGAGATTCCGACAGTGGTAAAACGGGCGAAGCTCATATTAGAAAAGGCTACCACCTAAAAAATTCCCAAGTGAAAGGCGATCGCAGTTACTTTCTGCGATTTATCGATTTTCTAATTTTTCTGGTAACTCGTTGCCAGAATCTGTGTAGAAATGTTACATTAACTTAGCTCTAGCAATTATTGCAGAATTTGTGAACTGTAGCGAGCGATCGGTTGGGTAGAACTTGTGTGAAACCAAACACTCCGATGCTGTTAGGTTTCGTTCCACAGACCAAGCCTACACTCTCGTTCACAAATCTTACTCTAAGCGTTATATGCTACCTGCGGACTGGAGGTAATTCCTCCAGAAGTGTGATCTCAAGTATTGAAGTCGCATTTCGCACCAAAAACGGACACATGAGATTTTTTTAGATAACAGGGTCGATCGCGCTAATTTTCCCCCACTGAAGTATTCCCCAAGCCAAATTGCTTGAGAATCGCGGGCGGGCTATTCATGCGAACTAAACAACTTTAGAAACCCTTGCAGAGTAAAAAATATGGCTCCTTGCGGGCTGAAAGTGACTGTTAAAAGGCGGAATGTGGTTTCTCAAGTCAGCTTAAATCGGAAACTTCGTGCAATCAAATACTGTTCTCAATCAGCCGAGCACTCAAGGCTCATCCTCTCGTACAACAGAGTTACCTTTTACTCTTCAAGATGTCAAAGCCGCCATTCCAGCCCACTGTTTTGAACCCTCAGCCTGGAAATCTCTAGCTTATTTCTTTTTGGATCTTGGGATAATCGCAGGTTTATATGCGATCGCCTACAGCCTCGATTCCTGGCTGTTTTACCCAATTTTTTGGTTGATGCAGGGAACCATGTTTTGGGCCTTATTCGTAGTCGGACACGACTGCGGGCACGGTTCATTTTCTAAGAAGAAATGGCTCAACAACCTGATCGGACACCTTTCCCACGCACCAATTCTCGTACCTTTCCACGGTTGGCGGATCAGCCACAGAACCCACCACGCGAATACAGGCAGCTTGGATAACGATGAAAGCTGGTATCCCGTGTCGGAGAGCAAATACAA
>PVWI01000338.1 GCA_003003725.1 filamentous cyanobacterium Phorm 6 | reverse complement strand
TCCTTCTTCCTTCTTCCTTCACAAGCCGATCGCAAATTATTAATATTTCTAGAATTTACGTGAAAAAACAGCGTCCTCCAGCTTTAATCGCAATTGTCCTTTACAAAAGTTTTGTTGCTTCCCTCTTTACAGTAACTTCAATCGCTTTGCTTTTAGCACTAAAAAATCATCAAGCCTTGGAAGATTTTTCAGAATCTTTCTTCTTAGAATCAAAACTTCAAATTGTTGAATTTTTATTAGACAAAATTCTCATGTTCAAAACTAAAACTTTACTATTTAGCGGACTTGCCGCCGCAATTTATGCAGGTTTAACTGCTGTTGAAGCAGTTGGTTTGTGGTACGAAAAAGGCTGGGCAACAATTTTAGTTTTAGTGCTGGTAGGCATCAGTATCCCGCCAGAAATATATGAGTTATTTCTGGGTGTCACCGTACTTAAGTTAGTCGTACTTATCGCAAATATAGCCGTCTTATGGTATTTGCTGCACCATTTGCCAAAGCACGGTAACAGTTGACAATTGACAGTTGACAATTGACAGTTGACAGTTGACAGTTAACCTATCAATTTCAATTGATAACTATAAAATTGTTCAAAAGTCAAGTAAATGTTTAAATATTTACATAAATCGGTCAAATGTAAAGATTTATTAAGAAAAAAGGGGGTTATACCCCCCATGCGTTATAGTCGAATTATATAGATGCACCCTGATGGCTTTCCCGTTCCACAAGAGCGGGATTTTTATTGGGCAAATATTGTGTTAATTTTTAAGACAATTGCTACAGATAAATTGATATGGCAGAGATCAAGCCAAAAGTAGGGCGCAGGTCGATCGAACATTAGTCCTAAAGAAAGCGAAATAACCCAAAGGCTGTAGCATAGTTTGGGAACCGGCCATCAACTAAAGATGAACTTAGCGCCAGCAACAGTCCTGCAACAGGGCAAATACCAAATCAACGCGACTTTAGGCATAGGAGGGTTCGGCATTACTTACCGAGCTATCCACACCCAATTAAACCAAACAGTCGTACTCAAAACCCTCAACGAAAGTCTGCGGCAACACCCAGCATCAGCCCAGTTTCAGCAGCAGTTTATTGCCGAAGCCCAACGCCTGTCACGGTGCCAGCATTCTAATATCGTCAGGGCGATCGACTTTTTTGAAGAAGCCGGACAGTCTTTTGTCGCGATGGACTACATTCCCGGCAAAACTCTCGCCCAAATAGTTGAAACCGATGGGCCGCTAGCAGAAGCCGAGGCCCTGGACTACATTCGGCAAATAGTCTCAGCCGTAAGCACAGTTCACCACAGCGGATTGCTGCACGGAGACATCAATCCCGAAAATATGATCCGGCGATCCGATTCTCACCTGGTAATGTTAATAGACTTTGGCATTGCTCGCGACTTTACCATCGGCACCAAACAAACCCACACTAACTGGCTGTGTCCAGGGTATGCGCCAATCGAACAATACCTCTATGACGGTAAATGTACACCTGCTACAGACATCTACGCGATCGCTGCCACCCTATACTACTTGCTCTCCGGTGTGCCGCCCGTAGCAGCACCCCTGCGCGATCGAATTCCCCTCGCCGAGTTGCGCCAATTTCAGCCCAACCTCAGCCCGGGAATCGAGCAAGCAATCCTTCATGGACTCGAAACCGACCCCCAAAAACGCCCCCAGACAGTGGAACATTGGCTTACCATGCTGCAAGAAACAGAACGATTACCAGCAGAGAAAAAAGGGAAGCAAAGTTTGCGATTGCCCGCACCTCCGCCTCCACAGTTGACTTTGCTGGCGTTTGTCGTAACGGCTGCAATTGCTGGCTGGATGGGTTTTGACCTAGCTTGGCGGTACAACAGCACCAGTGTCAGCAGCAACGGATCGACAACTCAAGCCTTCCCATCTCTCGAAGATTTGCTCAAATCCCGGGACTTGTCTGGGCCGATGTTCGGGCAGCCGTCTGTCGAAAGCAGCCCTCTCCCACCGATCGACGAACTCAACAAGGACTCCAAGCCCACGTCAGACAGCAGCCAAATTCCCGAACCGATCGATCCATCAACAGCTAACGCCCAACCTTCTGCGCTCCCCAGTCCAGAAACCCCCGCTCCAGAACCCGAAACGTCACCTTCACCATCCCCGACGCCCGAGTCCGAAGCGCAGCCTTCTGAACCCCCAATTCCAGAGCCTAAAGCCCGAATCGAACCCTTACCCGAACCAGCATCCGCACCATTACCGGAAGTTGCGCCCCTGCCATCGGCAGTGCCACCGCCGGGCTACTCGCCTCCGGCATCCGTTCAGCCTGCTACCACAAGTGCTGAACAAATGCCGCCGTTGGAATCCGAGCCCCCAGGACTATCGTCGCCCACCGTGCGATCGGCAGGGCCACCAATACCAAGCCGCAGTGGCAGCAATTCAGATAGTTCGATCGCCCCTTACTCCCCGCCCCCTGTTGCCGAACCGACTTTGCCTTTTCCCGAACCTGGGACAAATTAGGATGATTTTCATTGCTAAGTGCTGATAAACACTTAATTTTATGAGTCAGTAAATATCCATTGATTGTGGATCAAATAACGCCCTTCCGTGCCACCGACTATCTTGCAAAATCCGCAATTGACTGAAAAAATTCTAATAGTCCGGGGCTGAGTTTATCAAATATTTTCTATTCCTTCTACAATCCAAATGCTCGTCGGAAAAATTTGCATAAACATTTGATATTTTGATGTGATTTATGTTAAGCTTGAGGCACAACACAAATTATGTGATGTCGCGCATTACTTTGGTGAAACCTATCAAGGTTGAGAAAAAAATGAGCGACATCACTGGCTCTGAGCAGCATCTTAGGTGGTCGAGGTGGGGCTGGGGAGGCGATCGGGATAGTTCGATCGCGCCCCATAAAAAAAGTCGTTTGTTTTTGTGCAAGCTCCAAGTCACGCATTATTTTTCCCAAACTTTCTTTCTTTAGCTCGCGCAGACGGGAATCCCCACGCACTTGTCGCTTCGATGAGGGTGGGACCAAAGGCGCGGTGAGACTCCTGATTCCACTTCTTCACAACCTTATAATCGCGATCTTTAAGCCGTGGGCGGGTGGATGACTTTAGAAGAGCACTCATTGTAATAATTCTGGTAGAATATTCATATCTTGGATCAAAGAATAACAATCTGGGTCTAAGTAAAAAACTTTTAATGTGACAAGTGGGGCGGGACGTTTTCCTCACTATAAAACGCAGTAGAGGGAAACAGTTGGAGTACCTTGAATGAAGTTCTAGATATCCTTAACCGGACTCGGAAGCCCAGACCATACCCTTCGTGTTGGCGTGGGATCGTCACAAGCAAGCACCATCGGGGATAAGCAAGTTATAATTTGTTGCGGAAGCGCACAGAGATTTTTTTATGAGTAAACCTCCAGTTCATGCTTTTTTTGTAGGCAGAGCACTTGCCGAAGCACTGTACGAGCAATTAGAAGGCGCAGCAACCAACGCTTTCTCTGAACTCGGCAAATTTGACGCCGAACAAAGAGAACGGCTGCGCCAATTCACCGATCGAGTTGTGGAACGGGCAAATCGAGCATCCGATGGGGCGATGCAGACCAGAACTGGCACTGCAACCACCATTCAAGACATCCCTCCCACCGACTTGCAAGCAACTATTGACGAGCTACGCGCTGAAGTGGCATTGGTGCGATCGGAATTGCAGCGCTACCGCAGCAGTTTGCCCTAATTAGGGCTGCCACAAAAACTATTTACTACATGACGAGCGCAAAGCGATGATGCGCTCCTGCGCTCCTTCCTTCCTACCTGCCATCAAAACAACAACATAAATAAGCAATTTGGGAACCCAAGTGTCTGCTCTCCTTGATGACTCTGTTAATCGCCAGCGCTCCCCCAAGCGGACTGGCGACGCCACCGATGAGCCAAAAACTGCTAGTAAATCCTACAAAAGTAAAGCTTATCGCTGGAATCGCGAAAAATACTCCCGGAAGCGCCGCTTCTTCGACATTTGGGCCTTTGTCTTGCTCTGGCTGGCTTCCCTATGGTTCGATAGCAAAAACTGGAGCTACTGGGGAGGCGTGACTGAAGAAAAAAAAGTGGCCAGACGCCGCTTTCAAGCTATCTGGGTTCGAGAAACACTCTTGGATTTAGGCCCGACTTTCATTAAAGTTGGACAATTATTTTCCACCCGCGCCGATTTGTTCCCCGCAGAGTTTGTCGAGGAACTTTCTAAGCTGCAAGACAAAGTGCCTGCTTTCAGCTACGAACAGTTACAAGTAATTGTCGAGCAAGATTTGGGCAAGACAGTTCAGGAACTCTACCACAGCTTTGACCCGGTTCCTCTGGCTGCTGCCAGTCTGGGTCAGGTACACAAAGCTCAACTACACTCCGGCCCGGAAGTTGTAGTCAAAGTGCAGCGCCCGGGGCTGCGGAAGCTGTTCGAGATTGATTTGCAAATTCTGAAGGGAATTGCTCGCTATTTTCAAAACCATCCTAAGTGGGGCCGCGGCCGAGATTGGATGGGGATTTATGAGGAATGCTGTCGCATTCTGTGGCTGGAAATTGACTATCTCCATGAAGGCCGCAATGCTGATACTTTTCGCCGCAATTTTAGCAACTGCGACTGGGTGCAGGTGCCGAGGGTTTATTGGCGGTACGCGGCTCCACGAGTCCTGACTTTGGAATACCTACCGGGGATTAAAATCAGCCACTATGAAGCTTTGGAAGCAGCCGGTATTGATCGCAAATTAATCGCTCAGTTAGGCGCCAAAGCCTATTTGCGGCAGTTGCTCAACGATGGCTTTTTCCATGCTGACCCACACCCAGGCAATATCGCTGTTAGTGCTGACGGATCTCTGATTTTCTACGATTTCGGCATGATGGGGCAAATTCAGTCCAACGTCCGCGAAGGACTGATGGAGACTCTCTACGGCGTTGCTTCCAAGGATGGACAGCGGATTATGGATTCTCTAATCAATCTGGGCGCTTTGGTTCCTACAGGTGATATGAGTCCGGTGCGCCGATCGATCCAGTATATGCTGGATAACTTCATGGATAAGCCTTTTGAAGAGCAGTCGGTGAGCGCGATTACCGACGACCTTTACGATATTGCTTACGACCAACCTTTTCGCTTCCCAGCTACCTTTACTTTTGTAATGCGAGCTTTTTCGACGATTGAAGGCGTAGGCCGGGGTTTAGACCCTGAGTTTAACTTTATGGAGGTGGCACAACCTTTTGCCATGCAGCTTATGACTAATGGAAATGGCTCTGACGCAAGTAGCAGTATTTTTAACGAAATCGGCCGTCAGGCGGCTCAGGTGAGTTCGACTGCTTTGGGTTTGCCACGCCGGATTGAGGAGACTATTGACAAGCTCGAACAGGGAGATTTACGGATTCGCGTCCGTTCTGCCGAAGCTGAGCGGTTGATGCGCCGCATGACCAGCGTTCAAATGGGCACTAATTATACTTTGATGATGAGTGCTTTTACTTTGTCGGCAACAATTTTGTTTGTCAGCAATCAAGTCTGGCCGGCTGTCGCGGTGGCTTTGTTAGCTGCGGGTGCAGGGTTGGCTCTGCTGCGTTTGTTCAAGCGGATCGATCGTTTGGACAGGATGTCATAAAAAGAAATACGGTATGTGGGAAACTCAGTCACTTTAGTGCTGAGAGGTAAACGACCAGGCGATTTCAATCGCCTTGAATCTTATGCTATAATTGAGCAGTGAGTAAGAATAATCAACTACGTTTTGAACCATTCCTAGTACGGCGAAATTCCGGCTACTTAGTACGGGACTAGATGCCCAACACAAAAAGAGCAAGTAATAGCAGGGTGGGGAGCGTACCGCGTCTTGGCTTTGTGTTGAACCCTGAAAGCAGCAAAAAGTAGAAAAGTAAGCGCAATGGCAGCGTCGCAAGACAGTTGTTTTGAGCGAAAGCGAGGCACCTTGACAATGCCTTTGAAGATTGCTTCGGCGGTCTATTCAAGAATCGAGCGTGTCTTTAGACCTGAGAGTGTCAAAA
>PVWI01000075.1 GCA_003003725.1 filamentous cyanobacterium Phorm 6 | reverse complement strand
GTTGACAGTTGACAGTTGACAGTTGACAGTTTGAGAGCGAGCTTTACCTAGAAGGAAGAGGATTGGAGTAATGAATAGTCTGATTTTTATTTCTCCGTCACTCGCAAAGAATGCTTTCAACCAATTCTTTCTGGTAAAAAAAATCTCCGAAAAAAGGAGCGCAGCTTTCAGAGCGGTCTATCGACATCAAACCCAGACACCTGCTGGCATCTGGGTTTATGTAAAGTCTGTTTGACTGTGGCAAACAAAAATATTCTATTTGCGCATCAAATTGAGCAATTCTTTAGGAGATGCCAACAAGTCGATCGCCACAAAGAAAATTTGACCTTGAGGATCGAGCATAAACCGCCACGAAATGTTCATACCGACATTCGCCCCGAACCAAGGAGTTTCGACAGTACCGGTGACTTTAACTTGGCGGTAGCCGTCTTCTGCGGGTTCGGATACACCTTGCTTAGGCATCATTTTCAGTCCGATGCACTCTTCCCGCATATAGTTGAGGATAGCTTCGCGACCGACGATCGGCTTTTGGAAAGGCGGTTGCAGAGCACCTTCTTCGGCAAATAAACCCACGGCTGGGGTGAAGTCGAAGGCGTTCATGTAGTCGATGTAGCTGAGCACTGTCTGCTCGGTGATACCCTCAATCTTGGTTTTCACCCGCTCTTCTACAGCAATGGGAGTGCTGCGGGGGGCCGCCGAGCGTTTGTCGTACTCTTGGCTAAAATCTGGATCGTAGCCCATGTGAACTACGGTGTTGCGAAGTACGGTAATTTGCTGGCCTGGATCTAATTTCTTGATGGTTTCCAGAACTGTGGTGGCTTCGGGAGACATTTGATAGCCAGCGGGGATTGGAGCAACAGCGCCCTGTTTCATCAACTGTCCCAACTCGTACCAGAAACCGAGTTTGGTGTTGACGCGCAAGGAGGTGTAAATCCGACCGATTGCGGTGTCGGCGTTGCTAGCTAGGTCAAACATCGTTTTGCTTTGAGCGGCCGGCGACATCTGCTTGATGTCGTTGAGTACGCCTTCGACAAGCGCCATGCTGGCTACTCCCGGGGCGGCGGCGGTGATGGAAATGCCCATTTCGGTATACGCATACCAGAGCAATGCCAGTTGGTCTTCAACGCTGAGTTTGTAGAACGAGTCCGTGGTAGCCGGAACAGCACTAGCAATCTCGGTGTTGGAGAAAATAGATTGAGCTGATTGAATACTAACTGCCATGTTTATCTTGTGGGATTCGCTGTCGGTTTTACTTGCGTACTTGCAAATGGCGAATCGAATTCTCCTTAATTAAAATTATGTAACGTTTTTGACAAATTAGACTTCAAATTTATAAATATAAAGATTGTGAAAGTATGATGAATTGTGTTGTAAAATCCGTCTAAATATTAATAGACTTAGAGCACATTTTGTGATATGGTTTTTTACCCGATGAAAATATCAATTAATAGCGATCTGATTAAGCAAAAAAGCCGAGAGTTGGGATTTCACAAGGTTGGGATCGCCTCAGCAGACGCGGATTTCGATCGAGAAAAACCAAGATTGCAGGCTTGGCTGGACAAGGGTTATCAGGCGAATATGGCATGGATGGCAAACCCGAAACGGCTGGATATTCACGCTGCAATGCCCGAGGTGAAGTCCTTAATATGTGTCGCCATCAACTACTACACGCCTCACCAGCGCCCGGGCGGTGCCGAATATGCCAAAATCTCTCGTTACGGCTGGGGAAGGGATTATCACAAAATTCTGCACAAAAAATTGAAGGTTTTGGCAGATTGGGTACGATCGCAAGGCGAAGGCATTGAAGCGCGGTATTATGCTGACACCGGCCCGATTCAGGATAAGGTGTGGGCCGAGAAGGCGGGGATTGGCTGGATTGCCAAAAATGGTAATGTAATTTCGACAGAATACGGTTCTTGGGTGTTTTTGGGCGAAATCTTGACTAATTTGGAGTTAGCGCCCGATGCGCCACACACCCAACATTGCGGTACTTGCACTCGCTGCATTGATGCGTGTCCGACTGGGGCAATTGTTGAGCCTTTTGTCGTGGATGCCGATCGGTGCATAGCATATCATACGATCGAGAATCGAGCCGAAAAATTGCCCGACCAAATAGCATCTAATTTACAAGGTTGGGTAGCAGGTTGCGACATTTGTCAAGATGTTTGTCCTTGGAATCAGCGATTTGCCAAACCAACAGATGTTGCAGAATTTGAGCCTTATCCTGAAAATATAGCACCGACACTTGCAGAATTAGCAGAAATTTCCGATGAGGAATGGAACCGCCGATTTACCGCTTCGGCGCTGCGGCGAATTAAACCGCAAATGCTGCGACGAAATGCCAAAGCAAATCAAATTAATAGTCAGTAGTTAATTGTTATTGGTTATTGGTTATTTGTGATTGGTTGTTGGTTATTTGTTGTTTGTTGTTTGTTATTTGTGATTGGTTATTTGTGATTGGTTATACTAAAACAGATTTAATAAATCGGAGAGCTAACAAAGAGTGCATTTTACGTTTGATTAGTAGGTAATATAGAAATGATGACCTATTCCTGAGTTGTTTTTACTCAATGCTAAAAGTAATTATTTTTGATTTTGACGGTACTCTAGCAGATACGATTGATATTCTTCTGAGCATCAGCAACCGTTTGTCAGCAGAATTCGGCTTTAAGTCTGCCACAAAAGAAGAACTCGCTCAACTGAGCAATTTAACTTCTTCGCAAATCCTGAGATATTCTGGCATTTCTATCTTCAAATTCCCGCTGCTGATTAGAAAATTGAAAGCAGAGTTACATAATGAAATTCCGAATATTCAATTATTTCCGGGAATCAAAGAAGTTTTACTGGAGTTAACAAAACTTGGCTTTCAACTGGGTATCATCACCTCTAATTCCAGAGAAAATGTCTTAGCATTACTGGAAATTAACGGTTTGCAAGGCACTTTTACATTTATTTATTCTGGCTCAACTTTTGGCAAACATAAAGTTATTAAAAAATGGCTAAAAAAAGAGCATATAAATCCTGAAAAAGTCATTTATGTCGGAGATGAAACGCGAGATATAGACGCAGCTAAAAAAACTGGAATTAAGATAATTGCTGTAAGTTGGGGTTTTAATTCTAAATCAGCTTTGGCTGCACAAAATCCTGACTTTTTGATTGAACGTCCCCAGCAATTGATCGAGATTATGAGTAATCTGGGATAAATGTAAACTTATGTAAAGAAAAATTACAAAAATTAAAGTAGTAAAAACTTTGTGTGCGTACCGATTGAAAAAATTGATTGATGTTGATATAAAGATGAATGAAAAGATTTACTCGATCGCTCAAATAAAGAGGAACAGTATTATGTCAGCCTTTGAAACTTTCTTGACGTTCGGCTTCGCTTCAGTTTTCGCGGTAGCTACTTTGGCGACTTGGTTGCGTTTCACCTATCCACCTTCTGTTAAACGCAATTAGTTGTAAGTAGGTGGGTACAAATAAACAGTAGATGGGGAGGGCGGGTTTTGCCTTCAAAAACTGGCTGGTATCATAGATTCTTAGCTAAACCCGCCCCTACAAAATACTATTGTTTTTTCGCAATGACCTACTTACATGATTTTGTTATGCGTTCGGAACTGTTTATTTGACAGTTTTTAATCGATCGAATAACTGAGCAACTTTAGTCAAGTCTTTGTCTCCCGGCGCTATTTCTACGCCACTAGAAAGGTCAACACCACTGAAGTTATTGCCTCTGGTGCGATCGATCGCATTTAAAATATTATCCGGTGTCAAACCGCCCGCCAGCAGCCAAGGACACGGCGGTTTAAACTCTGCTAACATCATCCAGTCGATCGTAAGGCCAGTACCGCCAAGTTGATCCCGATGGTAAGCATCCAACAGTAAAGTATCGACACAAACAGCGTAAATAGCAGCGGTGGCTAGAGTTTCAGGACTCTTAACTCTCAGGGATTTGATAATTTCAATTCCCGGCAAAAACTCGCGGAGTCGATCGCAATATTCGGCTGTTTCATCGCCGTGCAACTGCACTCCGCTTAAATTTGACTCTGCCGTTACTTGACAGATATTTTCTATTGTGTTATTTGCAAATACGCCGATGCGATCGACATTTTCCGGCAACTGCTCGACAATCAGGCGAATTGTTTGTGGGCTGACATAGCGCGGGGAAGCCGACACGCAGATAAACCCCAAAGCCTGAGCTCCCAAAGCTGCGATCGCAATTCCTTGGTCTAATTTAGTGATTCCGCAAATTTTAACCCGCACTCCTCGTCCTCCGTTCCTTTCTTTGTATCAAAATATCAACGAATTGTTAACTATTAAAACAAATCTTAGTTTAATGCAAAACGCTTTTTATAATTTTGTAACTCAATTAATCTGTGAAATCAGGATCATAAGAACATGATTAACTCATCTTTGCTGTTAGCCGTACAAGCTACCGCTCCCTCAACGCCCGAGTGGACACCAATGGTAGCACTGACAATGATTGTATGCAATTTGCTGGCGATCGTGATCGGCTACTATGGCATCTCTAAGGAAAACCGAGGCAAAGGCCCAGCTTTACCCGTAGCAGTACCTGGAATGTTCAAAGGTTTCGGTATACCCGAATTGCTGGCAACAACCAGCCTCGGCCACTTGCTAGGGGCTGGAGTAATTTTGGGCTTAGGAAACGCCGGAGTGCTCTAAAAATCAGGGAAAGGGGAAGAGAAGATATAATAGAAACTCTTCCTTATTCTCCTTTTCCAGGAAAATTTCATGCAAAAAGGTTGGCGAATCGGCTCTTTATTTGGCATCCCACTACTGATAGATTACTCGTGGTTTGTAATTCTAGCCCTAGCAACCAGCGAATATGCTAGCAGTTACCGTCTGTGGGGGCTAACGCTTTCTTGGAGTGCCGGATTTGCGGTAGCTTTGCTGCTGTTCGGCTCCGTACTGCTGCACGAATTGGGGCATAGTTTAGCCGCAATGTCGCAAGGGATTAAAGTCAATTCTATTACCTTATTCTTATTTGGCGGCATAGCTTCGATTGAATCGGAATCAAAAACTCCCGGTCAAGCTTTTCAAGTAGCTATTGCTGGCCCCCTTGTCAGCTTCGCAATATTTTTTATTTTGGGTTTAGGTTCTCAAGTTTTACCACAAACAAGTTTGCTAGCAATTGTAGCAGAAAGGGTAGCCGAAATTAACCTAGTTTTGGGATTATTTAACTTAATTCCCGGTTTGCCTTTGGACGGAGGACAAGTTTTAAAAGCGGCAATTTGGAAAATAACTGGTTCTCGATTTGCCGGAGTTCGCTGGGCGGCAAAAACGGGACAAGTTTTAGGTTGGTTAGCGGTTGTTTTCGGAATAACTGTATGTTTGTTGTCACGCCAGTTCGGCGGTTTGTGGATTGCACTAATTGGCTGGTTTGGGATTCGCAATGCTACTGCTTATAGCCAATTTACTTTGCTGCAAGAAATATTGCTCAAAACCAAAGCGTGTGATGCGATGAGCCGCGATTTTCGAGTGGTAGATGCAAATTCCAGTCTGCGAGAATTTGCCGATCGCTATTTGTTAGAAGTGAACCCGTTTCCATTTTACGTGGCGGCGGCCAACGGGCGGGATTTGGGCTTAGTGTCGATCGACGATATCCGCTTGACAGAACGCAGTCAGTGGCAAATTCAGACTCTGCACAACATTGTGAAACCCCTGGCAAAAATCACCACAGTCTCAGAAAAAGCATCTCTAGCCGAAGTAATTAACACGATGGAAGCCCGTCAACTCTCCCGAATCATCGTTCTCTCGGCTATCGGTTCAGTCGCAGGGACGATCGATCGGGGCGACGTGGTTAAAGTTTTGGCAAAGTACCTCAAACCGCAGATTTCCGAAGCCGACATCAAGCGCAGCAAAGAAGAAAACACCTATCCCCAGGGATTGCAGTTAAGTGCGATCGCCAAAACTGCACAAGAAAATTAAAAGATAGGACGTACGTTTGAAACCGCCCAGTCTTTGTCAATGATGCTTCAAACAAAAATTCTTATGCCCAATTTTTTCAAGAGATTGCATCATAAATTGGGGAAGGGACGTTGGAAAAACTTAACTCATTCCTTCCCCTTCGCTGACTTGCAACCTCTGGCTATTACCTGCATTGTCGTGACGGGAACTGTATTAGGAGTGCGACATTTAGGCTGGTTGCAGCCATTGGAATTAAAGGCTTTCGACCTAATGGTGCAGTTGCGCCCCGATCCGGGTGTCGATCCGAGGTTGCTGGTAGTCACAATTACAGAACAAGACATTCACGCTTTTAAGAAATGGCCAATTTCCGATCGCGTTTTAGCTCGTGCGATCGCCGAGATAGCGCGTCTCGAACCGACCGTTATTGGTCTAGATATCATTCGCGATATCCCCTACGAACCGGGAAATGCAGAATTAGCTGCTCAATTCAAAAACCCCAAAGTCATCCCCATTACGTTCATCGGCAACTCAGAGTACGATCGAGTTCCGCCACCTCCCAATATACCAAAAGAACGGATAGGATTTAACAATTTAGTCGTCGATCCAGACGGGATAATTCGCCGTAATTTGATGTTGGCTTCGGATGGAAAATCGACTTTTAAATCATTTTCGATGCGACTGGCTCTTGACTATCTTGCTAGCAAAAAGATAGATTTAAACGAGACCAATAATGACAATATTGAAATCGGAAAGACTGTGTTTCCGCAACTGCGCTCGCACTCAGGAGGTTATCAGAAAATTAACGATCAAGGCTATCAAATCATGCTCAATTACCGCTCTCCTGAAGTCGCAAAGACCGTGAGACTAACTGAAGTTTTGGAGGGAAAACTTGACCCCAAATGGGTAAAGGGTAAAATAGTGCTAATCGGGACTACAGCCCCAACTGTAAGAGATATCTTTTCCACCCCTTACAGCGCTAATGCCAGCGAAAATCGCAAGATGCCTGGGGTATTGATTCACGCAACAGCAACTAGCCAAATTATCAGCGCAGTTTTAGACGGCAAAGGTCTATTTTGGTTTTGGGATGAATGGCAAGAAATCCTCTGGATCGCTGTTTGGGGAGCCGTTGGCGGCTGTCTATCTTGGCGGCTAGAAAATACGGTCAGTTTCATAGTCAGCGCGATCGCACTTGGGGGCATATTATGGGGATTCACATTTTTTCTCTTCACTCAACAGGGGTGGATATCTCTGATCGCGCCGACTCTGGCATTTGCAATCACCACAGGAGTTGTCATCACATACAAGTACCAGCAGTCTAAGCAGCAGCAAGAAATTGTGATGAAACTGTTAGGACAGCAAACTTCACCGGCGATCGCCAATGCTTTGTGGAAAGAGCGCGTCCATCTCCTCCAGTCGGGGCTATTGCCGGGCCAAAGACTAATTGCTACAATGATCATGACAGACTTGCAGGGTTTTAGCACCATTTCGGAACAATTACCCCCAGAAGTAGTCATGCCTTGGTTAAATGAATATTTATCAGCAATGGCCCAAGAAGTACAAAAACATCAAGGTGTGATTAATAAATTTACCGGAGATGGAATGCTGGCAGTATTTGGCGTACCCATTCCCCGCACAACTCCCGAAGAAATTGCCGAAGATGCTCGCCTTGCCGTATCTTGCGCTGTAGCTATAAGTTCGCTCTTGCCAGCTCTGAATCAAAATTGGCTGGCTCGTGGTTTACCGTCAGCAAAAATGCGAGTAGGAATTTTTACAGGGCCGATAATGGTGGGAAGTTTGGGGGGTAAAACCCGTTTAGAATATGGAGTAATCGGCGATAGTGTCAATATCGCTTCTCGCCTAGAAAGCTGTGAAAAAGATCGGCAAGAGGACACCTGCCGGATCTTGATTGCCGAAGAAACTTTAGTGCATCTTGAAGGGAAATTTGAGGTAGAATCTTGGGGAGCTTTACCCTTAAAAGGCAGGCAGCAAAAAGTTAATGTCTACCGTGTCTTGGGAGGAGAAATATCGGAGAGGTAAAAAAAGACAAAATAACTTAAAAATTTTAGGTAACTTTGAGGGGAAAAATGAATAAAATTAGACTAAAAGCGATCGCCTTTTGTTCCATATTATTGATAGGAGCATTTAACGCTTGCCAATTTGCAGATATGGCAAAGTCACTTCCACCGGTGCAGGGCATACCGCCCACTGAGTCGGGAGGGCCGCGCTTCGCTCAGCCCCGTGAAGATATCGATCGATCATCGCCCCCTTCACAGCCCAGTAGAGGACCAGAAGGTGTGCGCGGTGGCTGCGGGAGCAACCGTCAGCTAAATCTAACAGCCTTAGTCCCTCAAAACAAAATCGGACGGACTGTTTCCGAGTATCCAACATTGTTTTTCTACTTGCCTAAAACAGACGCGCAATTAGCCGAATTTATCCTACTAGATCCAAGCGGCAAGGAAATTTATAAACAGACTTTCACCATTAGCAATTTATCAGGGGTAATCGGCGTTAGTATCCCCGCTAACAAAAATGTGTCGCCCTTGAAAGTAGACAAAAATTACCGTTGGACTTTTACAGTTATTTGCGACTCTCAAGACAGATCTGCCGATGTCTTCCAGATGGGTGCTGTACGGCGAGTTGAACTCAGTGCAGATATCCGCAGTGAATTGGAAAAAGCAGATCCGCGCCGGAAAACCGCTATTTATGCTGAAAATGGGATTTGGCAAGATGCCCTCAGCAATCTAGCTGCTGCTCGCCGCGCTCAGCCTGATGATGCAGTGCTCTCTGCTGATTGGGCAGACTTGCTGAATGCAGTAAATTTGGGCAAAATTGCTAAAGAGCCGATCGTTCAAAATGAGCCGCAACCTATAAAGTAATATAAGATGAAACGCAGTCATTTCTTGCAATTCTGTGGTTCTACTCTCGCAACTTTCGGTTTGGGCCAGTTGGAGGCTATCGCTTCAGGCGATCGAGATACCCGTGTTTTCGCCCAAACTGATTTTTCCAATTTATTTCCCACCTCAGATTCAGGAGCACAGCTATTAGCTCAAACTTCCAGTCAACAGCAAGCACTAACTATTTATCAGCCCATCCAGAACATTGAATGGGAGGGAATGTTTGTCAGTCCCCAAGGCATTGCTTATTTTGCGATCGACGGAGTATCACCCGATGCGGTATCAAACTATGATGGTGATTTGGAATTTGCTAGGAGAAATGGCGATCGACAAAAAGAAGCATCTGCACTTTTCAAATTAGGTTTAGCCAATCATGCGATCGGCGGTTTCTTTGACAAAGCGATTGATTACTACAAGCAAAGTTTAGTAATTGCCAAGGAAATTAGAGACGGCAATCTTGAAGTAATCCTGCTAGGCAATATAGGAATTGCCTATCTACAAAATGGATTTGCCTACATCGAACCATTCGAGTATTTAGAGCAATATCTAGCACAAACTTGGCACAAAGCCTACTACTACAACGGAGGCGATCGGCGCTGGGGAGGAGTAGCAATGGGGAATCTCGGTAACGCTTATTATAGCGCTGATTTGTACGGTAAAGCAATTGAATACCACCAGAAACGTTTAGCACTCTCCCTAGAAATTAAAGACCGTCGAGGCGAAGGCAAAGCACTAGGAGATTTAGGAATTGTTGATCATTCATTAGGCGAATACAAGAAAGCCATTGAATATCAGGAACAACGTTTAGCCATAGCACGGGAAATCAAAGATAGCTGGGGAGAGGGGCAAGCAATTTCAAATCTGGGCATCGTTTACCATACCCAAGGAAACTATACTAAAGCCATTGAATACCAACAACAATATTTAGCCCTTGCCCAAGCAATTAAAAACCCACTTTGGGAAGAACAAGCTTTAGGAAATTTGGGAGGTGCTTACTATTTCTTGGGCAATTACAACAAAGCCATTGAGTTATACGAAAAAAGTTTAGCGATTGCCGGGAAAATTCGCGAGTCTCAAATAGCGAAAAAGGTACGGGCAAATTTGGGACTTGTATATTTTCAGATGAATAACTATCAGAAATCAATTGAGTTATACAATCAGTTTTTGACCAGCACGTCTTCTGGCAAAAACCACCGAGAGCAAGCCATCGTTAGGAACAATATCGCAGTGGTGCAAATCAACAATGGCGATTTACCGGGAGCCACTGAAAACTTATTAAAGGCAATTCAGGTTTTAGAAATTCTCAGGGGAAGATTAGCAGGTAATGATGCCTATAAAATTTCAATTTTTGAAACTCAGACTTTTCCTTATATCAACTTGCAAAAAGTCCTGATTGCGTCCAACAAAAATGATGCCGCCTTGGAAATTGCGGAAAGAGGGAGATCCCGGGCGTTTGTGGAGTTACTGGAGAAGCGGCTATCCCTGAAGCAAACAGCAGCTACTAGCATTACTCCACCGAATATTGAGCAAATTAAACAAATTGCCAAAACTCAAAATTCCACTCTCGTTCAATATTCGATTATTTACAATGATTTCAAAGTAGAAGGTAGAGAAAAAAGTCAGGAATCCGAACTATATATTTGGGTAATCAAGCCTAATGGTGAAGTGACGTTTAGATATTCTAACCTGAAATCTATCTTGCAAGAACAGGAGATTTCTTTAGCATACTATGCTACCACTACCCGCGCATATCTTGCTGCGGCGAGAGGTCGCGGCAGCATGGAAGTAGGGCAAAGCGATGAAACTCTCGAAACAAAAAGATTAAAGCGACTATATCAAATTCTGATTGAACCAATTGCTGACTTGCTGCCAAATGACCCGAAGCATCGTGTGATATTCATTCCTCAAAAATCTCTGTTTGTAGTTCCTTTCCCAGCACTGATGGACGCGGCTGGTAAATACTTAATTGAAAAACACACGATTTTAACAGCACCGGCTATTCAGGTACTACAGTTAACCAATCAGCAACGCAAACAAGTTGTAGGAGACAAGGTTTTAGTAGTAGGAAATCCCACTATGCCGAGCATTCCTGTTGAGATTGGCGAAAAACCTCAGCAGTTACCTCCGCTTCCCGGTGCGGAAAAAGAAGCTTTAGCTATTGCCAAACTGCTGCAAACTAGAGCAATCATCGGCAACGAAGCGACGAAATCATCGATCGTCCAACAAATGCTAAAATCCAGGATAATTCATCTGGCGACACATGGGTTACTCGATGATTTTAACGGATCGGGAGTACCGGGGGCGATCGCACTTGCTCCAGATTCCCCATCTTCCTTCAGCAAAGAGCAACAGTCAGGCATTAACGGTTTACTGACTGCCGATGAAATCTTAGACTTCAAACTGAATGCAGAATTAGTCGTTTTGAGTGCTTGCGATACAGGTAGAGGCAAAATCACAGGCGATGGTGTAATTGGGTTATCGCGATCGCTAATTACGGCGGGTGTATCCAGTGTGATTGTCTCCCTCTGGTCAGTGCCAGATGAGCCTACAGCATTATTAATGAGCGAATTTTATCAAAACATTCAAAAAAACTCCGACAAGGCTCAGGCGCTGCGTCAAGCCATGCTAGCTACGATGAAACAATATCCTGAACCCAAAAACTGGGCAGCATTTACCCTGATTGGCGAAGCCAATTAATCAGAAGACCGGGCGGTTGAAACCGCCGTCTGATCTTGTTAATTCCAAAATCTCCTCCCATTCCAGATCCGAAAGCGGCCGCACCTCCAAATCAATTTCAAAACAGCGACAAGCAGCCGCACTCAAAACCTCAACCACAGTTTCAAAAACCTCATTTCCCCCTCCCAAAAACGGCAACTCCACCGGAATTAATTCCTCCCCAAAAACTTGAGAAAACAAACTAATATCCGGCTGCAAACGCATAGAACCGTGCTGCAAAATAGCATCACCTCTGCGTAATTGAGCGCTACCAATTAACTTATAACCATCAGGTGTCACCAAATCTGCACCCGTCGCAGTCCCAAAACAATTCGGATTGTGAATATAACTTCGTCCAGCTTCCCCGTAGTGCAAATCCAAACCCATTTCCCGCCAACCCTCAATCAAAAACTGGCAGATATTCTGATAAGCTTTGAGACGACTCCCCGCAAATCCCGACGCCACAACAGCATAAGTCAAATCGCCTTGATGCAGCACAGCCCGCCCGCCGCTGGGCCTGCGTACCAACTCCACAGACATTCCCCCGAAAGATAGCTGCTGCCAAAATTCAGGCCATCGGCGCTGGTGATAGCCCAAAGAAATCGCCGCAGGTTGCCAAGTATAAAATCGCAGAGTTGGCCCAATTTTGCCCGCCAGATGCTGTTCCAGGAGCCATTGGTCGATCGCCATCTGCAAACTCCCAGAGGCTGACAGCAGCGGAATCAAACGCCAAACAGAATTAGCCATCAGCCTCAAATCCTGAGTTTCTACTCAATAAGTTCACAGAATGTTTTAAAATTAGTAACAGTTTTTGTGCCCGTCTTCTAAGTTAGTGCAAATTTCAAGCCCGCCCGTGCTTTATAAATAATCAGGAAAAATCATCTAAAAACCATGAGCAACAGTGTAATTGTCATTAGCGACGAAAAATTTGACACAGAAGTCCTGAAAGCAGAGCAGCCAGTGCTAGCCTATTTTTGGGCACCTTGGTGTGGGCCTTGCAAACTGGTATCAGCTTCCATAGACTCGATAGCAGCAAATTACAGCGATCGGCTGAAAGTAGTAAAAATGGAAATTGACCCCAATCCAGCTACCGTCAAACAGTATAAAGTAGAAGGAGTCCCTGCTTTCAGACTCTTTAAAAATTCTGAATTAGTGTTGTCCCATGAAGGAGCGATTACCAAACAAAAATTGACTGATTTGTTAGACGCTCACTTATAAAGTTTTGAAATGAATAGGGAGTTTCCAACTCCCAACTCACAACCATAGCAATCGCAAATATTTTTCAAACCCCTGTATTCTCCCCTCAATCTTCCTCTCTTGCTCTGCGCCCTCTGCGCTCTCTGCGGTTAAAAACTCTTTCAAAAATCAAAAAAATAAATAATAATTATTCAACCCTAAAAAAAACATTAACCTCCCCAAAGACTGACACAACTATGGAATTTTCTCAACGTTTACAACCATTGCAATCGAATGTATTTGCCGATATGGATCGGGCGAAAACTTTAGCTAGAGCCGCCGGGAAAAATGTAATTGATTTGTCCCTCGGTTCTTCCGATTTGCCGACGGCTGCTCATATCACAGATGCGATCGCCCATTCGCTATCCGATCCCAAAACCCACGGTTATTTGCTGTTTAACGGGACGAAATCTTTTCGGGAAGCAGCAGCTATTTGGTACGAACAAAAATTTGGGATTTCCGTCAATCCAGAAACAGAAGTTCTGCCTTTAATTGGTTCCCAAGAAGGTACGGCGCATTTGCCTTTGGCTGTACTGAATCCCGGAGATTTTGCTTTGTTGCTCGATCCTGGTTATCCTTCCCACGCGGGTGGTGTTTATTTGGCTGGCGGGCAAATTTATCCGATGCCGTTGTTAGCAGAAAATCAGTTTTTGCCTGTATTTGAAGATATTCCACAAGCTGTGTTAGCTCAGTCGAAGATGATGGTTTTGAGTTATCCTCATAATCCGACAACTGCGATCGCCCCTTTGGCCTTTTTTGACAAAGCCGTAGCTTTTTGTCGGGAACATCGGCTGGTTTTGGTGCACGATTTCCCTTATGTGGATTTGGTGTTTGACGATTCTGGACTTGAGGCCGCTGGGAGCGAGGAAAACCGCAAATTGATGGCGCCGTCAATCTTTGAAGCCGATCGCGATAAAAGCGTGTCGATCGAGTTTTTCACACTGTCCAAGTCGTACAATATGGGTGGTTTTCGAGTCGGATATGCGATCGGCAATCCCGAAATCATCCAAGCACTGCGCCAGGTAAAGGCCGCCGTAGACTTCAATCAATACGAAGGAATCTTGAATGGGGCGATCGCAGCATTAACAGGCCCTCAAGACACCGTTAAAACCAGTGTAGAAACCTTCCGAAAACGGCGAGATACCTTCGTCCGCGCCCTGCAAAACATCGGCTGGCAAGTGCCAATACCCCCGGCTACAATGTACGTTTGGGCGAAACTCCCAGAACCTTGGGCAAGAGATTCTGTGAAATTTTGCAGTGAGTTAGTACAAAGTACCGGAGTTGCAGCTTCCCCCGGTGCCGGCTTCGGGAAATCGGGAGAAGGCTATGTGCGGTTTGCCTTAGTTGAATCGCCGGAAATTTTGGCAGAAGCTGTTAGAAAAATTGCGGAATTTTTCAATTAGATCAGATTACATTCATTCAACACTTCTGCTTGACATCATCTGCGTTGATCGGCGTTGCATCTGCCTATATCTGCGGTTGACTGGCTCTATCAAAGACTTATGGAATAAATCCATTAAATGCGCGACAATTAACCAATTCTTAAAAGTAGCCATACTTTTGAGAATTGGTACTAAGTTGAAACTACTAGAACTTACGCACGGGTGCTCAGAAACCGGGTTTTTCACGAAAAGACGCGTTGCATCCCGCCAAAACGGTAAAAACCCGGTTTCCTGGGTCGGAGTGCGTAAGTGTTGTATCGTTATTTCTACCTAAAGGAATAGATATTTGCACGGAAGATTTGTCACAATTCATGTAGAAATGTTAACGCGACACATCTTGGGAATTGCCCGTTCCGCTGACCCACTCTAAAAACCCTTGAAATGAATTCTGTCGGGGTAGCGATTGTTCCGTAGCGACGATCGCAAATCCCAGAAATACAGCACTCCCCAAAATCGCCAGCAACGAGAAATGCTTCCCAATCCCCAAATCGCGCTGAATGCGAGCTAGAGGCCTACTCTCGCGCCTGAGCATCTTCCCAACCGTCAATTGTTTCAAGCTAAAAGGATCGCGCACAAAATGGCCGCTCCAGCTAATTACCATGTGGGAATGACAGTGGGGACAAGTGAATAGTCCGCTAACCATCCCGACGGGGCCGACGATGCTGGAACGGTTGCAAATCGGGCAAGTGACAGAATGAGTGTTATATGTGGGAGCGTTCATAACTGTTTTTCTTGAGTAAAAAACCAATAACCAATTGAGAACCTGCACTAATAGCTAGGGCATAGACCTTTATAGGTACATTTCCTTAATTCCTATTTTACCCCTCAGATCCGCGCGATCGCATCTCACCGATCCCAAAAAGCTTTAAATTCCCAATCCCGTAAGGAGTGCAAGTCCGCACCACAGGTGAGATTGTATTGCAGCGGAGTAACGGTAATTTTATGGTCGCGAATAGCTTGTACATCCGTAGGAATATCATGCGGTACAGTCGCATCAGGGGTTTCTTCTATATCTTCTAACAATTCCCCAGCTAGCCAATAATAAGTTTTGCCGCGCGGGTCAGTGCGCTTTTGAAATATGTCGAAATAGCGGCGAATGCCTTGACGGGCGATCGTCACTCCGGTAATTTCTGCTTGTATGACCGCTGGTATGTTGACATTCAACAGCATCGGTTTTGCCATTGGCACTTTTTCCAACTGTGCGAGCAAAGTCACAGCAAAATTCACCGCCGCATCAAATTCCAGCGAAGTATAGCTGGCGAGGCTGAAAGCAATACTGGGAATGCCTTCCATCAATCCTTCCATCGCCGCCGAAACCGTCCCAGAACAAATGATGTCCGTGCCTAAATTCGGGCCGTGATTGATCCCAGCAATCACAAAATCGGGCGGTTTGTCAACTAAAGCCCACAAAGCTAGTTTCACGCAGTCAGCGGGAGTACCCGAACAAGCCCAAGCTTTGACTGCGGGGTCAAAAATAGATTCGACAATTTCCGCACGGATTGGTTGGTGGAGGGTGAGCCCGTGGCCCGTGGCCGAACGTTCTCTGTCGGGACAGACTACGCTTACGTCATGGCCGGCGGCGGCGAGTGCGTTGGCGAGGCTGTGGATGCCTTGTGCAAAAATGCCGTCGTCGTTGCTAATTAAAAGTTTCATTAAAATTTTTAGAGGCCTGAGAATAATCTTAAACTAGATTCAAGTAGGGCGATCGCATTCATCTGCAATTACCAATTACCAATTACCACCTAAAATCTCAAATTAAGCCGATCGCACTCAAATTGCGGTAAACTCAGCTTGGCTCAAAACCGCCATCAATCTAAAATCTAAAATCTAAAATCTAAAATCAAGATGACTGTCCAACTAAGCGACATTGAAACTCAACTAGAAACCCTCGGGCAAGAGTCAAAAAGTGCGATCGCAACTGCGAATACCCTCGAACAACTCGAACAGTTGCGCGTCGGCTACCTCGGCAAAAAAGGCCAACTCTCTCAAATTTTAGGCATGATGGGCAAACTGTCGGCAGATCAGCGGCCGAAACTAGGTGCGATCGCCAACACCGTCAAAGAAGCCCTACAAGCCGACTTAGAAGACAAACGCGCCGCCCTCCAAACCGCCCAAATCCAAGCCAAATTAGCCTCAGAAACCCTCGATGTCACCATGCCGGGGATTTTCAGTCCCCAAGGCAGAATTCACCCATTAAACAGCGTCATAGACCGCGCTCTCGATATCTTTGTTGGCCTCGGCTACACCGTCGCCAACGGGCCCGAAATGGAAACAGACTATTACAATTTTGAGGCCTTGAATACTCCGCCAGACCACCCAGCGCGGGATATGCAAGATACCTTTTATCTCCCCGGCGGAAACCTGTTGCGGACTCAAACATCCTCAGTGCAAATTCGCTACATGGAACAGAATAAACCGCCGATTCGGATTGTCTCTCCAGGCCGCGTTTACCGCCGCGATACCGTCGATGCTACTCACGCCGCAGTGTTCCATCAAATAGAACTTTTGGCAATAGATGAAGGTTTAACTTTTACTGACTTGAAAGGCACGATTAAAGAATTTTTAAGGCAAATGTTCGGGCAAGATTTGCCGATTCGTTTTCGCACGAGTTACTTTCCGTTTACAGAACCTTCTGCGGAAGTGGATTTGCAGTGGAATGGCAAATGGCTCGAAGTTTTGGGATGCGGCATGGTCGATCCTAACGTTCTCAAAGGAGTTGGTTTAGACCCAGAAAAATACAGTGGTTTTGCGGCCGGTTTTGGGGTTGAGCGCTTCGCAATGGTACTGCATGAAATTGACGATATTCGTCGGGTTTATGCTAGCGATTTACGCTTTTTGCGCCAATTTTAAAAATAGCTGGGAGTCTTTTCGACACTCCGTATAAAGGAGAGGTTTTGGTCAATATAAATCAATTTTTCAGTTTCAAGTAATATCAAATCCGGTTGCATCGGAATTAATATTACCCGAAATCAGGACACGGCAGTGCCGTTTCCCTACAATTAATGACGGTAGGGAAACGGCACTGCCGTGTCCTCTATATCATTCCGGCGCAGCCGGAATTGATATGATATGATTTATTGCCTACTTGCTAAAAGCACCCTTGATGTTGTCAACTGCGCGTTCGACAGTATTCTTGGTGTTATCAACTGCTTTTTGAGTCCGAGCTGAATCTTCTGTTGCTCTTTTCTCAATTGTGGCCGCATCTTTCTTAGCTTTGCGCTCTGCGACACTACCATTCTCGGATGCTCTATCGACCTTAGCAGCATTTGTCTTGGCAGTTTCCTTAACCTTCTCTTCTGTATCTCGGATGAAATTCTTGGCTCTTCCAGCATCTGTGCTGGCTTTGTCTTGAACCTTATCGCCCAAATCTGCTGCTGCGATCGAGTTTACAGCAGGAGAGGCCATTGCTGCGGTGTTAGAGAAAAATGCACCCTGCCAAACAAATGCCATCGCTGACACGCAAAGCACAGTTGCAGCCAGATAGCGCCCGACAGTCGAAAGCCGTTTGGTAAAATAATGCAGTTTCATAGAATACAAAATTGAGATATGACATTCTATTTTTACTCGATTTGGGCGATCGACTGAACCCTTCTCCAGATAGAGGTTATCCAGCTATCGGCTGTTCAAAAAAATCCGTCTTTTGATAGATTGAAGCAAGGAGCATTAGTTGACTTTAGATTTTTGATTTTCCATGAAAAAATTGAGTCCACAGTCGCGACGTGGAAGCTTCAAACGATAAATTAATATGCGTCGCAGCTTAATTAGCCCTGGCTGAAACCTCAGAAAAAATTAAATTATATAAATAAGACTTGACTTACAGCGACAAATAATGTTATGCAAAGTATTTTTATGAAAGACAAATGGATTTTTTTGCTATATTGACCTGCAATAAAGATAATGGTTTTGTTGAGATGAGGAGTTGAACGGATGAAAAACTTGAATTGCTACAAACCCGCTGCATTACTGGGTGCGATCGCGATCGTAGCCGGAAGTTTACAGGCTCAGGCGATCGGTATTGCCGCCCCATCAACATCCACTGTCAGTCAGGATGCTGAAAAAATTTCATTGGAAAATAGCCGCACCTTTCAAATAGCCCAGGCCGACACCCTTTGTCGCAAAGTTACTCCCAAGGAAGGTTTGACGGTTCGCCAAGGCCCAGAAACCAAATCCCCTAGAGTTGGTGGTGTCGCCATGAGCACTCAAGTAACGCTGGCTGCCGGCGCTACTTCTACTAAAGGCTCCGACGGCCGCGTCTGGATTCAAATTAGCGCTCCAGTAAAGGGTTATGTGGCCATTGGATATCCCAATAACGAGGCTAATTTAGCGTCGTGCACCACAGCAAGTGCAACTCCAGCGCCAGCCCCCGCACCAGCACCAGCGCCCGCACCAGCACCCGCACCAGCACCCGCACCAGCACCCGCACCAGCACCCGCACCCGCACCAGCACCCGCACCCGCACCAGCACCGACACCAGCACCGACACCAGCACCCGCGCCCGCACCGACGCCCCGTCCAAGTCCTGCACCGACACCGGCACCCGCGCCCGCACCAGCACCCGCACCCGCGCCCGCACCAGCGCCCGCACCAGCACCAGCACCAGCACCAGCACCAGGCCCTGTAAGTCTGTGCCGCCAAGTAGAACCTCGCGTAGCACCAAAGGGTCTAGCTATCCGCGCGGAGCCTTCAAAGACGGCTGCGGTTAAAGGTGGCGTACCGGCTAACGGTCAAGTAACGCTTGTGCCGAATTTCCAGTTAGTGAAAGATAAGAATGGAGAAGACCGTAATTGGGTTGAAATTTCAGCCCCTGTGCCCGGATTCATCTCGGCTGGAAATTTGATTATGTGCAAGTAAACTTCTGAGTTCTATCAGTTTGTAGTAAGGACTTCAGTCCTCTCCTCGGTTTGTAGTGAGGACTTCAGTCCAATGGCACTGAAATTTGGTAAATCACGGAGGATCAAACCATTGGAAACTCATTGTATACCAGCCAATCACTCAGACTTTTTCAGTGCCATTTGACTTTAGTCCGCAAAAAAGAAGGACTAAAGTCCTTACTACAAACCTTATTTTAGATACAGCGGCCGGCCGCCCAATTTTGATGTCCGCGATTTGGCTGACACTTCGATTGTCTGCCAATCCACAGAATTTCCCACTTATTTTGCCTAAATACAAGCTCGATGCGATGCTGCATCGCGGCAACAGAATCGTCAGCTAAACCGACGACAGTATGCACGATTACTGCGGTTTCTCGCGTGGGATATTCCACCGAAATTCCATCGCTTTTTCTGCCTTCAGATTCTTGGTCACGGCTAAAGAGTTTTGATGCAATATCTTTGGGGTTGGAGACGGTGATTTTGCGATCGCCCAGAAACTGTTTGACGTTAATTGATTCGTAGTTCGATCGCGTTGCAGGCTGCGCCAGTGCTGCGATGGGAAGCTGGAGGCAAGTAAAAACAGCGACGAAAAAGAGCGATTCCTTGACAATGGATTTGTTCATGAGGCTTGAAATTGTTCGAGAAATTTTTGTCTCCTTGATGCGAAGGCCGCCAAATCTGCCTGGGTGAATTGGGTTTGCTGCCATGAGGGACGGGCTAGGAGTCGATCGCACCAAGCTTGAATTTTGGGATATCCGTCTACAGATACACCCACCCAAGATAGCAAAGGTACGACAGTACCAGCAACGCACTCAGCATATGTTAGAGTATTGCTACCGAAAAAAGGGCGATCGTCCAACAAACCTTCAAAGAATGTCAGTACAGTATCAACTTTTTCCTTAGCCTTAGCAATTTCCTGCGCTTCGGGAATTCCCCAGCCCATTTTTTCACTGCTGAGGGGGTAAAGTGCCGGCCCAAGTTCATTAACCGTCACCAATTGTACCATTTTCACAATTGCCAAATCTTTCGCATCTTTCGGCAGCATTGTCGGTTCAGGATACTTCGCTTCTAGATAGTCAAGAATTGCCAGAGACTCGACGACAGTGAAGTCACCATCGACCAAAACAGGGATGCGGTGAAAAGGATTCATTGCCACAAATTCAGGCTCTAGGTGATCGCCGTCCAAGTGGATTTCTACCAATTCAAAGTCGAGGTTTTTTTCTAAGAGGGCGACCCACACGCGGCGGGAGTTGGTGGAAATGGGAGTATGGTAAAGTTTCATAAATGGTGTGCCTGGTTGTTGATGTTCAATGGCTTCTATGATAAACCTTAAATCTTTAAATGATAAATTTATATTATTTCCATTTCCCAGAACGAATATTTAGCAATCCCTAACTGGACGGTTGCTTGAAGAAGCATATCCTCTACTTGTCTAATTTTCTCCCAATCAATTGCTGCAACCCTCATACTTTCCTCTTCAGAATATTGCACCACGCCATCCACTTCTAATGCTTCGCTATAGAGGGTGAGCAATTGACCATTTTGCAATTTTATATTTTGGCGACTTAAATCTTCAATTGTACCAACACAATTCAGACGAAGGCGACTCTGTTCATCAGCATTATGAAAGTCTGCAAAGATTCTAGGATAACTCATATTTATTACTACACTTAAGATGATTTTTTTGATGTGGGAGTTACGCAACTGAGACACTTAGATGAGCTTGTAGGATGCGTCAGACGAAGTAATGGATTAATCCAGAGGTTTGAACGTCTGACGCACCCTACTCTATGTGCCAGTTGCTTAACTGTCATTTGATTTATTTTCTCCAACTTTGTCCTCGACCGTTTCACCGTCTCCACTGTCGTCTAAATTTTTACTTTCATCTGAAACTTCATAATTATCCATAATTTCGAGCAATAAACGCTTTAGATTCTGATCCGGTGGTCGTTTTTCAAATTCTGCGTGTGTGTAAATCCATATAAACCCCACTTTTTTTTCAATAAAATTGATGAGATATATAAGTCGCCCTTGTCCTGCTTCTCCGCTAGGAATTTGAGGCATTTTAAATTCTAACTTCCACAATTCCCATCCATCACGGCTAGCACCTTTAGGCCACTGCTCCAAATGTCCTAAAGGTGGACGGATGCGGGGTTCAATACTCAAAATCTTGATAAATTTTTCGATAAGGGCGACAAATTCTGCCTTTCCTGTTGGATTTTTGCGATATCTATCGCGGAGAAGTTTTTGCTGCGTTTTCTCAAAGTTCGCTAACAGCTTGATCTGAAATTTGCCTGAGTCGTTCACACGCTTCCTCCGCACTCATATCTTTACTATTTTCCCAATCAGTAAAAGCCTCTTCTAAGGCTTCAGATAGTGCTTTTTGATAAGCCAAATTTTCGCGTTCAACTCCACTTAAAATCGCATTGACAAGTCTGTTAAAGGCATTATTATAAGTTAAAAAACTATCTAGTTCACCTTTAAGCACAATCCAAGGTAAGATGATAGCCAAAGAAAAACGCCGTAAATATTTAATAAAGATTCCCTTAATCCCTTGAGGGGGTTCAATTAAGGCATAGGCAAAAATTTTGAGTAATTCTCGCGTATCAGGGGGAATTTTTTCCCAACGACTTTCAATTATTACAGCTAAATTGTTTGCTTTTTGAGCCAGTTCCCAAAACTTTGAAGCGCTGGACGTGCGCGGCTGAAATATCTGCCGAATTTCGCTGGGGCTAATTGTAATAGTGGCTGACATTGGCCTGACCTCTTGCGATGCGATCGCTTTACTGACATTCACTTATTCTTAGTATATCAGTCAGACCACACAAAAATCTAGCTGCCTCTGGTAGCGACAGCTATTTCTAGGAAAAAGGCGGGCCCTAAAGCCCGCCCCGTCAAACTCGACTATTGATTAATAATCGAAGTCGCCGCCGCCCATGCCGCCGCCGCCGCCAGAAGCAGCGCCTTCCTTGGGTTCGGGCTTGTCAACGACGATGCACTCGGTTGTCAGCACCATGCCAGCAATAGATGCAGCATTTTGCAGAGCAGAACGAGTTACCTTAGCTGGGTCAACGATACCAGCTTCAAACATATCGACAAACTCATTTGTCGCTGCGTTAAAACCAACGTTGAACGGCTTTTCTTTGACGCGCTCAGCGATGACAGCGCCATTCAAACCAGCATTTTCAGCAATTCGCTTCAGAGGAGCAGCTAGAGCACGGGCAACAATCAATGCACCGGTCAATTCTTCGCCCTTGAGAGTGCTATTAGCCCACTCTTCCAATTGAGGAGTTAGGTGAGCCAAAGTTGTACCGCCACCAGGAACGATGCCTTCTTCGACAGCAGCTTTGGTGGCGTTGATCGCATCTTCCAAACGCAGTTTGCGATCCTTCATTTCGGTTTCGGTAGCTGCGCCGACTTTGATTACTGCAACGCCGCCAGCCAATTTGGCCAAGCGTTCTTGCAGTTTTTCTTTGTCGTAGGAAGATTCGGTTTCGTCCATTTGACGACGAATTTGTTCGCAGCGAGATTTGACTGCGACTTCGTTACCTTCGGCAACAATTGTGGTGCTGTCTTTGGTGATGGTGACGCGGCGAGCTTTGCCGATCGTTTCCAGCTTGGTATTTTCCAGTTTCAAACCGGCGTCTTCGGTGACGAGTTGACCGCCGGTCAATACGGCGATATCTTCTAACATGGCTTTGCGTCGATCGCCAAAACCAGGTGCTTTAACAGCAGTCACGTTCAACACACCGCGCAGCTTGTTGACAACGAGGGTAGCTAGAGCTTCTTTCTCAATGTCTTCTGCAATGATCAGCAGCGGGCGGCCGGAACGGGCTACTTGTTCGAGCACTGGTACTAAGTCTTGTACCAAGCCGATTTTCTTGTCTGTCAACAAGATGAAGGGTTCTTCGAGAATCGCTTCCATCCGTTCGGTGTCGGTGACAAAGTACGGAGAAATGTAGCCTTTGTCGAAGCGCATTCCTTCGGTGATTTCGAGTTCGGTCGTCATGGATTTGCCTTCTTCCAGGGAAATCACGCCTTCCTTGCCCACTTTGTCCATTGCGTTAGCAATCATTTGGCCAACTTCATCGTCGTTACCGGCAGAGATGGAGCCGACTTGAGCGATGGATTTGGAATCTTCTACTTGTTTGGCGTGTTCGGCAATTTTTCCTACCAAAAAGGTGGTTGCTTTGTCAACACCGCGCTTGAGGGCGATCGCATTTGCACCAGCAGCTACGTTGCGCAGGCCTTCTTTGACCATTGCGTGGGCCAAAACGGTAGCAGTTGTGGTGCCGTCGCCTGCTGCGTCGTTGGTTTTGGAAGCAGCTTGACGAATTAGAGCAACGCCTGTATTTTCTACATGGTCTTCTAGTTCGATTTCTTTGGCGATAGTCACGCCGTCATTGACGATTTGAGGAGCGCCGAATTTCTTTTCGAGAACCACGTTACGACCTTTGGGGCCGAGGGTTACTGCTACTGCTTCGGCGAGAATGTCCATACCGCGTTCGAGGGCGCGACGTGCATTTTCGTTATAGATGATGCGCTTAGCCATAGTTTTTTGGGGTTGAAAGGGTTTGAGATTTTTGATTGGGGAGGGATTTTAGTCATTTGTCCTGTGTCATTAGTTGTTTGGCGGCGTTCGCTTTAAACTAATGACTGATGACTAATGACTGATGACTAATGATTAATTAGTTAACGATCGCCAGAATATCTTTTTCGGCCAACAAGACGTATTCATCGGTGCCGAGTTTGATGTCGGTGCCGGCATACTTCGAGTAGAGAACTTTGTCGCCGACTTTGACTTCCATTTCAACGCGCTGGCCGTCGTCGTTGCGCTTGCCGGGGCCCACTGCTGCGACTTCGCCTACTTGGGGCTTTTCCTTTGCTGTGTCGGGCAGAAGGATGCCGCCGGCGGTTTTTTCTTCGCTAGCGCTTACTTTCACGAACACGCGCTCGCCTAGCGGTTTAACGGTAGAAACACTCAGTGATACTGCTGCCATAAATAAATCTCCAGATTATACGATCCTAGTCAGTTAGCCGTCCGGGGTCGCTATGAAAGCAACGGCCGACTGCTTACAACTGACATATTAGCACTCTCGACTCCTGAGTGCTAATTTAGCTTTAATCAGGGGCGATCGTATCTTACGTGTCTGTACGGGTTCCCGAACCGAGAATGAGTGGGAGAGTGCCGGAGGGAAAGAGTGAGGGAGTGGGAGAGGG
>PVWI01000337.1 GCA_003003725.1 filamentous cyanobacterium Phorm 6 | reverse complement strand
GCGATAATATATAAGTGAAAGCATCCTGATTTCTGGGCGCTAAAATACCCCTAACATTCTCAGCCAAGAAAAACAAAGGCTGCTTGTCTCGCACAATTCTGATATACTCCCAGAAAAGCTGACCTCGACTGTCATCAATTCCCCGTTTAGCGCCCGCCGCACTCCAACTCTGACACGGAGGCCCGCCAATAATTCCAATACAGTCGGGAATTTCATCAGAATTGATTTTTCTGATATCTCTTTTCTCTAAAATAGTGTCAGGATGGTTGAACTCGTAGGTATCCCAAATAGTGCGATCGCACTCATTCGCCCAAACAATATTAAATCCCGCCTGTCGAAAACCCAAATCCAACCCACCACATCCTGCAAACAGAGATATGATATTCATAATGCCTTTGCCTTTAGTATTAGATTTTGTAAGTAATAATTTTAGCAGGTATGAGGTTGTCAGGATTATCGGGACATTTAATCGATTGAGTATTAATATTAAATCCGGGAACTGAGATGGATTCGATCGTTGTTCTGCTGTCAAGTGGAAAAGATAAATATTTACTTTCTTTCATTATGGCGATTATCTGAAAATTTTTCAGAGGATCATATCCTGTATCTACATAATCAAAAACAGTGGAAGGATTATTTATGAGCCACATTGGTCTAATTCTTAAGGATGTTATACTTAACGGGTCTACTTTATTTACTCTACCTAACTCTTCGGTTTCACTAAATTCGACATCGGAAATTGCATTAATTCCACTGGCTATCTGATCTTTAATCCCTTCATAATATTCTTTGCTAGCAGCATAGCAGTCACCATAAATAAGCCATAGGGTTTTCAGATTTTCTTTTGTATTGTCCTTACTTGTGACTCCAATTGCATAAATAATATCCTTCTCTGTCCATGTTTCACAATCACGACAAGCTAAAGTAATTTGTGGATTGTTATAAAATAATTTTGATTTGGGATAGGAACTATTTAATTGAATCGAACCCTTGGAACTTTGTATTTTATAGACTTCTATGGCATCGCCATTTCTGATCATTAAATTTGGAGGATTACTCTGATTGCCACGAATCCAAGAAAATACTTCATCGTACTTTTCAGGTTTGCTGAGTTCTGGTTCATCTATAGTATTGGCAAAAGCATCCTTCACAAAATACTTAAGGGCATCACCCATAGCCTTAATTCTATTATTGCCTTGGCTTTTATAATAACTGAGCAAGTCAGGTATAGGGTTATTGATAATTGTAGCGATCGCTTGCAGTATATTCGTCATTGGTTATAAAACATAGAGAACCCAATGTAACCAGAGCTAATCATAGCAGAGATCCTCAATGAATGCAAACTCCATCCTCAAATCTTACCAACACTTCGGCGTACACCTCGGCTTAGAAAGAATTCACCAACTCCTCGAAAAACTAGACAACCCCCACAAACAAGTACCCATTATCCACGTTGCCGGCACAAATGGCAAAGGTTCCGTTTGCGCTTATCTGTCTTCCGTACTCACAGCGGCAGGTTATCGAGTTGGGCGCTACACGTCTCCGCACTTAATCGATTGGACAGAAAGAATTTGCATCAACCAAAAACCGATTTCTACAACAGCATTGCAGCAGTGTCTAGAAAAAGTTGTCTGCGCTGCGGAAGGTAATACCGAAACTCCGACTCAATTTGAAATCATCACCGCTGCGGCTTGGCTGTATTTTGCAGAACAAAAAGCAGATATTGCCGTGATAGAAACAGGATTGGGCGGTAGGTTAGATGCGACTAATGTTTGCGAAACTCCCATCGTCAGTGTCATCACTTCTATCAGTCTTGATCACTGGCAAATACTCGGCCCCACCGTCGCTGATATTGCTGGGGAAAAAGCCGGAATTATCAAATCAAAGTGTCCGGTAGTTGTCGGAGAATTGCCAGAATCTGCTAGAATAGTAGTAGAAAAACGGATTCAAGAATTGGATTGTCCGGCAGTTTGGGTAAAACCAGCGGTAGATTTAGGACAAGGATTCGCAGAATATCAGTTAAACCAAAATAGTGCTAAGGTAAGATATGAATTGCCACTGCTGGGAAAAATTCAACTGATGAATTCAGCAATTGCGATCGCAACCCTCGAAATTCTCCAACACAGAGGATGGCAAATATCCCAAACCGCTATCCAAAACGGTATAGCCAAAACCCAATGGCCCGGAAGACTCCAACAGACAACTTGGAAAAACCAGAAAATATTAATAGATGGAGCTCACAATCCAGCCGCAGCCATTGCATTGCGTGAATATGTCGATAACTTCGATCGCACGCACGAACAATCGGGCGGGTTTTGCACAGAAATTGCCTCTGCTTCTGAAAGTTCATTCTCTAAACCCGCCCCTACAAATCAAAACTTCCCCGTTAACTGGGTAATCGGCATTTTGGCGACTAAAGACTGTGATGATATTTTACAAGCATTACTCAAAAAGGGCGATCGGCTTTATCTAGTACCCGTACCCGACCAAAATTCAACACCACCCGCAGAATTAGCCGCCCTCGCCCAAAACATCTGCCCAGAATTAACACTTTGCCAGACTTTCCCCGATTTAACAACAGCCTTAGACGCTGCTGTTACAAACGAAAACTTAACAGTGCTTTGCGGTTCCCTTTACCTAGTCGGACACTTCCTGAAACAACAAACATTCCAACCTTAAATATTTCCCATTTTCATCGGCATCCATCCGCGTTAATCAGCCATCATCTGGAGTTAAAAGTTCTTTAATTATCCTACACAGCTAGCTTATATGCTGACACAGATTCCCATGATACTATAGTATACCAAATCCATCTAAATTGCAATAGATAGACCGAAAAAAATCAGGGAATTTGCGATCGCACATCCCAATTCAAAAACATCCCGAATTAATGCACGTTCAATTACGATCGTCAACCGCAGACGAAATTATTAACTTCTCTCTTCTCCTCCTCTGTGTCCTCTGCGCCCTCTGCGGTAAAAAACTCTTAAATTCCCCTATCTTTTCCCAAATTCTTGATAGTTGATATTTTTTGCTCTATACTAGAGTGTATAATTTAAACTTAACTTAATATATATGAGCGCACAGATTTCTATTTTTAAATAATACGTCAAGCCACAAAAAAAAGCAAGGGGCGATCGCAAAAAAGATTCTCGCCCAATGCTCTTCGGCCCTACCTTTGATTCCAAGCCACAGCAGCATCAGCCACAGCCTGCTCTACCGACTTCTCCCCCAACATCGCCGCTTGCAAATTGTCATAAATCGCCTTTTGCAACTTCTTAACATCCTTCAGAGGCGGAATCAACAGCTCAGCCGAAGTCAACCCAGAAGCGCTGATAATGCGAGCCCGATCGCCCGCCGTCGCATCAGCAGCTACACTTTTAAAATAACCATCCTGCAAAGTCTCAACCGTAGAAGGCAAAACATTAGCAGCCTTAGCAAAAGCTAATTGATTCTGAGAATTAGTCACAAACAAGGCAAATTTGACCGCATCGTCAGGGCGCTTACTGTCGCGAGGCACAACCAAATTCATCACCGCTACAGTCTTCTTGCCACTTTCACCCGTAATTTGAGGTGCAACAGCCGAAACATTACCTATACTAGGAGCATTCTCCGCGATCGCCTTTAAGAACTGAGGCCCAGAACCTAACAAAGCTGTATCCCCAGATTGATAAAGTTCGATCGCCCGACGATGGCCTTGTACCAAAACATCCTTTGGCAAAAGTCCGCCCTTATATAAGTCAACCCAATACTGAAAAGCAGCTTTGCCCTTATCAGTATTAAAAGCAGCTTTCCCTTGAGCGTCAACCAAAGTAACACCCATCTGCACCAAAGATTGCAAAACTTCCCCCGAATCTTCCGGTACAAAAGTTACAAAAAAAGCAAACTTTCCAGTCTTCTCCTTCACCTGTTTCGCGACTTGAGCTAACTCTGCATAAGTAGCAGGAGGTTTAGTAATGCCAGCTTTTTTAAACAAATCGGTATTGTAAATTGTCACCCCAGTTGTGAGATACCAAGGAATGCCAAAAGTTTTACTATCGAGGACACCAGATTTCCAGATATTGGGCAAATAGGTCGATCGAACTTGCTCCGAAATCCGCGAGTCCAAATCCAACCAAGCATTGCGCCCCGCCAACAGCGAAGCAAAATCAGGATTTAGATTTACCACATCCGGCGCAGTTTTCGCCGCCACTGCCCCCAAAATCTTACTTTCCATCGCCGACCAAGGAACGTCCACCCAGCGCACCTTCACTCCCGGATTTTGCGCTTCAAAATCGGCGATCGTCTGGTTGAAATAGTCAGTAAACTGAGGTTGTAGCTGCATAGTCCAGAATTCGATCGCCGCCGAATTCTGTGTCTGGGAATTAACAGCAGGCTTGCTACAACTCACCACCGCAGTCAGCAGCAGCCCTACCAGCCCAAAAACAGCAAACAGTTGCCAAGATTTACGTTTCATAGAATTTAATTTGATAATCATGGGAACCGTTAGAGAAAAAAGCATCGAGTCCGAAACAGAGTTTTGTGCCCGGGCTCCCGAGAGAGAGAGTCGGTTTTGATGTAGAATCAATGGTTTTTCGGTCGATCGAGCTAAAATTAGTTGACATTTTCAGCAGAATAGCTATTGTCAAGTAAATTGGATAGCATAAAATCGGGATGGGCGATCGTGGAACACAAACAGTTCCGCGCAGCTACCGCAAGATACCGAGATTACAGCACTCCTGTGGTAGTTGGAAACCAATTATCCAACACCGGGCGTTGCTGAATCAGGCCAGCCAACCACAAAATAAAAAAATAGCAATTACCCGCGACCCAATCACATGGTTAACTTGATTAAAGGTCTACTTGACAAACGCAAGCCAGGAATCGGGATCGAAATAGCCCCAGACCGCATCAACATCATTCAGCTCGAAAAGAAAACTCAGGGATTAAAACTAGCCACTTTGGCTTCAATAGAAGTTCCAGAAGACATGGTACAAGAAGGGCAAATAGTCGATCCGCCTGGAATTGCCGAACTAATACGTGCCGTCATGGCAGAAAACAAAATTAAAGCCAAGCGCGTAGCTACAGCCATTCCTGGTAGAGAAGCCGTCATCCGTTTAATTCCAGTTCCCGCAGAACTCAACGAAGAAGAATTGCGGGACTACATGAACGCAGAAGCAGGACTGTACTTGCCATTTCCTAGGGAAGACGCCGATGTAGACTATCAAAAAATTGGCTTATTTGTAGATGACGACGGCGTAGAAAAAGTACAAGTTGTGCTAGTAGCAACTCGTAGAGAAGTTACCGACACATACATCGAAACCTTCAAAGAAGCCGGACTGGATATAGACGTACTAGAAGTAACCAGCTTTGCCCTGATCCGCACCCTCAAAGACCAACTGCAACAATTTTCGTCCCAAGAGGCCGCAGTTCTCACCGCTATAGAATTTGACAGCACCGAGTTGGCTATAGTAGTGGACGGCATACCTCAATTCAACCGTACCATCCCGATCGGCACTTACCAAATCCAGACCGCCCTCAACCAAGCCATGAACCTGCCACCATCCCGAGACACCAGTGAACTGCAAGGCATGACCCTGCCTGTCACAGACACAATGGGCGCGTCGGGAGACACCAATCCTGGGACAAATGCGATGATTAAAGTATTGGGAGAACTAGCAGACGAACTGCGACGCTCAGTAGACTTTTATCTCAACCAGAGCGAAGAACTCGAAGTCGCACAACTGTTGTTAGCTGGGCCTGGAGCGGCGATCGGCAAACTAGACGAATTTTTTATGCAAAGATTAAGCTTGCCCGCATCTCAAGTCGATCCCATCGAAACCCTAGGACTCGAAATCACCCAAGATATTGCCCCAGAACAGCGAGCAGGTTTAGGAGTCGCCCTCGGTTTAGGACTGAGGGAAGTGCTTTGACCTAACAGTTTTAGATAGAAAAACCGATTTGAGAATTTTAGGTAAAAGCCACAACAATCTCTTCCCAAACAATCAGGCAGAAGGCAGGAGGTAAAATA
>PVWI01000074.1 GCA_003003725.1 filamentous cyanobacterium Phorm 6 | reverse complement strand
CTCATACCCCCCACCCACACCCTCAGCGAACAGTTCCTCAACCCCGAACTCCAGCAAAAACTCAGCGCCATCGCCCAAAACCGCCAACCCCGCTGCCTCTACTTCCAAGGAACCGATACCAGCAGCAAAAAACGCGCCGCCGAAGCCCTAGCGCGAGAACTCCACACCCCCTTACTCGCCGCCGACTTCTCCCGCCTCACCGCCAACCTCAAAACCGACCTCCAACCCACCCTCAAACTGCTGAGGCGAGAAGCACACTTTCAGAATGCCCTCCTCTATCTGGACGGATGGGATAACTTGCCTCTAAGCGATCGCACTATTGCTTGCGACTCCTTGCTTTCCAACCCCGCAACACTCACCATCCTCTCCGGAACCGAACACTGGAACCCAACAACCGGCGCTATGGGAGTCGTCACCGTACCCTTCACACTCCCCGACTTTCACCAGCGCCGCCACATCTGGCAAACTCACCTCGCAGACGCCGGAATTTCCTTGACAGATTCCGACTTATATGCTATAGCCGATCGCTTTCGCCTGACGAGCGATCGGATTGCCGATGCCGTCGCGATCGCTTGCAATCGCATTTGCACTGAAGGGACGAACGACACCCAACCCAAATTAGCAGAATTGTTCGCAGCCGCCCGCGCCCAATCCGGTCACGACCTCACCCAACTTGCCCGCAAAGTCGAGCCCAAATATCGCTTAGAAGATATAATATTGCCCGACGAGCAAAAAACCCACTTGCGTGAAATCTGCGATCGGGCTCAACATCAATCCAAAGTCCTGTCCGAGTGGGGATTTGACAATCACTTTTCGATGGGAAAAGGGATAAACGCGCTGTTTACAGGCGTACCGGGAACAGGTAAAACAATGGCAGCCGAAGCTCTAGCTCGCGAATTGCAGCTCGACCTCTATAAAATAGATTTATCCCAAATCGTCAGCAAATATATCGGCGAAACCGAGAAAAATCTCGATCGCATTTTCACCGCCGCCGCCACATCCAACGCCATCCTGTTATTTGACGAAGCCGATGCCTTATTTGGCAAGCGTTCGGAAGTCAAAGACGCGCGCGATCGCTACGCTAACATAGAAATCGGCTACCTCCTGCAAAAAATGGAAGAATATGAAGGCATCGCCATTCTCACCACCAATTTAGCAAATAATATCGACGATGCCTTTACCCGCCGATTGAGTTTTATTATCGGATTTCCCTTTCCCAAGGAAGCCGAACGATACCAAATTTGGCAAAAGATTTTTCCCGCTTCCACCCCTCTCGGTGCAGATTTAGACTTAGAATTTATGGCGCGTCGCTTCGAGATAGCTGGCGGAAATATCCGCAATATCGCCCTAGCAGCCGCTTTTCTAGCTGCTGCTGAAAAGGCGGATGATGTCACGATGTCCCATCTCCTTCGCGCTACCCGACGAGAATATCAGAAAATTGGCAAGATAATTTTGGATGAAGACTTAGGCAGTTATGCCAAGTCGAGATAAACTGAATGCTTGGAAGCATCCCGTTTTTGCGTTGCGATCCAATCTCTGCTTCAATCATCTGCAAAGTTTCCAGAAATGCCAAAAATTAAACTTTTTACTTGTCGTATTTATCCACCCTCCCGGGCCGGGAGCGACCAGGCTAGACTCTAACTAAAGACCAAAAAAGTCCTATCGTTTCCGGCTGCATCGGAATGATAAATTAGAGGGCAATTCATGAATGATTTTTACAAGTCACCACCTATCTCGGCGCAATTTTCAGTTGTTCGATTCACAGTCAACAGTCAACAGCGTCGCCCTGAGCGAAGCGTCGCCCTGAGCGACCCGGTAAAGCGCTTTATTTACGACGAACCAATCGAATTTCAGCTTTGATTATTTCAGTTTGCTCTTTGCTTAAGAGAGTGAAATCTTCTGCTTCGAGCGAAGTGCCTAAAATCACAATTTGACCGTGGATTATGTCTCCATTACCAGTTTTGCAAGTAGGATTTATCTCTTTCATTAAAAACTCATCGTCACAAATCAACGTAATTGCTTTATGGCTGAAAGTGTTATAGGAAGGAACATCAATGTAAGCAGCTCAACCTGGATTTCCTACTAAATTTTGCATTTCAGCAAGAGCCAGCCTTTCTGCCGATTCTCTGATTTCAAGCCCTTTCGAGTTCACTAACCAGTAAAACATTGCTGATGACGGAGCGATCGTCAATTACGCTATATCAATCTCATAAACAGGACTTACGCAAGCACACTATATGTAGCGTGCCAAGAAAGAGCGATCGCTTGAGAAATTTAATAAAGCGATCGCCATTGAGATCGAAAATTTAACTTCTCAAAAATCACCTAATTTGCTGTTAAGCAGGTGTCATCTTGAGAGTTGGAGTTCTAAGTTCATTTTTCAGATATTCAGACAATAATTCATGCTTTAACTGGTAGAAAGTTTTACCTACTAAATAGGCTTTTTTTAAAGTAAATTCCAGAGTAAAATTGCACAAGCAATATGATTTATTTGTATATAAAATCGACAACATGGGCAAGAGTTAACCCGGTCAATTGTTTTAGTTAACGATGGAATTACTGAATTTTCCAACGCTATGAATTAAACTGTTTTTACCCCCGTTATTGAATTTTGATTTAGGTCATTTTTTGCGACATACAGCAGATTGCCAGCTTATAGATGACAGTAACAGCATTTAGTAAACCAGTTTTTTAGATGTTGAGGATTTATTAAATCGAGTGATCCGGCAATTAAGGTATCAATCATTTTTGTTGTAGTTGGAGAAAACCTACGCAGAAAAGATTTAAGTTGCGACTACCATAATTCAATGGGATTAAAATCAGAATAATACGGTAATAAGTTAATAATACTTGCACCAACTGCTTCAATCATCGGTGCAATAGAAGCCATTTTATATGCTGGTAAATTATCCATTACTACTACCGCTTCCACCCCGAGTTCCGGCACTAAAAACTTTAAGGGTAAACACTTCAAAAGCCTTGCCATCCATTGAGTTATTTATTGTCATTAATACCACCAGTTTTTGAATACTAATAGCTCCTATTGCTGTGATTTTTACGCCGAACCTAAAATGGTTTTATATCGGATACTCTGGTACCATGAGGCGAGATAGCATAATTTATAGTCTATAAGTAAAAAACCCATTGAATCTATAAACACCAGGTTTTCGGGATGTATAGTTTTAAATTTTTTCAGTATTTTTTTCTTAATTTTTGCACCATTTCTGTCGCCGATTGACTGCTTCGTAGCGTCTTTTTTTTGTGTTAGTCCCAGCTTTTTTAATTCTCGACACATGGTACTAGGACTTATCCACTGTCCGTAAATATTTCCCCAGTATTCACAATATTCTGACAACGATGCTCTCTGGATATTTTTCTACCAGTTCATGAAGTTGACGCTTAATATCCATTCAACTCACTTTAGAGACTTCCACCTTGACGCAAGGGTTGAATGTCTCCTGTAATTTGTTTGCGTTTTAGCAGCCGTTCGACAATCATATTTACTCACATCTTTTCTAGCAGCTAGTTTTCATGCTTGATGTGTTACCCTGTTCATAAGCTTTGACTACTTTTTCTCGCTTGCTCGATCGGTAATGGTTTCATTACTGCTACTGCTATACTTATTTTAAGTGTACTCTATTTACCTACAATCTGCTGTATTAGTGGCAGTTGTATCTATTCCTACTTCAACACCGTTTAATTTAAAGCTAACATCGGTATTCATATTGCTATCGGCGAGCGAGGGAACTGTTATTGTTGTAGGGATTGTGAGAACTTATAAGATTTATCCAGCAACAGGATTTGTAATTATAATTGGTTTTTTCACAGTTCTGTAACTTTGAGAACAGTGGGATTTTTTGATCGACAAAACTCTAAGTATGTAAGAGTTATTAGTGCAGCCAATCAACAATTATGTCATAATGAGTTTTGTACAAAACAGAGATATTCCTATGAAACTGCATTTTCCAGGAATGAATCCTTATCTTGAAAATCCTACTTTGTGGTCAGAAGTTCACTCCTGGCTGATTATCGAGTTGGCCCGATCGCTTAATCCCTCACTCATACCCAAATACCGAGCTGCTGTAGAAAAACGGGTTTACATGGATTCTCTACTGGTCGGTATTCCAGATGCCTCGGTTTTTCAACAAAACCCTGAAACCTCGGGAGGCCCGAATCGTGTAACAACTGGGGTTTTAACTAAACCAATTCGAGTAACATTGCCCCTGACTGAAGAAATAACAGAACGCTATCTAGAGATTCGGGAGGTCAAGACTGGGAAGGTGATAACGGTTGTAGAAGTTCTCTCACCCAAGAATAAACGAGTCGGTGAAGGTCGAGATAAGTACCTCACCAAGCGACAAAAAATTCTGGACAGTGCTACTCATTTAGTTGAAATCGATTTGCTGAGAACCGGAAACTTTATGCCGATGGTTCAAGGGATTCGATCGGACTACCGCATTTTAGTCAGTCGCGCTAATCTCCGTCCTGAAGCTGAACTTTACCCGTTTAATGTAACCGAACCGATTCCCCAATTCTTGTTTCCTTTGCAGCCACCAGATGAAGAACCTGTTGTGAATTTAGCTGAGATTTTGGAACAGGTTTATCAGGAGGCGGCTCTAGATTTGGCAATCGATTATTCCGTACAGCCCGTCCCACCGCTGAGTGAGAGTGACTTTCTTTTTGTGCAGTCTTTGGCAGAATCATCGGAAAGCTAACGCTTTTCGACGCTGTTGTGCTTTTGCAGCCCGCTGTGTGGCATCCGCTTCCTCGCTAGCCTGGTTATCGCTATAGCTTTTTCGAGCTTTTTCAATTTACGAAAGTTGCTTAAATTCATTTTTGAGTTTTCTTAGTAATAGCAAGTTGAGGGCTGTGAAAGTTTCATTCTCAATGGCCGACTATTAATATCCTGATTGAAGCAGCGCCTCATCAAGTAAATCTGTTAGTTGGAGTGTAAGAGCCCAGTGGTTTAAATAAGCGAGCTCGAGTCGTTCCTTTTGCACCTTCAAAACTCCCAACACATCCCTCCACTGCTTTTGGGAACCGCCAGGAATTAGTTTGTACCAACTGAGTTTTTGCAGGACGATATCTTCGGGCGAGTAGATGTAGATTCCCTCCTCTGTTAAACCGCTAACAGGGTAAAGTTGGCGACGACTCATCACCGAAGCCGAAAAAGGGTCATCGCTGCTCATCACAAAAATATCCGCTTTCTCCATAGAAGGCAAATAGATGACATTGAACGATGATTCACGGGGTGCTGCTTTTGACTTAGCGATTGCTTCAGTCACAGCCGACTCGCTGATGTAAAACTCGCCTGACATGGCATCAATTAACCTCTGTGCTGTTCGCGATTCCAGGTCAATCACTAAGTCCAAATCTTGCGTAGATCGGTTTTCTCCCAACAGCGAACTTGCCACGGAACCTCCCACCACATAGGGAATATTCAGCGGTAGCAAGATGCTGGCTATTTTTTGCGCTAATTCGATCGGATCTGCAATCACGAGTTCACCCCAATCTTTACTGTCTGATAAAACTTCTATCCACTCAGAACCCAAGCACCTTTTAATAAATTCTTGCTTAACTTTTGCCTTGGTAGCATTGGGATATTGGCTCTCTATTCCTAATATTGCCAACCTTCGCACCGCTTGATTGAAAGCGCAAGTCCGCTGTACTTTTTGTTGGGGCGTTAACTGTCGCAATAGCTGAAACATCAGCACGTCAGCTTCAATGCTGGTATCGATAGATTGTGGCTTGTATCCTGATTTGACTGTGACTGTTGGCATTGGTGGCATGATGCAATCTTGCTCCCAGGCAGAGATTTCAAAATTATATTACAGAATCCAAGTTTTTCAGACCGCTTTATAAAAATGATATTTTTTCTTAATTATAATGAAATTTTAACCATGAAAATACTTGCTATAATGATGTCCAAAGCAAAGGCGATAGTTACCAGAGCCACTAACCAGATGGCAAGGTTTAGACATTGTAATGTTTAATTATCCAACGACCAATTATGACTAAGACTTTTTTAAACAACTGTTCGGGAGAAAGATGAAGATATGGACTTAAATCAAACGTCTGGAAATCGCCGATGGCGAGGGCGACTAATAAAAGCTGGAGGGGGTATTCTACTAATCTTCGGCACAGGTTTAAGCGTTTTTACCTGGAAACTCTTCTCGCCACCTTCTGTTGACCGGCTACCACTTCCCAAAACTTTGGTTTCTTTAGAGTCGCCACAAGGACAACAGCTATTGGGCCAGAGCAAGAGCAAACAGGATTTTCAACCGCTTAGCACCCACATTGAAACTCAAAAACGTCCAGCATATTGTGGTGTGGCTAGCAGTGTGACGGTTCTGAATGCACTCGGCAGCAAAAAACAGGGATATCGCACCCTAACCCAAGACACTTTTTTTGACGGTCAAACCCAGAACATTCGTTCTTCTTATGCCGTCACTTTTTCGGGGATGACTCTTGATGAATTAGCTGCCTTACTGAGAAGTCACAACGTCAAGGTTGAGGTCTACTATGCGTCAGAGACAACACTTAACCAATTTCGTACCCAAGCCAAAGCCAACCTTACCCGTTCCGGCGACTATATAATCGTGAACTACCAACGCTCTGTTTTGGGTCAGGGTAAAAGCGGGCATATTTCTCCCCTTGCTGCCTATCATGAACAAAGCGATCGGTTTCTGATTGAAGACGTAGCCAGTTATAAATATCCGCCTGTATGGGCTTCTACGGAGAATCTTTGGAAAGCAATGAATACTACTGATTCACTTTCTAAAAAGACACGGGGCTATCTCATTGTGCGTCAGTAAAATAGAGAATTAGAGATTGCATAGCGGGGCTTCAATTACTTACTAAAAAATGGCAAGCGTGCGGTCAAAAGTAATTGAAGTATTATGCTATCTTTAATTTGAACTTTATCAGTTTTGGGCAAGCACTATGTCTAAACTTTTTGCTATTGTTGTAGCAACCATTCACAACTAATTCACGCTTTACCAAAATTCACCGTGGTGTGAAATAGGAGTATCATTGCGTAAAGTTACAATCCATAGGCAATAGTTGTACTCAGCCGACAAGTCTGGAGGGGCAGAGCAAACTACCTCATATTGATCGAGTTTATCAACATCGCAAAAGTTCAGCCACATGATGTAAAGAGAGATTTTCAGTTTTTTCGAGAGTTAGATTAACTCGATTCGCATCATTGCGATCGTTATTTTCACTCTCTTAACTGAAATTATGATTTTTTTGCATATTTTATGAGCTGGAAGTCTTGGCTTGTTGCCAAGATAGCGGGAAACTGACAATCCTGCTGAGGGAAAAATAACAATCGCGTAGATTCTTCTGCGCGAGCTGAAAGTGAGTATCTTTCTGCCGATGATAAAGGAGGTAGCTAACCCGGATTATGAATTTCTTCCCCAGTGCTATTCCTCGACATCTCCAAACACAGAATTTTCAGCTCAACCCGGTTTATAAGCGTAAGTTCCGCTCGCGTGACAAAACTAAATAGTTTATTTTTGATGAAAATGTAAATCCTCCGTATCCCAATTACCCCACTGCAAACTCAGTAAATTGACGCACGTAAGGGGCTTTAAAAGCTAAAACAATATCTTCCTTGGGAACTCCGGCGGCTACTAACTCATTCGCTATTCCTGCTTCCGTTCTATCCCTCTGAATCCAAAATTTACCATCTTTTATATCAACGTGAATCACACAGCCGTAAACCCGTTTTTGCTCGTCCCAGCCCAAATGAACGACATGATAATGCTCCCGTTCGGTATCAAAAAGTAATTGAACTTCTGTCTCAGTATCTAAGTCATTCCTTGAGTGTTGAGACAGAATTGTTTGGATTAATTCTCTGTAGTTTACTCTTTCCATAAAAGTATCCCCTCTTGAATAGCATCAAAAATGAGTAATTTGAGCTGATGCTCTGCGATTAATTCTTGAATAAAACGATTGCTGAAAAAATCATTATACACATCTTGGTTTATTGCTAAATACAAAATTCTGTTTGGTTGCTTTTTTCTCAGGGCAGAACGATAGCTGAGAAATTGACCCAAAGCTATATAAAAGCTGGCTAAATCAGATGCACCGATAAAAGACTTAATCTCTACAGCAATCTTGAAGCCATCTTTCTCTGCTGCTAAAATTTTCTCCCCTGCTAAGTCGATAAAAAAATCAAGTTCCTCTACCTTGATAAAAAGAGGATCGTGAGTGATGATCCATCCCTCTTTTTCTAAAGCTGAACGAACAGCATTGTGAAAGATATCTTTAGCGGACATATCATACCCACGAAATTGCTTAACCGAGCAGTATTGATTGCCATTCCGCCATCATATCATTACAGCCAGCAGCGAGCGCACCACCGACCACCGGTTAAATAGGCGTTATTTTTCCGAACCTACTTCCGTTATTTTTTTGGTCATAACAGCTAAAACCCTTGCAAATTCGTAACTACTACCTGGAATTAGGGGCAAAATGCCCAAATTAACTTCCGCTATTTTCCGAAAGCGATTCCCTTATTTTGAAGCAAGCAGAGATCCACTCCTCAGCTAGTGCGTAACTGCGGACTCTTGCCCCAGAACCCACCAAAACCGGATAGATCAAACCACCTTCAGTCCACTCTTGCAGCCATTCGCGGGCAGTCTTGTCCGAAATCCCAAACCAAGATGCAATATCTGAAACGCCGATCGCAAAGGGATTTTCCACTCCATCCAAAACCCTTGCCAAAAGTCGGGTGAGGAGCTGTTGAGAGCGACGCGACAGTTCTTCCCAGGGGGGTGCGTCAGGAGCAGCACCTTGATAGAGAGATTTGGCTTTGAGTTGCAGTTCATCGGCCGCACGGGCCATCGTCTCAACAAAATAAAGCAACCAGGGCGTGTGGTCAGGGTCGTGACGACCTTCGTAGAAGTTCACCGGCAGCCCCATCTGCAAAGAACGGTAATAGCGATCGCGATCGGCATTAAAATACTCGTCAAACGAGAAAAACCCCCGCATTCGGTAGCCGGAACGCCACAGTTCAGCAGTAGCCAACAGCCGTCCCGTGCGACCGTTCCCGTCATTAAATGGGTGGATGCTGAGGAAGCGGTGCGTGAGGATAGCCGCACGGATAGGGGCTGACAATTCGGCGGCGGCTGTTGAAGATAGCCAATCGACTAATTCCCCCATCAGCACAGGTACGTCCCCCGGTTCAGGTGGCCCGTAATCGATCGCCCGCGTGACTGTATCCACCACCGGACATTCTGTGATGCGATACTCGCTTTTGCTACCCCGCCGTCCGCGACCGCGCACTCCGGACAATGCGGTGTAGTTCTTTGATAAATGCTTCTGTAATCGGGGTTTGTGCTTCGGTAAATTCCTCAACGCGGTCAAGCGCCCGCCAATAATTGCGGACTTCTTGTTCGGCATCACTTCCCGTGCGATCGCTCCTCGCTATCGCCCGTCGCACCGCCGCTTCATCCAAGGGATTACCCTCAATTTGAGTCGAGCTGCGCGTACTTCTTTGCAAAGCATCGTGGCGCAGGCGTAGAGTGGTATCGGGTGGCAGCGGTAACACCTCAATGACAGCCCGCGCACCCTCGATGACTCCCAAATGCCTCACCAGATCGTGACTATATGAGAAGCGGGGAATAAAACTCATGGACTAATAGCTGGTAAAAGTATAGTCATTTATAGGCATGGGAGGCTTCAAGTCCCTCCCCCTTCACTTTTACTTTGAGCGGATTAACCCGCCTCGGCTGAACTACGCAGCTCCCTATCCCATCGCTGAAGGCATTTGGGATTGCTTTTCTGAGGATATTGTACGAAGCGTTGATATCAGAATTAATTAACTGACCCGTCGATGTTTTGTACAAACCTCGCTTGATCCGTTTACCAGTGAACACAGGCTCTTTTTCGGTTTTTCCATAAACAGGAATTGGGTCTAAACACAGAAAATTTGCCCGTGAACTATAGGATTCTTCCTGCACAATTACCTTGATTCCCGCCAGCCGAGCTTTGTATTCCAACATCTCAATTAATCGAGAGTGAGGAATGTTGACAAAGTTTTGATTGGTTTGCTTACCTAGATTGATATCGGTTTTCCACTGTGGATTTTTGCCGATTACCAGCGTTCCAATTTGGTTCACTACCAAATGGTCAACAATCACACGACTAGCATGATGCAAGTAATTATCAACTTTCTGATTACGACAGCGAGTTAATCGCTGAATTCTGGGTGAGGTTTGACGATTCCCTTTCAATTGGGATTGTAATCGGGATTTGCGTTTGTTGTAGAACTGGTTAATCGATTTTAATGGTCGCCCGTTAATCAACAAAGGAATAAATCCCGGTTGATTTGAAGTTAACGCCACTAAATTATCCAGTCCTAAATCAATACTAGCTACAGAGTTGGCATTGCCAAGGGTAGACTCCGGTTCACTTCGACTAGGCTCAGTACAAGCATCATAAATCACCTCAATTACATAGGAATCACATTTCGGAACCAGTCTAACTTGACAAATCTGGTTGGGATTGAGTTGGGTTTTAATTGAAAGCTCAGTGCCGGAAAGTTTGATAATTCCTTTCTTTAACTGTTTGCTACTAATCGCTTGAATCGTGTAGACGAGAAGGTTTCGCCCTTTGGTTTTGTCTTTGTACTTTGGCAATTTTGGGCGGCCAGTGAATTTTGAAGAGTCAGCCTTGTAAGCTTTAACTGCTTCAAAAAACGATTTCCAATTCTTGTCTAACACCATTAAGATTTGCTGGCTTACTTTGGCAGGCAAATCCTTGTAGGCTTCATGAGACTTCATCAATCGGTTCATTTCGTTATAACTGACATAACCCCATCCATAAATAAAGCTCTGACGAATGACGTAATTGGCGGCATTGTAGAGGTTTTTGGACTTGAAAGCTAGTTCGTCTATTTGGGCGAAACGGTGTGACGTTGATTTAATGATGTGCCTCTCTGTTAGTTGCATTTGAGACTTCCGTTCTTTGGGCTATGCGTATTCCTTGTTCAACACTCACAACAATATAATACCATTATTGTTTATAATTGCTTATAAACTCAATGAAGTTTTGCAATACTTCTGGATCTTGTGTGGCTGCATCAAAACCCTTTTTGAGCCAGCCAAACTGGGGATGAAAAGTCTCGTGTCTGGCAAAGACCAGATTCCCACTATACGCTGGATTTAGGGTAGTGACAACTCCTACACCAACTGAGTACAGTATGGTGTAGGCTTCTCAGTGACTCCTGCTATTGCATAGGACATTAACTGAGCTTTAAGAACGGGTTGCCCCACCGCTCTATTTTTGATTACTATTGCGGCATTATGGTCACGGTCTAGACTGCACCCACAGTGAGGACAGTCATGCCAACGAATATGCAGCTTTTTTGGTACTTTCTCGCCGCAATTAGAACAATCTTGTGAAGTATTATGGGCACTTACTGGGACAACCAACAAACCCGCGTTTTCGGCTTTGTTTGTCAGTATCGACAGAAAACTTGACCACCCAGCGTCCAACACAGATTTAGCCAACCTTGTACGAGCTAGACCTTTGATGTTTAAATCCTCGTGTGCGATTACGTCATATTTTGACAGCAGCCAATTAGCTGTCTTGAAGTGGAAATCTTTTCTTTTATCTGCAACCTTCTTGTGTTGTCTGCCCAGTTGCTTAATAGCTTTAAGCCTGCTATTGCTCCCCTTTTTGCGACGTGACACTCGCTTTTGAATAGTTCGCAAGCATTTTTGTTCTTTACGGTAATATTGGGGCGGGGCGACTGTTTCGCCTTCAGATGTTGTCAAAAAATTCTTCAATCCCACGTCAATACCTGTTATCGAGCGAGGATTAAAGTCTGGCTTTATCTCTGGAACTGTCTTGTCTTCTAGGGAGAGCGTAAGGTAATAACCATCAGCTTTCTTGGTGACAGATGCGGTTTTGATTTTGAACCCGTCAGGGATAGGACGGTGCAAGACAACTTTAACTTTCCCAAACATCGGCAAGTTAATCAAGTTGCCCTGTAAGCATCCCTCTTTCATTTGCGGATAAGTAAAGGTGCGATAGCGGCTGCGAGCTTTGAATCGAGGTTTTCCGCTGCGTTTTCCGCTGCTATCACCTTTTAGGAAACGGTCAAATGTTGTCTTAACTCGCTTAACTACATCCTGAAGGACTTGCGAATATATTTCGCTATACCAAGGATGTGTTTTCTTGAGTTGAGGTAACGTTTTCTTTTGCGAGCAATAATCGGGATTGTCTCGCAGTTCAGGTAGGTAACAGACGAGATGGCAGGCGTTAACAGGAGAGCGATTTTGTTCGTACCAATTAAATCTATCAGCCAACAGGTAATTGTATTGGGCAGACAGCATGTATAGCCATCTGTCTAGCTCAATGACTTGCTGTTTTGTTGGACGTAGTTTGTACTGGTAAGCCGTTCTCATTAATTGGCAAATATTGGAGCGCAGTCGGTACGCATCAATTAGTGTTACTGTACCAGAATGCGTTATTTACTGTCAAGTACAAAGGAGAAAATAGACCCATTAAATAAAGAGTTTGTTTGTCTCGTCATCCACCCGCCCACCGCTCAAAACAGAGTTTTGAATTGGTTGACGGTGGAATCCACAGCGAAACGCGACTTTCATCCCACACTAATCGAAGCGATATAGTGTGGGGATTCCCGTCTGGCTAGCTAAATATGTCTTGGTCGGGCTGTTTCACTGTGGCTTCTGCTTGGGTTGGTACTCGCGAGCGTTCTCAAGCACCAGTTTTGTTGTAGGTATAGGCTAAAACATACACCAAATTCAGACGGGAAACGCATTCACCCTGACTCAGCCGATAAAATTTTGAGGACAGCCTACGATCTCATCGACATCAAGGGCGTTTTCACCCACAGCTTCCGGCTAACGGCCCTGACACTGATAAGTAACCCTGGCATTCCCTTGCGGGTGATCTAGAGGATGTCTAGTCATCACAGCTTAAACTAAACCAGAGCTCACACTTCACTAATACTTTATACACTTTATTGTCTAAAGGTTTAATAGGTTTAACTGTTTACGCAACTGCTCAACATTCTTGATTTGGCTCCAGTCCACATCAGCCTGTTGTAACAGAGAAATCGCCACACCCATCAAATGCTGAGGATACACTCGTTCTGCTGGTGGCACAGCTTGGGCGTTGTTGTCCCTAACCAGTCTGGCTGTATCTGCTAACCATTCCTGCTGGTTGCGAGTAATTTTGAAATTGACCGCAACCAGTTTCTCCTTGGAATTAGCCAGAGTCACAGCTTCAACCGGAGGGTCAAGAGCCGGTACCCTATCAGCTTCCATATCTACTGGTGCCGGTGACTGCTTAATTCCCGAAAACTGGCTCAGCTTTCCAATCCCCCCCATCTTACTTTTAGGTTTGTTCACGACAACCTCCACAATTTTTTGCATTCTTTAGCTAAAAACCGATAAGATGAAGCACCGGAGGACTTGGCAGCATAGGCGGTGACAGGCTTTTGCTGAGCAATGGATTCTGCCACAGCAATGTTGTCAGGAATCACCGTATGCAGCAGCCGATAGTCCAGTTCCACAGAAGCCTCAACCAGCAAACTGTCAGCTTCCTGGGTTAACAGCAAGCGCGACTTATAGCGAGTCCGTAACACCTCAATTGGCACTCCTGTTTGCTCCCCTCGAATTAATTCCACCGCTTCCGACAACCCTTTGAGGGCAGCCGGTTCGCACAGAGTCGGAATCAACACGCGATCGCACGCCAACAGAGCCTGTACCGAAACGGAGGAGAGCCCTGGCGAACAGTCCATCAGGCACACATCAAACCCCTTAAGCTTAGAGAGGGCTGGGGTGAATAAATCATGAGGTGACTGCAACTGGAACAGTCCCAAATCCCCCGGAATCAGCCACAGATTTTTTACCTCTGTATTTAATGGCTCTACGTTATCTCCCTGAAGCCAATCTAAAGCTGTCGGCTGCTGACCGTCTTGACCTAACCCAAAACTAAGGGTGCGCTGCCCATCCAAGTCGAGCAGCAGGACGCGGCACTTACTTGCGGCGAGGCAAGCTCCTAAGTTTAAAACTGTGGTACTTTTCCCCGTACCGCCCTTGAAATTGAAAATAGCGACCTTCAACATAAAATCCTATTAAGGTCTAATCATTGTTTAGCTTAACACTTTTATGAGCTTAAATGTTAAAATCCTAATATATTAAACGTCTAATATGTTTAACCGTTTATGGATAATTCTGAGGTCAGCCGCAGATTGGCAGTTAAAGTCTGAGGTATTTTGTCTGGCTGGTTAGACCCAACGATCAACCGGGGCGATTGCTCTTTTGAGTAACGAGTGCTCGTCGGCAAGGCTTGCGGTTATTGGTTAAACACTTAAACGTATTATACCTTTAAGTCTTTAGAGTAAGTGTCTCCCATAGCTGGCGAATGAGGCAACTGAAGCAATGTGCTGCCGTATGCTGATAAGCTGCGTAGCAGCTTAGTAGTTGACAGGGCGCGCTGGCATACGAGTGAAAAAGTGGTTGTTCCAGAAGGAATCTTTCTTGAGTATTTGCCGCCTTATTCTCCTGAACTTCAGCCAGCAGAAAGGCTGTGGTGTCTTGCCGATGAACTGAAAGTTAATAAAAGTTTTGACAGCCTTGATGATGCGAGAAGAAGTGCTCGCCTCGCGCTATCAAATTTTAGCGACGACCATGACAGAGAGAATCAAAAATCTTACCTTTTATCATTGGTGGTCAGAGCCAGAAATTTTAGCCACAGGATAACTGATAATTTTCCTCTTCTACTAACTTCATAATTGCTATCTATTCATTTCACACGCTCGCAAGTGGACAGAGGAACTTTTTTGCTGCTCGTCAATTAGCAAGCTTTATTGAATTTTAGACAATTTTCTCTTCTTCCTTTCAACTATAAAAGTTCTTTTTATTGGACGATCGCGAGCGCAAGTTTCTTTACTCCCGACGATAAAGGGGGTAACTAACCCGGATTTGGTATGACCAAGGGCTAAATCATGAAAACATCTCTAAATTTGACAGCCGCCCAATTAGAGTAACTAAAAGCGCATTTGTTCCCTGGCGACGGTCAAGAAGCTGTTGCTATTGCACTTTGCGGTCGCCTTGTTGGAAATGGCACGCATCGCTTGTTAATCCACAAAATTGTGCCAGTACCTGAAGTTAGGGCAACAGCGATCGCTGTTGCCTGGTAATAATTCCCATAACTGTAATTTTGGGAACTATCCAGGGTTTAATGAGTTAAATCGCGATCACTAAAATTCGCTATGCTTGCCAATCCCTCTAGCTCCAACCCCCGTCTAGCTTCTGACATTGAAATCACCCCCCTGGTTACGGCTTCAAGCCTCCTATCGGCGTGGGCGGAGTTCTTAGAACTCGATGTCGCGGCTGGGGACGCAGCACCGGATACCGCCGATACTTACCGCCGCCAGTTGCGACTGTTCGTGTCTTGGTGCGATCGCGCCGACCCCCAAATCAACCTTGCTAGTGCGACAAAGGATGATATTAAGCGCTACCGCCGCTGGTTGGTGGAAGACAGGAAATTGAAGCCTGCGACTGTGGCCCTGAAATTATCGGTAGTCAGGCGTTTCTACGATGCGGCTACATCCAAGGGGCTGATTTTGGTCAACCCCGCCCTCAGCGTGAAGCCACCGAGGGAAAAGCGAGATGCTGCTGAGAAGGTGACTTACCTAGAAAAGTCGGAAGTCGAGAAGTTGCTGGCGGCGATTAAGAGCGACGGCAGCGTGAAGGCGCTGCGGGACAAGGCGCTGCTGGCGATTATGACGCTGGAGGGACCGCGCACGGTGGAGATGCACCGGGCTAATATTGCTGATTTGGTACAGCAGGGCAATAATTTGGGGATTCGGGTGGAGGGGAAGGGAAGCATTAGGATTGTGCCGCTAACGCCGGACATTGCGATCGCTCTGATGAATTACTTGGAAGCGAGAAAAGCGATTGAAGTGCTTGCGCCCTCTAGCCCGCTGTTTGTAGCTGTGGGATACCGGGCAGGTGGGCAGAGGATCAGCCGCCGGGGGATACGGAAAGTTGTGGACGGCTATTTAAAGGAAGCAGGGCTGAAACATTCGCCCGGGCGCACAATATCGACCCACAGTTTGAGACATACGGCGGGAACGCTGGCGCTGCGGGCGGGGGCGGAACTGCGGCAAGTGCAGGACTTGTTGGGGCATAAAGACCCCAGGACGACTTCTATTTATACTCACGTAGCGGAGCGATGGGCCAATAATCCGGCTCTGAAGTTAGGGATTACAATTGGGTAGTAAACGACCAGAGCTACTTTTGCCCTGTTTTTCCCACTTCACTCACAGTTAGCTAATGAACCAAAAAACCCTTGGAATAGGTGAGCAAATCACCCAACTTATAGCTAGCTTGCCTAGCGATGACCTCCTACAGCAAGCTAAGACACCAGCTCAGATAGAGGAATGGTACAAAGCGAGAAAAACCCAGCTTCTTGTGGCTGAGTGCTGGAGGGCTAAGGGGCTCATTAAGAACTATTATCCAATTGAGGAAGCTCTGGAAAAAAAAGAGATTTCTCAACGGAAAGCTGAGTTAATTGACTGCTGCGTTAATGAATACAAAGCTCGATGGGAGCTTTGCCAAGTTGCTGAAAAATACGTCAAAAAACTACACACTGATCTTCAAAATTTGACTGGTTATGTAGAGCATTCTCCTAAGCCATTCGTCCATTTTTGGTACAAGTTTTTTCACCAAGTCTCCCTGAAACAATATCCATTTCAATCAGCTTATGATTTATTTGCAGAGACTTTAAAAGAAGATGTTAACGGTTCTTTCTCTGTATGCCTAGAACCCTACTATGAGGTGCCGATGAAAAAGTGGAAGAAAGTCGCTAAGCAGTACACTGAAATTTTAGAGCAATCCGACTTGCATGGCATTTACCCAAAACTTAGGAATGCAGAAGAGCAGAAATTAAAAAGAAACTTGGTTTGGGGCAAAGTTGGTTTTTCTTGGATTGGAATGGTTCTGTTGGTGTCCCAAAGTGAGGCGAAAAATGACTCGCAACTCAGGAAGAAATTACTCGCCTACAACAACTCACTACACGAAGCGCTCAGTCTAGCTGTGACAGCTAGCCGCACTTTGCTGCACGGCTGGGCGTGGCACAAAGGGGATTTGCTTAATGCTTCTGGGGCAGGCGGTGTTTACTGGAAACCTTAACAAAACTTCAAATCTGGATCGCATTTCATCCGACATCTGGGCTGATTACCTATGTTGGATTGCAATACTTTCAGATAAAGGAGCTTTTTTCTCATGTTTGACACTCACACCGCTATCGTTGTGTTAATCTTCCTGGGCGCGTTCATTGTTATAGCCAAGTATCTGGAAGATCCAGTGATGTTTTTAGGGGGCTTGGCTGCTTCCGGCCTCTATTACTTTCTGTTTTTGCATCACACCTTAGTAGCCATTTTCGAGGCCATTCTCAAGCTGACGGCACGCTAGTCGTTAGACAATGGAGGTGTCTTGGCTGTCTTGAAATCACTGCTTGGGAGGATTTATTAGCTAGCTGCGGGAGTCCACATTAACGCCTCGGCGATCGAGGTGCTACCCACAGCTAGCTATTAAACTACTTTGATAGCATGATACTAAGGTTAATAACTCTATTTATGTTGCGTCTGGAGCTTTGATAAAAGCCATTCTTGGAGTTCAAAGCTTTAGGGTCGCAGTTTGATTCAAAGCTATTTTGATAGCAAAGTAGCTCCAAAATTAGCTGTCGGTGGAATCTATCTATAGTATATGGTGGAATTAGCAAACTTTAACTAACATTTCCTCTGTCAACTTATAATGATGTAAAACCATCAGTTGATTAGCCTTTAAAGTCTCGATCGCATAAGCCCGACCATTCAAATCGCTAAACTCAACTTCAAAAACTCCCGGTTCGTACACTTCAACAATAGTTCCCCTGCCCCTGATATAATTCAAGCTCTGGCAAATCTTCTAGTAATGCTAACACATCTAGTAACTTCATTAAGGAATTCATAATTTCACCTCTTATTATAGAACAAAAGACGTTACCAATCGCGGGAAATATTCATCATCCAAAACAATCCAAACACTGCGAACTGTTGCCTGTTTTTCCTCTCTAATCATCAAAAAATCTACTTGATATTTCTGACCGTATGGACTGCGTTTATCGAGAACGGCATCAGTAGTTTGAATAGCTTGTTCAGGATTGGGGAGTTTCATATAATATAGCAATAGGCTAATTCATCAAGTATTCAAAATTTGCATCACATTCTCGCCTTGCGATCGCCTTCATTGCCCCATTAATTACCCCGCCAATATCCTCAGCTTCCGCCAGATCGAGCAAATAATCATGCGCGGGCAGTTTCCGGCACATATTGCGCCCAAGAGTGCCTGGTAATCCGCCTTACCTACCGTGCGCCGCCGGAAGCAGCAGCCGGTCTCTATTTCCTGTGAAACTAGGGCCAACTTATAATCGGCGTAGAGGAGAAAAACCAACCCCAAGACGGGTACGGAATATTCGGAAGGCTTGAGTTTAGAGTTGGCCCGCTCGTTCGTCTGCTGCTTCCCAAAGGCGTTTTTCGAGTTCGGTGTAGAAGGCTTGCATCGTTGGCGTTATCTTCCCATATCCTTGGCTAATTCCTTCAGTGAGGCAACGACAAACAGCACCGCCTCGTACAAAACCTTATTTTAGGCGATCGCCCGGAGAAACGTAGAAAACCCCACCATCGTCAGTTTTTTGATACAGGTTTGACACCGTTTTATCCCCTGTTTGTCCCCTGTTCTGTCGTTTACCACTAAAAAGAGAGTCGGCGATGGGACTTGGGGGAAGCTGACACGCATCTAATTTGTACTTTTTGAAGCCAAACCTCTTAATGCAACGAGGTTATTATCAAGCATTACCTGAGCCAGTTTTGCTGCCAGGTTAAAATTTTCTTTTTATGACAATCCACACATCATTTTACCCTAATAATTGTCACCATAACCTATGAGTTAAACAGTTGCCACCTCACCGATAAAAGGCTGATATTCATCACTTGAAAATGGGCAAAAGTCATCATAGCATTGAGCAGTTATATTACACAGCAAGCGAAACTGAAGCGGTGTCGGTGGCTGATTAACACGCTCTACGCGCACCTCTACCAAACTGGGATTCCTCAATAGAACTTCAAAAATCTCACTATTCAAATATCGCGGACAATACCCGACAATATAATGATCTTCTGTATTTAAAGTCAATGCTTTAGAATCATAATGATTTTGAAATTCGTGAGCTAACCACAACTTTTCTCCAGTCTCTAAGCGATTAATTCGCTCAATTGCACAAGGTGGCAAATACCGCAGTCCGTGCAAGAAAAAGTGAAGGCAATACCTCCCTTCTGAATCTAGTTCTGGACACGAAAAAACAGTGAGCGTATCTGTTTCTCGCCGTCCACCGCTGCGGGCTAACATAGCAATTGGCTCTCTTTCATGCTGAGAAAGATTTAGCCACTGAATAAAACTTGAGTAATCGGGGCGATTTTTCGGCATCAACCGATTAGCAAATACGGGAAATAAGTAGGTTGATTTATAAACTTCACCTAAGCGCGGAAACGAGGCTAATGGTTCAAAACCCCAGTTTCTTTGAGCTTCTAAAACGCCTTGCGTGTAGGTAAATTCGTAGTTGGTTCCATCAAATGTTAGCCTGCCAATGGGAAACCAAGAGCGGCTATTTTGGTCTTGCCAAGCCAAAAAAAGCGTTGATTGTGTCTTCACGGTAACGTTTTCCTCAAGGTAAGTAGTCTGTGTTGATTAAATTCAAGAATCTTTTGGGCAAAATCGGCGGCAATAGGCGAGATACGAGTGTTAGGAATTCGATTTAAAATATCTAGTATATTCGCCTTTGAGATACCTTCAAGTCGCTCAAGCCATATATGCGCTGCATTCGGATAACAACGTGCAGCGTACTCAAATACATCAACAGTTTTGAGAGGCTTTTTATCATCAACGTTACCATAAAAAGCTGAGAAACATTTGTTAGCATAAGCCTCTACTGAGCGTTTTTGCCTTTGTTCATCAGAGAGGTCACGGCCTAAGCTAGAAGCGTGATCGTAAGTGGGCGCTAAGTGTACTGTTTCAGATGTAGTGGACGCTATGTGTGCTGTTTCGGATGTAGTAAGCACTGCCTTATTTCGGACAACACCCCAGTTTTCGTGGTGGCGATCGCCATTGCCAATCCACGCATCTAACAGAAGATAGCCGACAAACACTTCTACAGCTTTTTGGATGCCACTGGGTACTGTGCAACCAATAGGTAAATTCACAGATTCATCAGAGATAATTCTCAACACTAGATCAATTGTATGTTGCGACAGGTTGTAGGTTGCAAAGGTGGGGTAATTTGGCACGATGGGAGTAAGAAGTTCGTTACCGTGAACGAGGGTGCCACCGTTGGGTAAAAAGTAAGAAGAGACTACACCGAGATTCCCCTCACTCGTGGCGGCCAGTTCATAATTAGCATGAGGAATTCCCAGTAATTCGCACAATTCGGAGGCCACTTTCTCTGCCCAATCTTCACCTAAGTTTTCTCTAGCTTGTTTGTACAGACAGCGGCCAAGTTCTGGGTGTTCAAACCAAAACTTATACTTACTCCCCATTGCTTCCTGATTAGAAAGTTCGTAAGCTTCTTGGGTGACAATAATGATGGGGAATTCATCGGACATAAATTGTTCAATCTATTTCTTTTGCCACACTTGCAGTTCACAAATACAAGGCTGAACTGAGCATTAATCGCGATCGCCTTCAGACAGATATTTTCTGAGACTATTAACTCAAACCCTTGTGTAATAAGCCGTTCAACTTTCTTGTCCCCCGAAGTGTGCGATCGCCATAAATAACTCATCCTGTCCCCCCTTCTGCAAGCTCTAAGCGGTGTGCGTAAGTGTTGACGAATTGCCCCGAAAACAGGGATTTCACCATTACCTGAGCCCCTGCAACAGCTCTAACGACATATTTCTGAACTTCACCGCAGAACCTCACCACCGAGCCAACTTTCAGCTCAGACGGTGCCATTTGGGGTACTTTTGCCTCATAAGTGGGAATGACGTGATTTTCGGGTTCTATCACCTGATATGAAGCTGCTACTCCCATCCCTTCTGTTGTTAATGTCTCCCCAGGTGCAGCTTCCACTCCAAACACTTGAGTAGTGTGAGCCCATTCCTCATCCAGAGGCGACACACCCTCAGATATCTCTATATTATTATCCGACCCTGTGCCAGCAGTTCCCACCTCATTATTTTGTTGAGGGAAATCCTGAGAAAACACACCCTCTGACATCCCTATATTATTATCCGACCCTGTGCCGACAGTTCCCACCTCATTATTTTGTTGAGGGAAATCCAGAGGCGACACACCCTTTGATATCTCTATATTATTATCCGACCCTGTGCCACTAGATACCCCTCTTAAACACTGAGTAGCAGCTTCCGCCGACACTGCCTCTTTATCCCGCTGCTGCCAAACTTCAAAAATCGCCTCCCTGCCATCCTGGGGAAACTCAAACTGGTAAACCCTAATGCGCTTGGGCCTACCTAAAGCATCTCGTTCCTCCGACCTTTCTTGGCGAACTCGCCGCAAAGTAAAGCCCAGCTTACCCCTTAAAATATACTGCACCACCTCCATTGGCTTAGCCTTGGGATTGACACTAATGCCTAAAAAGTCTTTCACATCAACAGAACATAGTTTAACCTTCTCAGCAAAAGCTATCACAAGCGCATCAGTTCCTCGAAACTCTTCGTCTGGGTTTAAGAACTCCATCACTCCCAATTTCTTAAGTGCTTCCACCCTAGCTGTAAGTAACCGCAAATCTTGGGGACAAACCTTACCTTTACCCCTTTCCTGATGTCCAGCCAAGTGATTTTTATCTCGCAATTTGACAAATTCAGGGTCATAACTTAGATAATAATGCAGGCTAATTTTTGGCAACCAGCCATCATCATCTCTGAGTTTTAGTTCGGGCGTAACAGGCACTCCATAAGTATCCCACAGTTGATATTTACGCTGCTTGTCTAGTTCTGCCTTTGTCTTAGCCCGTTTGTCTTTCAATTTCAGATATTCAGACAGAGTAATATTTTCAGCATTGGTAACTCCTGAAGCCTCAGCCACTTTATTCTCTTCCCTGATTATTTTTGCCTCATCACTAAGATAATTAGCTACAGTTTCTAAGTTTTCTAATTCCTCTTCTAATTCTTGCGCTTGTTCAGTTAGCTGTTCTAATAAATCCCAGTTTTGGCAATTATTAGCTGCCAATTGTTGATTTTGCAGAACTTGAATCTCCCGCTGTAATTGATTTTCTCGACACAGCATTACCTGATGCCCTTCCGACTTTAATCCCTCCCAAATTGCCTCTCTGTAATTCCACATTCCCGCATTAATTCTAGCAGCCATTAAAGCCCAAGTCCGCAAGTGAACAGGGTCGTGGGCGATATCTATGTCAAAATCCACACCGTGCAACAGTTTGATATTAGTTTTAATGACTTTCTGCTGAGATTTAATTATGGCTCGATAACTAGCACTGCCATTGCCAATTTTCCCCAGACCAAATTGTTTAGTCCAAACAAACCAAGGTACATTTTCATCCCTAACACGGGCTAGGGCTTGTAAAGCGTCATTGACGGCTACTGCCCCTTGAAAGATGCCAAAAACTGCTGTAAAATAACCTCGGATATCGATGCTGACACCAGTGCCAATTGTCGGGCTGGCGATGATGATGTCATAGTTTTGTATGAGCGCATTCAGTTGGTCAATGCAACCGTAAGCGGGATGATTAGGATCTGATACCGATTCGCTATCAATCCTGAGAATTCGCTGATGAGGAAAGCGTTTTTGCAGTTGTGTTTCTAGGTTGCGACAAGACCATTTTCCTGTAACTTTTTGTGAGTCTTCTACAACCATAATGCGCGGTCGATATCGCTCTATAGGAGGACATTCAGTAGTGTTTACAGAGCTATCTTCAGCAAAGTTTATATGGCTACACTTTGCAGTTGTTTCACAACCACATTTAGCAGGTTTTTTAGATTCACATTCACTAGGGTTTTCTGAAACGCATTTAGCAGGTTTTTTACATTCACATTCGGCACAGTTTAAGCTTATCGGACAGCATTCTGCATGACTTTCAAGGTCACAACAAGTGACTTCTTGAGACAGAATTTGCTCCATCTGCACATACAGCGAAGCCGGGTTAGAAGTAGCAAAAAAAGTCACATCTCGCCCTCGTTTTGGTCGCCACTCGTTAACAACAACCCAAGGCGAAATAGGGATACCTGCTATCGCTATTAAGTAGTCAATGCTGTAATCGGATAAATCGGCATCTTGGGCAACAACTAAGCCACCACTTGTCAAGACATTGTGGATGAGTTCTTGCAGAGTTTGCAAGATGGCGACTCGGTTTTCGCGGCAAGTTGAACTGTTTAAGGCGTGCCAGATGACTTGTTCGCACTCGTCGATGATGACGATCGCACCGAACCAGTCTTCAGGATTGAATTTAGCTTGAGATAGGGGGTGGAGGCTGTCTATGCACAAGCCGTATCCGAACAGTTTACCCTCGGCTGAGTCTCTGGTTTCGTCGATGTAGTTGATTCCTAAGCTGGCACAGATAGCCCTGCCCAGTTGAATCCTATGGGTAATTATCAGCACGCGGCGATCGCCCGTGTTAAGGGCTTGTGAGACTAAATTGGTCAGGGCTTGGGTTTTGCCGGTGCCTTTGGGGGCTTTGATGCAGGCTAACCCGGATTCTGGATAGGGAAGTTTTCCCAGATAGCGAGAATTTAGCTTTAAAGAGGCGGGATAGGTTAAAAGCCATGATTCCCTATCAAGCCAGAATTGGAAGCCTTGCGCTTCATTTTTGATGGCGCTGAAGGCATCCTCGCCCTTTGATACCACGAAATCGTCAACGCCTTTTTCTGGCCCTGGCAGGTTGATGACTTTGACGGGGCAATTAGCGGCTGTGAACAGGCGGCCGAGTTTGCCAATTTCCCGGTAGACGTTCTGGATGGTTTGGCGTTTGCTGTCGCGGTCGAAGCAGATGTAGATTTCACGTTCCTCTGTGGCGAAGTGTTGGAGTTCGGGGAGGAGGTAGGGGTCGCTTTTTTCGCCTTGCGGGGTTTTGGTTCTGACACCGCCGGTGACACCGGGGAGGGCGATGGCGGCGTAACCCAGTGTGAGTAGGCATCCGGCTTTTTTTGCGCCTTCAACGATGATGACGGGGATGTTGTTGTCCCATACCCATTGCCAGAACTGAGGCTGGTTTGGGGATGAGGTAGGGGTCGCAGAGGGGCTGCACGGGCTAGGGGC
>PVWI01000336.1 GCA_003003725.1 filamentous cyanobacterium Phorm 6 | reverse complement strand
CCAATACGGTTTACTTAAGACGATCTCCCTGGCACACCCCTTAAAAAGGGGGGGATCAGAATGCCCTCAAAGTCCCCCTTCTTAAGGGGGATTTAGGGGGATCTCCGGGGCATAAATATGTTAAGTGAACCGTATTGAGTTAAAACCAGTTAAATCTGCTCGTGAAAAGTGTCAGATATCAACTGTTTAAAAATCTAGCCATCAACTATCAATTATCAACTATCAACCATCAACTGTCAACTGTTTGCAGCATTTACCCTCGCAGTTGCGCCGGCTGCGAATACAGCCGTATTCCTCGAAGCGTTGACTGTGTTTGCGAACAGTAGGATAGGCAACTAAATGTAAAGGAATTTTGATTAGTTTGTACAGGAATCGACCAGCAGCATGAAGAATATCCCAAGTTTCGCTCAAGTTAGGTTCTCGAACAAATTCTCCTATTTCATCTTTTAAGGCAATCCACTGAGATTGCAGAGTAGGAGAGTGACAATTATCATATGCTGTCATACCTTTTTGATAATTGTTTAAAATTTTGTTCATAGATTTAATCAAATCTGGCTGAGTTCTGATAATATCAGAAGTTAATCTGACATTACAATCGTCCGGTCTTTTAAGGAAATCAGCTATGCGACTCTCTCAAATGCTTTTCGTCACCCTGCGGGAAGACCCTGCAGAAGCAGAAATTCCCAGCCACAAACTATTACTCCGTGCGGGATACATCCGGCGCATCGGTAGCGGAATTTACGCTTATCTGCCTTTGATGTGGCGAGTTCTCAAAAAAGTCTCCCAAATTGTGCGGGAAGAAATGGATGCTACCGGCGCTCAAGAATGCCTTCTCCCGCAATTGCAACCTGCTGACTTGTGGCGGGAATCCGGTCGCTGGGATACCTACACTCAAGCTGAAGGTATCATGTTTTCTCTCACAGACCGTCGCGATACTGAGTTGGGATTGGGCCCAACTCACGAAGAGGTAATTACTACAATTGCTAAGGATATGGTTCGTTCCTATCGGCAGTTGCCTTTGCATCTCTATCAAATTCAAACTAAGTTTCGCGATGAAATTCGCCCGCGTTTTGGGTTGATGCGCGGTCGCGAGTTTATTATGAAAGATGGCTATTCTTTTCACACTAGCGAAGAAAGTTTGAAAAAAACTTATCAGGATATGGATCGAGCATACAGCAATATGCTGCGCCGATCGGGCTTGAAATTCCGAGCAGTAGATGCCGATTCTGGTGCAATTGGTGGATCTGGTTCTCAAGAGTTTATGGTGCTGGCAGATGCGGGTGAGGATGAAGTTCTTTATACTGAAGACGGTCTTTATGCTGCTAATGTGGAGAAGGCTGTGTCGATGCCTGCTGATGCGGAACTGTCGCCCTTTGCAACTTTTGAAAAGCGGGAAACGCCGGGAACTGACACAATTGATAAACTGGGCAAGTTTTTGAAGTGTTCTCCGACGCAAGTTGTCAAAAATGTGCTTTATCAGGCTGTTTATGACAGCGGTATTACAGTTTTGGTATTGGTAAGCATTCGCGGCGACCAAGATGTGAATCAGGTAAAGTTGCTGAATGAATTGACGAAGTTAGCGGGCAATTATCAAGCTAAAACTGTTTTATTTTTGACGGTTCCTGATGCGGAAGCTCAGGGGAAATGGGCGGCTAAATCTTTGCCTCTGGGTTATATGGCTCCGGATCTTGCTGATGATTATATCGCTGGAAGCAAGGAGGTAAATTCTAAGTTTTTGCGTTTGGTCGATCGCACTGCTGTCGATCTCACCAACTTTGTCACTGGTTCTAACGAGTCAGGATACCACGTTGTGGGAGCCAATTGGGGCACAGAATTTCCGCTACCTGCAACGGTTGTGGGTGTCAGAAGTGCCAAAAAGGGCGATCGGGCAATGCACAATCCCGAACAAACCTTGCAAAGCGCCAGAGGCATCGAAGTCGGCCACATCTTCCAATTAGGAACCAAATACTCGCAAGCAATGGGCGCCACCTACACCAACGAACAAGGCGAAGAAATGCCCTTTATCATGGGCTGCTACGGCGTTGGCGTGTCGCGGCTAGCTCAATCTGCCGTAGAACAATCCTACGACAAAGATGGGATTATCTGGCCAGTGGCGATCGCGCCCTATCACGCCATCATTAGCATCCCCAACATTTCCGACGCCCAACAAGTAGAAGTCGCCGAAAAACTCTACGCAGAACTCAATCAATCTGGCATTGAAACCCTACTAGATGACCGAGACGAACGAGCCGGAGTTAAATTCAAAGATGCTGATTTAATTGGCATTCCCTATCGAATTGTGACCGGCCGTTCCCTGAAACTAGGTAAAGTTGAAGTCGTGGAAAGAGCAACTCACAAATCCCATGAAATTCTGATTGAGGAAGTCAACTCTACTTTAAAACAGTGGATTGATGCAGCCATCAAATAAGTTTTTGTAACGGTAAGGTGCGTGCTGCACCTACATTTACAGGTAGTAATGTGCGCAATGTATAGAGGTAAGGTGCGCAATGCGCACCCTACATTAACGAGTAGTAAGGTGCGCAATGAATCTGAACCTAAATCAGTTTATTCGATTCCCTCAATCCAGAATTGGGCGCTACTTAGCCCAAGTAACTGTCCTTGCGATCGCTTACGCCGTGGGAGCGAGGCTAGCATTTTCAATTCAAGGTGTAAGTCCCTTTGCTTCATCGGTGTGGCCGCCCGCAGGAATTGCACAAGCCGGACTTTTATTGTTTGGCAGAAAAGTCTGGCCTGCGATTGTTTTGGGTATATTTTTACTCAATTTTGTTAACCCAACTGAACAGATATTTGCACTTTGGCTGGGAGGAAACATTGGCGCTATTCTGCAAGCTGTTTTTGCAGCAACTGTGCTGCGCTGGCTGGGGTTTCGTCCCTCTCTAGAACGATTGAAAGATGTAGTTAATTTAATCTTGTTTGGCGGTCTAATTTCTACTCAAATCAGTTGTACTATCGGCGCGCTTTCCATATATTTGGCTGGCAAAGTAGATTTGTCAGAATATTGGTCGCTTCGGTGGAATTGGTGGTTGGGTGACGCAATGGGAGTTTTGATTTTGACTCCCTTAATCCTCATTATTTTTCGTCCTCAAGTAACTGCAGATCGCTTAAAAATAAAAACACATCTTCCGAAAAATTATTTAATTTGGCGGGGAGTATGGTTGATATTATTAATTGGGGTGAGCTGGTTTGTATTTGAGTCAAAAAATGACGCTTCTATTTCTCGCTATCCCCTTGAATATTTGCCGTTTCCTTTGATAATTTGGGCGGCGCTCCAATTCGGTCAGCGGGCCGCTGTTCTAGCCTCGTTAGTTGTCTCAAGCATCGCAATTTTCGGCAGTTCTCATGGAGGCGGCCCGTTTATAGCAAAAACCGAAAATATTAGTCAGGCTATTTTATTTTTACAAGCTTTTATGGCTGTAGTTACGATTACTTCGCTGTTATTGGCAGCGACGGTAGCCGAACGCGCAGCGGCCGAAAATTCTCTGCGAGAAAGCGAAATTAAATATCGAGATTTGGTGGAAAATGCTAACAGCATTATTGTCAAATTGGAGCCAAAAGGCACAATTATTTTTTTTAATGAGTTTGCCGAAATATTGTTTGGTTACAATCAGGAAGAAATCCTTGGAAAAAATGCAGTGGGAACAATTATTCCCCAAACCGACCTCGAAGGGAATAACTTAGAGTTGGTTTATAATGAAATTTTACAAAATCCCGATCGCTTTACTAACTATGAAAATGAGAATATCCGGCGCGACGGATCTCGCATTTGGGTATCTTGGGCAAATAAACCGCTGTTTGATGCAGCGGGAGAACTCCTGGGCATCCTCTGCATCGGCACAGATATCACCGATCGCCGAAACGCTGAAATAGCCTTGCAAAAGCTGAATGAAAAGCTGGAAATACGAGTAGAAGAGCGGACAAATGCTCTGAAACAAAGCGAACTTCAGCTACAGAAACAGAAATCGGCATTAATTGATTTAGCCAAAAATAAAGCGCTGAATCAAGGCGATTTAACCAAAGCGCTTCAAGAAATAACTGAAACTGCTAGCCGTACTCTGGAAGTTGCCCGATCGAGTGTCTGGTTGTACGATCGCCCTAAATCCAAGATGGAGTGCCTGGATTTGTTCGATCGCGCCGTCAACCAGCACTCAAAGGGTATGGAATTAGCAGCAGCAGACTATCCTGTCTATTTTCAAGCACTGCGAGAAGAACGCGCAATTGCTGCCTTTGACGCGCAAAAAGATTTTAGAACTAGAGAATTTGAGGAATTTTACCTAATTCCCTTGGGCATCACTTCCATGCTAGATACCCCGATTCAAATAGGCGGAGAAATAGCAGGAATTCTCTGTTTGGAACACGTAGGAATGCCCCGCAATTGGACTATTGAAGAACAAAGTTTCGCTGTTTCTCTAACAGATTCTGTAACTTTCGCAGTGGAAGCGCGGGAACGCCAGCGCGCTGAAAAAGCGCTGCGACAAGCTGAGGCCAAATACCGCAGCATTTTTGAAAATGCGATCGTCGGCATCTTTCAAACTACTCCCGACGGGGAATATCTCAGCGTCAATCCTGCTTTGATTCGCATTTATGGTTACAGTTCCTGCGAGGAGTTGATGGCAAATTTAACTGATATTAATCGCCAGCTATATGTAGACTCAGAACAGCGGGCCCAAGTCATAGAATTAATGCGAACCAACGGCAAAGTATCGGATTTGGAATCTCAAGTTTACCGTCAAGATGGCAGTATAATTTGGATTGCCGAAAATGCTTATACTGTCTGCGACATACATGGAAATTTACTTTATTACGAAGGTACTGTTGAAGATATCACAACTCGCAAAGAAGCTGAGGCAGCTTTGCGCTTAGAACAAGAAAAATCCGATCGCCTCCTGCTGAATGTTTTGCCGCAAGCGATCGCCGAAAGACTCAAACAAGACCAAAGCATCATCGCCGATACTTTTGCTGAAGTAACAGTATTATTTGCGGATATAGTCGGTTTTACCCAAATTAGTTCCCAAATTTCTCCGCCGGAATTAGTTTCGTTGCTTAACGACATTTTTTCTACCTTCGATCGCCTAGCCCAAAAGCACGGATTGGAAAAAATTAAGACGATTGGTGACGCTTATATGGTAGTAGGAGGGCTGCCGGTGCCCCGTAGCGATCATGCAGAGGCGATCGCCCAAATGGCCCTGGATATGCAGCAGGCAATTATTGATTTCAGCCACACCCAAAATCAAGATGTCAGCATCAGAATCGGCATCAACAGCGGCCCGGTTGTCGCCGGAGTCATCGGCATCAAAAAATTTATTTACGATTTGTGGGGAGACACCGTTAACACCGCTTCCCGCATGGAATCCCACGGCTTACCGGGCTGCATTCAAGTCACCTCTGCAACTTATGATATATTGCAGGACAAGTATTTATTAGAAAGTCGTGGCACAATAGAAGTCAAAGGCAAAGGTGAGATGAATACTTATTTTCTGACAGGCATCAAATTAGTTAGTTAAAAATATAAAAATCACTATGAACCAAAACAAAAATCAGTTACTGCGATTTGCTCAATCTATCAATTGGCAATACTTAGCAAAAATAGCTCTCATTGCCTTTGCCTACGCTTTAGGAGCAAAAATAGCAGTTTCAATCCCGGCGTAAATAAATTAGCTACCTGCGTCTGGCCGCCCGCAGGAATTGCACAAGCCGCAGTTTTATTATTTGGTTGGCGCGTTTGGCCGGGAATAGCTTTAGGCGTATTTTTTTACGAAACTATTAACCTTAAGGTGTCTTTAACACTGGCAACAATTAGTGCCTTTTGCGCTTGTTTACAAGCTTTGTGTGCATTTACTTTGTTGCATAAACTCAAGTTTCGCCCCTCACTAAATCGGCTGATCGATGTAGTCAATTTAATTTTTTGCGGTGCTGTAGTTGCAACTCAAATAAACTGCAATATAGGCAAGTTGCGCCTGCGTGTAACTGGTCTAGTGGAGTGGAGAGAATGTTGGAGAGTTAGGTGGGATTGGTAC
>PVWI01000335.1 GCA_003003725.1 filamentous cyanobacterium Phorm 6 | reverse complement strand
GCTATAGATGAACTCTTAGCCCCCCCGAACTCGCGGGGGGGTTGGGGGGGTAATATCTAGCGCTACTTTATGAAATTGGTATAAAACCATCTGCGTAAATCCGTGTTAATCTGCCTTTCATCTGCGGTCAATCTATCAATTAAAGATTTATGCAATGCAAGCCATCAACCAACCGGAATCAAATCCGCATAGGAACTCAACAACTCATCGCCAGTCAAACTATCCGTTTCCTGCTGCGGACTCCAAATCAACTCAAAAACTAGCAAACTCTCAGCAGGAGTCGCCGCCGCTCGCTCTAATGCTGCTTTCAATTCCCCAATATCGCGAATGTCTCCAAACAGGGATTTAGTATCGTCGGTGCCAATCAAAAACGTCACTACAATATACTCTCCAGGATCTCGATTTCCATCACTGACAGACTCTTGGCCGCAGATGTCGCCGTTAACGATACTCAGAGTTTCTACACTTAACTTGCTGCGTTCTTGAATCGAGATTTGATTGAATATTTGCGCCGCTTCCTCCCGACTCGCAACTGTTTGGGAATCGGCAGAAAAGTGAGTCCAACTTTCTGGCAATCGCAAAACAATCAAAACAGCTTCTTGCAAAAACTCTGCCCTGGCTGTCGCACTTTCTGCGTCGAACTTTAACGCCAATTCAGTTAGCTGACTTTGAACTCCGCGAGCTTCTACCAACATTGCGACTTGTAACTTGCTGACAGCAAAAAGACCGACTTTAAGTTTATCCCCAGACTTTTGTCGATAATAGTAAATACAGTAAGCTATTAACGCTACACCCGCTCCCGAAACAAACAGCCACAACCAAAACCATCCCCCATCCTGAGATAAAGATGGCGAAATCGTATCGTTGCCATAATTATTTTTAGGGGTAATTGGTGCTAGATTAATGGCCGGCTGTTGCTCATAACGGATATTTGGCTGACGCTTACCGGGATTGTCTAAAGATGGCGAACTCCTATCTTTGCCAGAATTTTTTTTAGTGGTAACTGGTACTGGATTAACGGTAGGCTGTTGCTCATCACGGATATTTTGCTCAGTGTTATCGGGATTTTCAGAAGATGGCGAACTCCTATCTTTGCCAGAATTCTTTTTAGTGGTAATTGGTGCTGGATTAACGGCAGGCTTTTGCTCATAACGGATATTTGGCTGACGCTTACCGGGAGTGTCTAAAGATGGCCAATTCCTAGGGGGTGGCCAATTATTTTTAGGGGTAACTCGTGGTAAAATCCTGGCGGGCTGTGGATTATAACGGGTTTTTGGCTGACTATTACCGGGATTGGAAGGCAATGAAGAACGTGGTACTAACTTATCGGTTTTATCGGTGCGCCGCGGTATAATTACAGTTTTATTCTTTCCCTCATATCGGGGAATCCGAGTTTTAGGTGCGACGACAGGTGCAGGTGAAGCCGGCTTTTCAAAAGAGCCACTGCGAACTCTTCCCCCTGTGTTTCCGTTGTTGCTGGGACGAGTGGGACGGGAACTAGAAGAACTGTCCGATGGGCTGTTGCTGGGGCTGCTGGAATTAGAAGAATTAGAAGAACTAGAAGAACTCGAAGAATTAGAAGAACTAGGCGAGGTATTGCTAGAACGGCGGTAAATGAAACAAGAAAAACGGGGGCGCCCGCCACTACTTTCTCCTTCGCTTTCTCCGCTGCTTCTGGCCAAAGCTTCCCGGTTAATATTTAACCATTTGCCGCCGCTGCCAGGAGTTATATTTACAATAACTTCACCGGCGAGCAAAAAGCCGATCGCCCAACAGCACAAAAGTTGATTTTTTAGCATAATTTTGTCTACAAAAAATACATTGCTAAACCAAGACTGTCAACACCTAACACTTAATTAATCCTCCAACAAATCCGGCCGCCTTTGGCGAGTTCTTTCAATTTGCTGTTCCTTGCGCCAGCGAGCAATTTCTGCGTGATTACCAGACAGCAAAACATCAGGAACCTTCAAACCACGAAAATCTGCCGGTCGAGTATATTGCGGATAATCCAAAAGCCCGTCCTCAAAACTCTCAAACTTCAGCGAATCTTCCTTCGCCACAGTTCCCCGCAGCAAGCGCAAAACCCCATTAATCAAAGCCAAAGCTGGAATTTCGCCACCTGTGAGCACAAAGTCGCCCAGAGATACTTCGCGAGTTACCAAGTGCAGGACTCGATCGTCCACACCCTCATAATGACCGCAAATCAACACTAACTGATCGCATTCCGTCGCGAATTCCCGAAACATCGGCTGCTGCATCGGTTCCCCTTGCGGAGTCAGCAAAATCACCTCCCGCCTCGGCAAAATCGGCAGCGACTCCACCGCAGCAAAAATCGGTTCCGGCTTCATCAGCATCCCCACTCCGCCCCCGTAAGGCTCGTCATCGACTCGGTGGTGCTTGTCTGTGGTAAAATGGCGGGGATTGACAAAATTCACCTCAGCAATATTTTTAGCTAAGGCTTTGCCCATCAGTCCCGACTCCAAGGGAGCCCGGAAAAAATCTGGAAATAGTGTAACAACGTCAAATCGCACAATAATTAGAATTTATTAATACATCACCTCTAGTTTGACCCAAGAGAGGGAGATCGTTTTTCAGTAATTGCTTTATTTTTGATAATTTCTTATAATTTCTGAGCATTTTGGCAAGTTAAATTCTCTTCCTTTGTCTGCGGGCCGGTATTATTATACAAAAATAATCTGTTCTCACAGGCGGCGACTGCTAAAGTAAACTCGCCCCCAAACAACTGGGGGATTGCGCGCCGGACACGATCGCACCTGACTCTCCCAAAAAATATTCGCTTTCAAAAAGCCCAATTCTACCCACAGCCACGGCAAAATTAAATTTCACATCCACCAGAGGAAGAAACACCATGCAGCAGTTGACATCTCAAGCCCTTGAACACAATCTTCCCCACCGCCCAAAAACCTCAATTATGGTCATCGGGGGAGCCGAAGACAAAGTTCACGGGCGAGAGATTCTGAATACCTTTTTTTGCCGTTCTGGGGGTACAAACGCTCGGCTGGCGATCGTGCCCTGCGCTTCGCGAGATCCCGAAGGAATTAGCAACCGCTACCGCACTATATTTGACGAAATGGGCGTTAGCGCTGTCAAAGTAGTTGATATCCGCGAACGCGAACAAGCCGAAAACCCCGTCTGGAAAGATTATTTAGAAGACTGTACGGGCGTATTCATCACAGGTGGCGACCAACTGCGACTCTGCGGGCTGCTGGCGGACACCCCGCTGATGGAAAAAATTCGCAAAGAAGCTCAAGAAGGCAAGATTACCCTCGCCGGCACTAGCGCGGGTGCTGCGGTGATGGGATATCACATGATTGCAGGCGGCGGGAGTGGTGCGTCACCGAACCGCTCTTTAGTAGATATGGCAAACGGACTTAACATTATTCCAGAGATCATCGTCGATCAGCATTTTCACAACCGCAACCGCATGGCTCGCTTGCTGTCGGCTGTGGCTTCTCATCCCGATCGCCTCGCTATTGGTATTGATGAAGACACCTGCGCCTTGTTTGAGGGAGACGATACTATGAAAGTTCTAGGTAAAGGCACTGTGACTATTGTTGATTCTAGGGAAAACTTTTATACCAATGAGTCTCTAATAGGAGCGACAGAACCCTTAAGTCTGTTCAATATGCGCTTGCACGTTCTGTGTCACGGAGATTGCTACAATATGCCCCTAGGCAAACCGATGCCATCGGCAGCCTGTTCCGAGTCTGGCTGGCCCTCAGAATGTCGCACAGCCAACTAACGCAGAACATTAGAGTCAGTCGATTTTAGATTTGAGATTTGAGATTTTAGATTTACTTGCAGCTTTGAATCTGGGAGCTTGAACTAGGGTCTAAAATTTTGGGATCTCCACGACGATTTTCGGGGCTTGTACCTATTTTTGGGATGTGTGATTGATTCGGGAGAAATTATGCGGCATTCGGGCCGAATAATGGATACGACAAAAGGATATATTCCCAACCAGCCACAGGCTGACGCCAGAAAGTAGAATTACAGAAAATTCTACCTTCTTGCTTCTAGTTTATTGCTGCCATTGACTTGTACTTCTGTTTAGCCGATCGCTCAGCCATAAATTTTCAACACTCGCCAGTCCAAAAACGGGTACAAGCCCCGACGCTATGAGTGTGGAGAACCCAAGATTTTAGATCAAAATTCAAGCTCCCAGGTTGATCAGTAGAGTAAATCTCAAACCTAAAATCTCAAATCTAAAATAGACTGGCGGCCCATAACTGGAAATTCAATGCCAAACTGTTCGCAGCGAACAGTCGATCGAGCAATCAAGCTCCAAATTGAATAAATGCTCCAATTACCTATAAGATTTCGCGCCCCATACCCCTATAACTGCCATGAAAATACTTAAAATCCAGACCTTACGCGGCCCCAACTACTGGAGCATCCGACGCAACAAACTCGTCCTGATGCGTCTGGATTTAGAGGAGTTGGCAGATAAAACCACATCTGAAATTCCAGGCTTCTACGAAGGCTTGACCGCAGCACTTCCGAGTTTGAACGAGCATTTCTGTTCTCCCGGCCATCGGGGAGGCTTCCTGAAACGCGTCCGAGAAGGCACAATGATGGGACACGTAATCGAACACGTAGCCCTAGAACTTCAGGAAATGGCAGGAATGCCGGTCGGGTTCGGTCGCACCCGCGAGACGGCCACCCCAGGCACTTACCAAGTAGCAATAGAGTATCAAAACGAACAAGCAGGTCGCTACGCAGCCCGGGCGGGTGTGCGGATGTGCCAGAGCATTGCCGATACTGGCACTTATCCAGCAGCAGAATTAGTCCAAGATTTGAGAGACCTCAAAGAGTTTGCTTTGTCGGCAGCCCTCGGGCCGAGCACGGAAACACTGATCAAGGAAGCAGAAGCGCGGGGCATTCCCTGGATACCTTTGAGCGCTCGGTTTATGATTCAACTCGGTTACGGAGTTCACCAAAAGCGGATTCAGGCAACTCTGAGCAACCGCACGGGAGTTTTGGGGGTAGAACTAGCCTGCGATAAGGAAGGTACTAAAAATATCCTCGGTGCTGCCGGCGTGCCGGTTCCCAGAGGGACGGTGATTAATTATTTGGACGAACTGCGCGCGGCGATCGAAGATGTGGGCGGTTTTCCGATCGTCCTTAAACCGCTAGATGGCAACCACGGGCGCGGAATTACGATCGACATCAACTCCTGGGAAGTAGCAGAAGAAGCCTACGACTTAGCCAGCGCCGCCTCGAAAACCAAAAATGTGATTGTTGAGCGCTATTACACCGGCCGCGACCACAGAGTATTAGTAGTCAACGGACAAGTCATAGCAGTAGCAGAACGAGTCCCCGCTAACGTTGTGGGCAACGGCAACTCTACAGTAGAACAGCTCGTTGAAGAAGTGAACCGCGATCCACAGCGGGGAGACGGACACGACAACGTGCTCACCCGAATTACGATCGACAAATTGACCCTCGATTTGCTGCAAAAACAAGGCTACGCAATGGACTCGGTACTGCCCGCCGGCGAAAGAGTATTCCTGCGCGCCACAGCCAACTTGAGTACAGGTGGCATTGCAGTCGATCGCACCGACGAAATCCACCCCGAAAACGTCTGGTTATTTTCCCGAGTAGCCAAAATCATCGGCTTGGACATCGCCGGCATTGACGTAGTAACATCCGACATTTCCCAACCCCTGCGCGATACGAACGGAGTCATCGTGGAAGTCAACGCCGCACCGGGTTTCAGAATGCACGTCGCACCGAGTCAGGGTTTGCCCCGCAACGTCGCCGGCGCAGTCTTCGATATGCTTTTCCCCTCGCCTCAACCCAGCCGAGTGCCGATTTTAGCCGTGACTGGAACCAACGGCAAAACTACAACGACTCGCCTGCTGGCCCACATTGTCAAGCAGACTGGTCAAGTTACGGGCTACACGACTACCGACGGCACTTACATCGGTGAATATTTGGTCAATAGCGGAGATAATACTGGGCCGCAGAGTGCTCAGTTGATTTTGTCCGATCCGACGGTGGAAGTGGCGGTGCTGGAAACGGCCAGAGGTGGAATTTTGCGATCGGGCTTGGGCTTCGATCAGTGCGATGT
>PVWI01000334.1 GCA_003003725.1 filamentous cyanobacterium Phorm 6 | reverse complement strand
ACTGCTTGATGATGATAAGGTTGATGAGTTTATCGATCACTGGTACGACAGCCGCGTTCGAGATCCGGCGGAAGCTCAACGCCGGAAAGAAAGCATTAAAAAAGCTCTGGATGAAAATGACCGGATTAAATTGTTGGCGAGAAATCCTTTGTTGCTGACAATTATTGCTTTGATTCATCGCTATCAAGCGGTACTGCCGAGGGCGCGGCATAAGCTTTATGAAAAGGCTGTGGAAACGCTGTTAAAGTGTTGGGATGCTAACAAAAAAATAACTGAGCAGTCGTCGTCATTCAAATGTTTAGATGCTGACGATTTACGGCGGCTGATGGAAATTCTCGCCTATTGGATTCATACTCAGGGTAGTACGGATAATCCTGAAGGCGGAACGCTGATTGCCAAGGATGAATTGTTAGATCAGTTAACTCAGAACATTAAAACAAAAAAACAGGTTGAACGGTTCCAGGCACAAAAGGAAGCTAAACGCTTTGTGGATTTTATTCAACAGCGGACGGGATTGCTCAACGAACAAGGACAAGATTTGTACGCTTTTGTACACAAGACTTTTCAAGAATATTTGTGCGCTCAGGAAATCGGCTATCAGGCAGATGATGAAGATAATTTTGAGATTGTTTTGAATCATATTCGAGACAATTTGCACGATGCTCACTGGCGGGAAGTGTTGCTGTTGTTAATCGCTCAACAAAAACCGAAGAAAGCGGCGAAAGCGATGCGGGCAATTTTGGCTGCGAATAGCGAGTATGAGGAATGGTTGCACCGCGATTTGTTTTTTGCTGGCAGTTGCCTTGCTGAAAATATTAAAGAGTTAAAGGTGGTAGATTGCAGTCTGACTGTAGAGATTTTGGATAAGTTGGTTGAGTTGGAGGTAAGGGGTGAGGGAAAGGTTGGCAAGAAAGTTCACTCTCAGGTTTTTCAAATTCTTTGCAGTATGAATGAGACTGAGTTTGAGGTGCAAACTTTGCAACTTTTGAAAGCAAGGGGTGTTGATGAAAATCGGTTTTGGAGATATCAAGCCGAATTAGGAGAAAAAGAAGCTGCTATCAGTTTTCTGTTAATGCGTCTCGAAGATGAGAATGAGGATGTGCGTCGTGAGGCAGCATTTGCCTTGGGCAAGTTGGGAAATGCTTCAGAAACTGTAATTAATGCCCTGCTGGTACGTCTCGAAGATGGGGATAACTCGGTGCGTCATCAAGCAGCACGAGCGTTGGGCAAGTTTGGAAATGCTTCAGAATCAATAATCAGTGCCCTGTTGCTACGTCTCGAAGATGGGGATAACTCAGTCCGCTGTCAGGCAGCAGAAGCTTTGGGCAATTTTGGAAATGCTTCAGAATCAATAATCAGTGCCCTGCTGCTACGTCTCGAAGATGGGGATAACTCGGTGCGCTGTCAGGCAGCAGAAGCCTTGGGCAATTTGAAAAATGCTTCAGAAATCGTGATTAATGCTCTACTGCTACGTCTCGAAGATGGGGATAACTCGGTGCGTCGTGAGGCGGCAAAAGCTCTGGGCAACTTGAAAAATGCTTCAGAAATCGTGATTAATGCTCTACTGCTACGTCTCAAAGATGGGAATCACTCGGTGCGTGCCGGGGCAGCATTCGACTTGGGCAGGCTGGGAAATGCTTCAGAAATTGTCATTAATGCCATGCTGTTATGTCTCGAAGATGGGAGTGAGGATGTACGTTTATTCACAGCACAATCCTTGGCCTGGTTGGGAAATGCTTCAGAAATCGTGATTAATGCCCTCCTGCTACGTCTCGAAGATGGGGATAACTCGGTGCGCCGTCTGGCAGCAAAAGCCTTGGGCCATTTGGGAAATGCTTCAGAAGCTGTCATTAGTGCCCTGCTGCTAAGTCTCCAAGATGGTGATAAATTGGTGTGTGCCGAGGCAGCGATAGCCTTGGGCCATTTGGGAAATGCTTCAGAATCTGTCATCAGTGCCGTACTCTTACTTCTCGAAGATGGGGAACAGTGGGTGCGTTGTCAAGCAGCAGAAGCCTTGGGCAAGTTGGAAAATGCTTCAGAATCCGTCATCACTTCGCTGCTATTACGTCTTGAAGATGAAAAGGACTGGATGCGTCGTGAAGCCGTAGAAGCCTTGGGTAAGTTGGGGCTGAAATCTAGTGAGGTTTTGCCTGCTGTCGTGCAATGGATCGATCGCCCTCAAGATACACCATACGTCGGTTCAGGTATTGATGTGTTGTGCGATTTGGTGGCGAGTCAGGGAAATTGATCCAGAAATCTAAAATCGGTCGATCGCCCCCAAAGACGCCTTCGACCGCTTAGCAGACCCAATGGTTGCTACAATCGGGAAAGGTAAGCGTTGTGGCTAACACTACAGCCCGTAACCCCAAAAGCTAATAGCTAAATTATTAAAAATCTGCCTCTCCTGCCATGTTTAAAAATCTGCTAGGCGACCCCAACGCGCGCAAACTGAGAAAATTTCAGCCTTGGGTAGCTGATATCACAATTTTGGAAGAAGACTTCCGCGCACTCTCAGACGACGGCCTCAGAGGGAAAACGGCCGAGTTTCAAGAACGTCTGGCAAAAGCTAAATCTCTCAATGAAGAGAAAGAGCTCCTAGACGAAATCTTGCCAGAAGCTTTTGCAGTGGTGCGGGAAGCGGGACAGCGGGTTTTGGGACTGCGGCACTTTGATGTCCAACTCCTCGGCGGCATCATTCTGCACAAAGGCCAAATTGCCGAAATGAAAACGGGTGAGGGCAAAACACTCGTAGCTACACTGCCGGCTTACCTCAACGCCCTCAACGGTAAAGGCGTACACATCATCACCGTCAACGATTATCTCGCCAGACGGGATGCGGAATGGATGGGACAGGTGCACCGCTTCCTGGGATTGACTGTGGGACTGATTCAGCAAGGCATGGATCAGGCGGAACGCAAGAAAAATTATAACTGCGATATTACCTACGCCACAAACAGCGAAGTCGGCTTTGACTATTTGCGCGACAACATGGCTACTGTGATGGAAGATGTTGTGCAGCGTCCTTTTAATTTTTGCGTGATTGACGAGGTTGACTCGGTGCTGATTGATGAAGCCCGCACACCTCTAATTATTTCCGGCCAAGTCGAACGCCCTAGCGAGAAGTACATCCGGGCCGCTGAAGTGGCGGCTTCGCTGATCAAGGAAAATGAGGAACATTACGAGGTTGACGAAAAGGCGCGGAATGTGCTGTTGACCGATGAAGGGTTTGGTGAAGCTGAGAATTTGTTGGGCGTTACCGATTTGTACGACCCGGCTGACCCTTGGGCGCATTACATTTTTAATGCGATCAAGGCGAAGGAATTGTTTATTAAGGATATTAACTACATCGTCAATCTCGATCGCGAAGTGGTGATTGTAGATGAGTTTACCGGCCGGGTGATGCCGGGACGGCGCTGGAGTGACGGTTTGCACCAGGCTATTGAAGCGAAGGAACACGCGGAAATTCAGCCGGAAACTCAGACACTGGCGACGATTACTTATCAGAATTTCTTCTTGCTTTATCCGAAGCTGTCGGGGATGACTGGGACGGCGAAGACTGAGGAGACTGAGTTTCAGAAGATTTACAATCTGGAAGTGACGCTGATTCCGACTAACCGGATTCCGAGCCGTGGTGATTTGTCGGATATGGTTTACAAGGCAGAGGCCGGCAAGTGGAAGGCGATCGCCCAAGACTGTGCCCAAATGCACGAAATCGGTCGGCCGGTACTTGTCGGGACTACGAGTGTGGAAAAATCGGAGTTGCTCTCGCGGCTGCTACAGGAACTGAAAATTCCTCACAACTTGCTGAATGCTAAACCGGAAAATGTCGAGCGGGAATCGGAAATTATCGCTCAAGCCGGACGCAAAGGCGCTGTGACGATCGCCACAAACATGGCCGGACGCGGTACAGACATCATTCTGGGCGGTAATTCTGAGTATATGGGCCGCCTGAAGTTGCGCGAGTATCTGATGCCCCGGATCGTGCGGCCCGATGATGAGGACGGGTTTACCCTGGTGCAAGCGCCCGGTATTGGCGGCCGCCCCGCAGCTCAAGGTTTTGGTCAAACTGCCAAAAAAGTCAAGTCTTGGAAAGCTTCGGCGCAGATTTTCCCGACTGAGCTATCGAAAACTGCCGAGCAAATGCTGAAGGCGGCTGTGGAATTGGCGGTGAAGGAGTACGGGGAGCGATCGCTCTCGGAATTGCAAGCCGATGATGTAGTGGCTGTAGCCTCGGAAAAAGCGCCGACAAAAGACGTGGTAATTCAAAAATTGCGCGAAGCTTACAATCTAACTCGCAGCGAGTACGATGCTTTTACCAGCACCGAACACGATGAAGTTGTGCAGTTGGGCGGCCTCCACGTTATCGGTACGGAACGCCACGAGTCGCGCCGGATTGACAATCAGTTGCGGGGGCGGGCGGGACGGCAAGGAGACCCCGGTTCTACGCGGTTTTTCTTGAGTTTGGAAGACAATTTGCTCAGGATTTTTGGGGGCGAACGGGTTGCTGGTTTGATGAAGGCTTTTGGGGTTGAGGAAGATATGCCGATCGAATCTGGAATGCTGACTCGTTCCCTCGAAGGCGCTCAGAAAAAAGTCGAAACCTACTATTACGACATCCGCAAACAGGTGTTTGAATACGACGAAGTGATGAACAATCAGCGTCGAGCAATCTATGCGGAACGTCGCCGAGTCTTGGAAGGTTTGGATTCCAAGGAACAGGTGATTAAGTATGCAGAACAGACGATGGACGACATTGTGGGAGCATACATCAATCCCGATTTGCCTTCGGAAGAATGGGAACTCGACAAACTCGTCAGCAAGGTGAAGGAATTTGTTTATCTGTTGGCTGACATGACACCGGATCAGCTAGAAGATTTGTCAGTTGAAGAAACTAAAACTTTCCTCCACGAACAAGTGCGCAATGCTTACGACATGAAGGAAGCGGAAGTTAATACAATTCGAGCTGAATTGATGCGCGATGCTGAACGGTTCTTTATTTTGCAGCAAATTGATACTTTGTGGCGGGAACACTTGCAACAAATGGATGCTTTGCGCGAGTCTGTGGGATTGCGCGGTTATGGACAAAAAGACCCGTTAATCGAGTACAAAACTGAAGGTTACGAGCTGTTTTTGGACATGATGACGGATATTCGCCGGAATGTGGTTTATTCGCTGTTCCAATTCCAGCCGCAGCCGGCAATGCAAGTTTCGCCCGAGATGGTTTGAGGTAGTTGACGGTTGACGGTTGACTGTTAACTGTTACCGGAAATCAGGAGACGGCTTGGCCTTAGTCCCTACAATAAATCCCGGTAGGGACTAAGGCCAAGCCGTCTCCTCTATATCATTACCAATGCAAACCGAATTAAGAAAAATAATTAAAAAAAATACAGAGATTCCCATTGAAATATTGTATAACATCGAATTATACCAACTATTTTACGAATAGGCCCTTACCGACTTTACTTTTATAGCCATGAACCAAATGAACCACCTCATGTTCATATTGACAGAGACAAATCATCGGTTAAATTTTGGTTGGAGCCAGTCAGTTTAGGAAACAACCTTGGTTTTAGTGCTAAAGAACTTCGTAAAATACAGTCTGTAGTACAAGAAAATCAACAAACGCTATTGGAGGCTTGGTATGGGTATTTTGGCGATTCGAGCGGACGAGAGAGTTAAGCACATTCATTTTACAGAAGAAACCATTAGTGTTGATTTGATGGATGGACGAATCATTACCGTGCCTTTAATTTGGTATCCAAGATTGTTTAATGCAACGCCGGATCAAAGGGGAAAATGGGAAGTATCTGGAGGAGGCTATGGCATTCACTGGGAAGAAATTGATGAAGACCTCAGTACAGAAGGAATGCTGCGAGGCGCACCGGCTCCGAGGCCTAAAATTAGTCATTAGTTGCGATCGCTACTTCATATCAATTCCGGCTACGCCGGAATGATATAGAGGATACGGCAGTGCCGTTTCCCTACCGCGATTTATTGTAGGGACTAAGGCCAAGCCGTCTCCTGATTTCTGGTAATATTAATTTCGATTCAACCGGAATTGATATTGCAGATTTGAGATTAAACCCAATCTTCTTGATCGCTTTTTTGTTTCCTGTAAACTTCACCTTTGGCTTGAATTTTGCGGGTTTG
>PVWI01000333.1 GCA_003003725.1 filamentous cyanobacterium Phorm 6 | reverse complement strand
CCTGTAATCGTTCCGGTGATAGTTGCTTGAGTAAGTCGTTAAGCTGGCGGTGTAACTCTGCGGGTGATATCAAATCTGCTGAGGAGCGATCGATCATTCGGGAATTATCCGTGCTTTTTTCCTCATTTTACCGCATTAGGTTTTTTGTTTGTCAATCTCCACGGGCGATCGCAATATAGCCAAAGTTTACTCATCAAAATCGACTGCTAGATTCTGTATTTCTTCTTCTCAATGTAATCATCAATATTATTCAGCAGATGAGTTATATATTTTACCAACTTATCTTTGTCATCAACTAACTTGCTCCAAAGTATTTGACTCGAAGCATCACAAAACGAAACATTTCCATGTGCCAAATCACATCGAATCTTAACCACAAAATTCAGAATGTCATCTATTTCTCTACTCGCAACTCCTAAATTTCCAAAGAAGCCATACATATCTATGAGTTCCTTGATAGTTTTAGCATCCAAATTTCCCGATATGGGAATATTAGATGGATCTAACAAAACCATCTCATCCTCCAAAACCGATTTAATTAATTCCTGAAGATTGTCAGCTACGTTATCCTTTTTGATATATGAGTCTCTGAAACTTTTACTTTTATCGTTCAGCAACCACAATCTCTTTATTTTCGGACTTAAATCTTTATAAGTTAATTGCTCGACTAAAATAACATCATGAATGGCAGTTATACCATTTCTGATAGAAGATTCGACAAGATTGTATAATAGCAAGTAACAATGAGACTGCAAGATTTTTTGAATCTCGCTATCAACAATATATTCACCTGATGGGAAGATGATTGATTTAGAAGATAATGCACCAATTTGTTCAATTTTATCTACTAAGTCAAAATATTTCTGGATTTCTGCCACTCGCCTGTTAAAGTCTTTAATGAACTCTTTCATAGGCTGCGACTTAAAAGCTTATCCTGAGCACAGTCAATTCTTGGTTTCATATTCTCAGGCTTATCAGTTTGGTAGCAGACTATTAGAATTAGGAGTTAGATCGAGATTACTGGTGTTGATGCGATAGAAAATATCATTCCTTACTTTTTCATCAGCTTTGTCTGAGAGAATTATCATTCTGAGCGAAGTATATTTAAACTTTCTTTGGCGTGAGGGTGCGAGATCGTTAAAATAGGAACCATTTAGAGAATCTAATGTTTGGAGATTACTCAATTGCAACTGATTTGTCATGAAAGCTGCAAGAGTCCTCACCCTCTGAGAGCCATCCACAATTTCTAGTCTTCCAGTTTCATAGATTTCTACGACAATCATGGCAGGAATAGGAACACCAATAATAATGGATTCAATGAATCGAGATTGACGATCTATATCCCATATCAATTCTCTTTGATATTCAGGGATATAAATCTCACCGCTCCCTCCATCATCTTGTTCCAGGTATTTATCGACTATGAATTCGATGGTGTATTCTGTGGTATGGTAGTCAATCTTTTGCTTTATTTCGTCAATCTGCTCTTCGGCGATATTGATGATGTCTTGCCTAATTGCTTGAGACATAAGCACCTGCGTCTATAATAACAAGGACATAAAAAGATACTCCAACTTTTGTTGGTATCTATATTATAGTACATTGGAAGGCATGGGCGATCGAGTCCAGGGAGATATGATAGCGACAACTTCCGTTTTGTCCGCACCAAGGCAGCGTTGGGCTAATGGCTGCAACCAAAAACTTGGGCTAACGTTCACTGAAAGCCTACAGAGCGAATTGAGCGATCGCACTTTTGTATAATAGTACGCGGGCTAACCACATAGTCAAGCAACGGCAGATAGCCTCGAACTCAACACCAGCGACTTGCGACCGTCCACAACCAGTTTCCCTAAAATAGTCTAAACTTATTAATAACGTATTTCAGCAGAGCTAGTGAATCTCATGTTGTCAACACTCCTCGTAATAGTGATAGGCGTCTTAACTGCGACATTGATACGACTCAAACTTCAGCAGAACAGACTACAACAGAAATTACGCAATTTTGAGGAAGAAAAGTTAATCCAATCCTGGGCTTTTTACGAACCTCTATATGACTTTATACATTCTCGCGACTATAAAACTCGCCTCATACAAATTCGGTCAGAGCAGAAAAGCATGGAAGACAATGGTAAAGCTGTTGTCAGTATCAATAATGGAAACTGGACTCTTCAAGGGAACGAAGAACAAGGACAAAACTTAATAAAAGCCTATAAGAAATTAGTTTTAGAAACTTTTAAAAATGAGTGTGAATATGCTATCAACAAGCTCAATCATAACAATATAAAAGCCAGAGAAAAAATAATGAAGTATCAATATTCAAGGTTGAATAAAATGTCAAAAATTGCTGAATGTGAGATTTCTTACTCCTACTATGATTGGTGCTTAAAAGAGTTACAGCTTACACATGAATTAAAACAAATAGAACAAGAAGAGCAAGAACAAAAAAAGAAAGAAGATCGCGATCGTCGTGTAAATGAAAAAATTAAAAAGGCAGAACAAGAAGCTGAAATAGCTCGACATAAAAAGATACAATATCAGCAAGAAATAGAAAGAATTCGTATAGAAATGCAACAAGCTGTAGGCATAGAGTTACAAGAATATCAACGCAAGAACCAGCAGTTAGAGGAACAGCTAGCTCAAGCTACAAGTCTTGAAGAAAAAGCAGTTTCACGTTGTCAAAAGCTCAAGTCAGGCACTATATATATCATTTCTAATTTTGGTTCTTTTAATGAGAAGGAGGTGTACAGAATAGGAATGAATAGAAATAATCTAGCTGCATTTATCCGCGAGATAAACTGGGCTGTTCCATTTCCATTTGATGTTCATGCCGAAATATTTTCAGAAAATGGATCGGATACAGAGAAACGGTTGCATGAACGGTTTCGTGATAAGAGAGTAAATAAACATAATGCTAACCGAGAATTTTTCCGAGTCTCATTGGATGAAATTGAGCAAGCTGTATATGAGATAGCGAAACAGACTGGAGATTTAAAGAATATTCCTCGATTTGAAAGAGAACCTCCAGCATATGAATATCGTAAGACTTTACATATTGAAGAAAAAAATAATGAGCGCTCAAGCGCAACTAAGTCATATCCAAAGGATAAAAAGGCATAAGAATAATAAGTACAGTCAGTTAAATGTTGACTTTGATCCTACCGAATTCACAAAGAGCGAACAATTCGGAAGCCTGTGTCCTTAAAGCAACAATTTGCATCACCCTTGTGACGATAAGTGGAGCGACATAGGGATGGTTCATTATGCCACGAACCACCTCGTATTACACGAGTTTGATTCTGGCTGTCAGCCAGCCATACTTCTCCATTTATAGGTGCATTATTGTAATTCTCATGCCAATGGTCTAAGCACCACTCCCAAACATTACCGTGCATATCAAATAAACCAAAAGCATTAGCAAATCGAAAACTTCTGACAGGAATTGCTTTTCCTAGATTGATTCCTTTAGACTCAGAATCATATGTGTAGCCACCATCGTAATTGGCTAATTCTGTTGTGATAGTTTCGCCAAAGTGAAAAGGAGTTGTGGTTCCAGCGCGACAGGCATATTCCCACTCTGCTTCGCTAGGAAGACGATATTCGTAACCTGTTTTTTGAGATAAGCGCTCGCAAAACTCAACGGCATCATACCAGGAAACTTCGGTAACTGGGTGACTTTTTCCTCCGCAGCGGGATGGGCGAAGTTTTAGATTTTGACGTACTTCTGGCAAAGAAGCAACTTCTTTCCATTGTGCTTTAGTTATTGGGTACTTGCCGATCAGAAAGGGTTGGACTGTTACGGAATGTTGAGGTTCGTCATTAGCAGAAGCAGATTTTGCTTTAGATTTTGGTGCACCCATCAAAAATGTTCCTCCTGGAATTACTACCATTTCTAATGTCACACCATTACCTAATTCCTCAGTTAATTGCTGGGTTTGCTCAGAGTGGCTACTCTTCTTTATACCTTGAAAATCAACTGTTACAACTTCAAATGCAAATTGGGGAGTACCGGGAATTAGTGGTTTAACTAATTTATCGATCGGTGAATAGCCGAAATCCTTGGCATTTTCTCTGGAAGCAGGCGGGATAGATATTTTTTCTCCGAGATTTCTAGTATCTCTTAAGGATACCTGTTGACTTAACTCTAGCAACAAAGGAGCATCAGACAAGTCTGTAGAATTCAGGCTAATCTGTGGAAACTGAGGGGGTTTTCTATATTCACGATTAAGTTGCGGTAGACGCTGTTGTAAGTATTGCTCTAAAGAGCGTGGTGTTTTATGATTGGTTAAACCCTCCAATAACGCATGAGTAAATGCACCCTGTTGTAACTCAGGAATTTCATAAGACCTCTCACCTTGATGACATGAAAAAATGGTGATAATTCCTTGTTGTTTGGCTAACTTTGCTGTATTCGTTCCCAGATCGCCAACCCCTTTGCTTCCATCTACATCTTCGTTGCGGCACATATCTAGAGCTAGTACGACATTTTTAGATTGACACTCCATCAAACAGCGAATTACAAAATCGATAGAAATAGCTGTTCCTTCTAAATCTCTGTAGTAACCATCGCGCGGCATTAGATAATCGTGATTATCTCTGCCAAGCATCCCGTGCCCACTAAAGAATAACCATAAATTATCTGCTCCTTTAGCACGTACAATTTCATCACGTAACAACCGTCTTAGATTAGAACGATTTGGATGGGTTGGTATTTCTTTCCTCTTGCCAATAGGTTCCGAATTATCAGAACAGAGAACAACATTGTCAGGACAAAATCCAGCTTGGTTGCACAGAAAGTTTTTGACGCTATCTGCATCGCGCACGGCATACTTTAAATGTTTTGACTCATGAAGGTGTTCATAATAATTGATGCCGATCGCGATCGCCCAATTGTTCGACATTATTTTATTTCGATTCAGCCCGCTTGAACTTGAGAGTTATTGCACCTTTACCATTGGCTTCACTACTGCAAGCCCCCATTATGTTTACTTGTCCCTTACCATTAATCTCGATCGCCAACGTAACCTCATCCAACTGCATCCCAAAATTTCCACTAGCCTCTTTTTCAGCTTCCTGGATTAACTGCCACACAACTCGCATTGTCCGGTTCCATTCGTATTTCAGCTTTTCAGGATCGACAGGTTTTGGCATTAATGCACTAACTTTTTTAGCTGTGTCTTCTCCCCAACCTTTTCCTCCTTCAATAGTTTCATCTTCTGAATCTTCACGAGTGACAATCCAAATCGGTTCTTCTGACATGGGTATTTTACTGGATACATTTACTGAAAGCGATCATATCATTTGCACTCATTTTTTTGCAAGCTTATATTTTTTTAAAAATGCTATTTCAGCCTAGAAATAGAGACTTGAACCTAAGTGTGGACGCTTAAAGGAAACTTCTCTGATATCATAGATGTAACTTACTGGTAAATGACTTTCTATACTGATGACTATTTTTACTCTGCGATCGATCAAAAAAGACTTCGGCATCAAGGAACTCTTGACAGATGCCAGCTTCAGCCTCGATGAAGGCGATAAAGTCGGACTCATCGGCACCAACGGTTCCGGCAAATCAACGCTGCTGAAGATGATTGCGGGCTTGGAGTCGATCGACGCGGGCGATCGCTGGGTCAATCCCGGCGCTACAATTGTCTATCTCCCGCAACAGCCGGATTTGGACGAAAGTCACACTGTCTTAGAGCAAGTATTTGCCGACAGTGGCGAACAAATGGCTTTGGTGCGCGAATACGAGGAAATTTCCGATCACTTGTCCCACGGTAAAGGCGATACTGATAAGTTGCTGGCGCGTCTGTCTGCGGTGTCTGAACGCATTGATGAGGTGGATGCGTGGGATTTGGAAACTAAGGCCAAATTGATTTTGACTAAGTTGGGAATTGAGGATTTTGATGCCAAAATTGGCGATTTGTCCGGCGGCTATCGTAAGCGAATTGCCTTAGCAACGGCTTTACTTTCGGAACCAGATGTGTTGTTAATGGACGAACCGACTAACCACTTGGATGCGCTGTCTGTGGAGTGGTTGCAGAATTATTTGAATGGCTATCGCGGTGCACTGCTGCTGATTACGCACGATCGCTATTTTCTCGATCGCGTTACCAATCGTATCCTAGAGATCGATCGGGGCGACCTTTACAATTATAGTGGCAATTACGCCTACTAC
>PVWI01000073.1 GCA_003003725.1 filamentous cyanobacterium Phorm 6 | reverse complement strand
TTGCTGGTACGCGCCGCCGGGGGGAAACTCCTGAACAAGATGATGCTTTGGCTGCGGAATTGTTGCAAGATCCGAAGGAAATTGCGGAACACGTGATGTTAGTTGATTTGGGCAGGAACGATTTAGGCAGAGTATGCAAAAACGGTACTGTAAAAGTTGACGAATTAATGGGAATTGAGCGTTATTCTCATGTGATGCACATTGTGAGCAATGTAATAGGAGAATTGGCTGAGGATAAGACGGCTTGGGATTTGTTGAAAGCTGGTTTTCCGGCGGGTACGGTTAGCGGTGCTCCGAAGATTCGCGCGATGGAAATTGTGCACGAGTTAGAAGGTTGCCGTCGCGGCCCCTATTCTGGGGTTTACGGATTTTATGATTTTGAGGGACAGTTGAATAGTGCGATCGCAATTCGGACTATGGTTGTGCGATCTTTAGGTGGTGACAAGCATTCGGTTTCTGTGCAAGCTGGTGCTGGTTTGGTGGCTGATTCTAACCCGGATATGGAGTATGAAGAAACTCTCAGTAAAGCCAGGGCTATGTTGCAGGCAATTCGCTGTTTGAAATAGCAAGTTATAAGGACTAAAGCATTGGTGTCAACAATCGCCTAAAACTCTTTTTAACTCTCGTTTAGACGCGAGGCCTGATCCCCCTAAATCCCCCGAAAGCAAGGGGGACTTTGAGCACACTCCGGTTCCCCCCTTCTTAAGGGGGGCTAGGGGGGATCGAGACTCGGCTATCAACGAGAGATACAAATGCTTTTAGTCTTAAGCTGACACCAATAGATATAAAGTCCTGACTACAAATACTATCAAAAGAGGGAACTATGAATTTTTATATAGTTGATGTGTTTGCCGAGTCAAAATATGCTGGCAATCAGCTAGCTGTATTTTGCGGCGCTGGAGTTGCCGAGCTCTCAGAGGCCGAAATGCTGCTGATAGCGAGGGAAATCAATTATTCTGAAATCACATTTATTCGATCGCCCGATCGGCAAAATAACGGCTACGACGTGCGGATATTCACGCCCAAGAAGGAATTGCCCTTTGCCGGTCATCCGACGTTGGGCACTGCGTTTGTGTTGCAGCAAGAGATAATTGGCGAAAAGGTCGATCGGGTAATTCTCAATCTAGCCGTCGGTCAAATTCCAGTCACCTTTAATTATCGCAACGAATCAGCAGATATTTTATGGATGCGACAAAACCCGCCAACATTCGGTAAAGTTTTATCAGCCGAAACTCTGGCAAATGTCCTGAATTTAGAAGTAGATGAAATTGATGCAAAATTCCCGATTCAAGAAGTTTCTACCGGAGTGCCGTTTATCATTGTACCGTTAAAAACCCTCGCATCGCTCAAAAAAGCTCAAGTCAACTTAGACAAATATTTTGAACTGATTAATACCACAGAAGCCAAAGATATTTTAATATTTTGTCCCGAAACTTACAGCGAAATAAATGATTTGAACGTCCGAGTTTTCGCCCCTTCATTAGGAATTCCCGAAGATCCAGCGACGGGCAGCGCCAATGGCTGTTTGGCTGGATATTTGGTAGAATATGGTTATTGCGGGGAAGCCAAGATTGATGTGAGAGTCGAACAGGGTTACGAAATTGGCAGACCTTCTTTGTTGTTGTTGAAAGCTCAAAGAAATCAGGGCGAAATAGAAATTTTGGTCGGAGGTAAAGTGGTGATGGTGGCGAAAGGAGAATTTGTTTAGAATATTCAAAGATAGGTTCGTAGTGAGGACTTTAGTCCTCAGTTTGGATGCGGACTAAAGTCCTCACTACGAACCTATTCAGCTAACATGAGCTAGCTCATATTCATTGAGGCGCGTTATTGTTACAGTGAAAAAGTCATCCATACCAGATACTTTCCCATGCTGCAAACATTTTCGCGGACTTTGAATTTATCCCCTGAAGCTTCTGAAGCCATGCTTTCACTCCCATTAAACAGCTTGCTGGCTTCACCGGAAATAGATCAACTATTGGGGAGTCTCGATACTGCTTTGCTCAAAGAAACTTTGCCCACTGCTGGAGCTGTTTTAGCCAAAAAGCTGCCGCCTTTTTACGACTGGTTGCAAACAGAACTAGGAATTACAAACGTCCCGGACAGTCCAGATCATACTACCAAATGGGTAGTGAATTTTCTGAGAAATCAAGAAAGTTTAACTCGTTTAGTTGAATTGCACAAATCGATTCCCAGCAAAGCATTAGAAAGATCGATCCCTCGCTTAGTTAGCGCTTTTGATGAGGTTGAACCCATCGCCGTTAAGGAAGAGTGGGAAAAAGCGATCGCAGCCCTTTGTCTGGTACTCGCCGTCGCAGCGCGGGAAAATGAGCCATCTAGCGGATCAAAGGTTTCGATCTGAGTTTAAACAAAGCGACTTTTTCGGAAAGTTTGTAATTGAGCGCGATCGATCTGAACGACTACCGGCTTTTTCTTGTTGAGGACGATCGCATTATGCCGATTTAACAACAGCCACTGAGCCAATATTACCATCAGGACTCGTCTTTTGCAAAACTTACGTTCAAAATGAGCCCTTCGGACGATCGCCTCTTCTAGCTTGTAACAACAGTTTTCCCCTTTCTGGGAAATCACAAAAATTGTTCCCGGTATGTAATCGCCTTCATTTGCCCAAAAAGCATACCTTTCGCCTAAAGTAAAGTAGTGAAAAATATTATTAGCGGTGGAAGTTTGAGCTAACTTTTCCGAAACGCCCACAGAATTAAAACTTACAGTAGAACGCAGATAATTCGGGTATTTTGCTGCAATTTGCTGAGCAACTTTGCCGCCCAAACTTTCTCCGATGACATCCGGCGGATTTCCGCTGTGAAATTGCTGTTTTATCCAATCAACAGCGCCCGCAGTTTCCGCCGCTTTTAACTGGCGTTCTAGTTTGGCCATAAATACATCGGGCGTATCTTCCAAAACGCGCTCGAAAGGATACCAAGAACCGTAGCCGCGAATCACGAGCACGGGCGGATTGTTCCCAGAAACGGGAAGGCGACTTTCAGCATAAAAACCAGTACCAGAGTCTTCAAAGACTTTTTCTATGATATAATTTCCATCCACAACTTGCCCTAGCTCGTGCCGAATGTAAATTGACGGATTGCTGGGTTTGAAAGTATCGTGTAGTTGGGGTTTGGCAAACTTTTCGTAGATAGAATCTAGCAAGTGCCTTCCTGTAGGGCGATCGACAAAATCCAATTGTATTGATCCATACTAAACTAAAAACAATCTCAAAAAGGTTCGTAGTCAGGACTTTAGTCCTTTCTTTGATGCGGACTAAAGTCCTCACTACGAACCTCAATTTCGCGCTCAAAAAGGTTCGTAGTCAGGACTTTAGTCCTTTCTTTGATGCGGACTAAAGTCCTCACTACGAGCCTCAATTTCGCGCTCAAAAAGGTTCGTAGTCAGGACTTTAGTCCTTTCTTTGATGCGGACTAAAGTCCTCACTACGAACCTCAATTTCGCGCTCAAAAAGGTTCGTAGTCAGGACTTTAGTCCTTTCTTTGATGCGGACTAAAGTCCTCACTACGAACCTCAATTTCGCGCTCAAAAAGGTTCGTAGTCAGGACTTTAGTCCTTTCTTTGATGCGGACTAAAGTCCTCACTACGAACCTCAATTTCGCGCTCAAAAAGGTTCGTAGTCAGGACTTTAGTCCTTTCTTTGATGCGGACTAAAGTCCTCACTACGAACCTTGTGGAATGCTTACAAAACTCGCAAGGTGCTAGCAATACTATCGACTGCTTCCATCGCGCGAATTTCAGCAAGCGCTTGCTGAAAATTACCTTCCTTCACATCGTGAGTCACCACCACAATTTCTGCTAAATTGCCGTGAATCCCCGTTTGCACAATTGATTCTAAGCTAACTTTGTGGTTTCCAAAACAAGTCCCTAGTTTACCAATTACTCCCGGAGAGTCGCGCGTCAGAAAACGGGCGTAAAACCGAGTCACAAGTTCCTGCATTTCAGCAATTTTGCAGTAGTGTTGATGAGTGCAACTCAGCAAAGGATGGGGAATCGGAACAGTTTCGGTTTTCAGGATTGCCGCCACATTCAAAATATCCGATACCACCGCGCTAGCTGTGGGGCCCGCCCCCGCACCGCGCCCGTACAACATCAATTGCCCGATCGGCTCTCCCTCGATTAAAATTGCATTGTAAACACCGTTGACACTCGCCAGCGGATGAGCTTTCGGCACAAAAGTAGGATGCACCCGAATCGAGAGAAGTTCCCCTTCTGCATCCCCATTTTGCTCGGAAATTTGGGAAGTTTCTTGAGCAATAGCCAACAATTTAATCACAAATCCCAGCTTGTCGGCGTAGTCAATATCAGCCGCACTAACTTTTCTGATACCTTCGCAGTGAACATCGGCTAATTTGATGCGCCCGCCAAAAGCTAGCGAGGCTAAAATAGCAATTTTATCAGCCGCATCTAATCCATCTACATCCGCTGTAGGGTCAGCTTCAGCATAACCTAATTGCTGAGCGTCCGCGAGCACTTCGGCAAAGTCTGCACCTTCTGTCTGCATCCGCGTCAGGATGTAATTAGTTGTCCCGTTAACGATGCCGGTCACACTTTTGATGCGGTTTGCACCTAAAGATTGTTTGAGGGTTTGAATGACTGGAATGCCACCGCCGACAGCAGCTTCTAGCATTACATAAACGCCTTTTGCATTAGCCGCGTCGAAGATTTCACTACCGTAGCGGGCGATAACTGCTTTGTTGGCGGTGACTACGTGCTTCCCGTTGGCGATCGCTTGCAGAATGAGCGATCGCGCCGGTTCCAATCCCCCAATCAATTCTACTACAATATCAATTTCCGGGTCAGTTGCGATCGCTTCCAAGTCACTTGTCAGCACATTTTCTGGCAATTGTAAAGACCGAGGTCGAGAAATATCGCGCACACCCACCCGATAGATTTCCAATTCCTGCAACAGCGGATGACGGCCATCTGGGGAGAGCAAAATCTCTGCCGTTCCCGCGCCAACTGTACCCAAACCTAGCAAACCAATTTTGAAAGCCACTACTTTGACCTATACAAACTCAATTAATACACAACTATTGTAAAATATTTTGGACTAAAGTATCTTAATTACTAGATATCTGTTGGAAAAATGCCGACAGTTACTATCACTTAATCAGTGAAATTAACAAAACCCACACTGAGACTATCAAAATTGCCAGTTTTCCTTGCCTGAGCAATTGCTGTTGCTCTTGCTCCATTGTTTTTAACAACAGCTTCTGGCTTTCTTGCTCCAGTTTTCCTTGCCTGATCAATTGCTGTTGCTGTTGATCCATTTTTTCTAACAACAGTTTCTGGTTTTCTTGCTGATGATATGTCTCAAGTTTAAACGCCACCTCGCGCCCTTCCTGAAGCTCGCGGCGCAGCTCTTTTAAACCCGCAGATCCCCCTATTTCCTTGATTAAAGACTCAAATGATGTATAACGCTCATTTAACTATAGTTTTCCTTGCAAAAATTTATTGTATGTACTCTCATTCTGTTCAGTTAGCTCACGAATTTCTGCCAATTGCGTCTGAGCTTCACTTTTCGCACGGGGTATCTCCACCTCAATAACTTCTACGATTTCTGCTTTCACCGTTTCCACACGGGATACTTCTAGCTGAACTTCACTTCTGGCTGTTTCCGCACGGGATACTTCTAGCTGAACTTCACTTTTCGCTGTTTCTGCACGAGATATCTCCACTTCCATAACTTCTGCGATTTCTGATTTCACCGTTTCCGCACGGGATATTTCTAGCTGAACTTCACTTATCGCACGGGATATTTTCACCTCAATAACTTCTGCGATTTCTGCTTTCGCCGTTTCTACACGGATATTAACTGCCTTTGCTTGCTTAATCACATTATTAGCCAGTGTAATAACTTCTGCGATTTCTGCTTTCGCCGTTTCTACACGGGATATTTCTAGCTGAACTTCACTTTTCGCACGGGATATCTCTACCCCAATAACTTCTACGATTTCTGCTTTCACCTTTTCCGCAGCGGATACATCTAACTCAATTTCCTTTGCTTGCTCAAGCACCTTATTAGCTTCTGTGATACCCTCACTAATCTTTTTCGAGAGAAGATCGAGTTGACCGGCTATTTCAAAATCATTTTGCATTTTCAAAACTTACCTCTATTACACTCACTTCACAATAAATTATTTCAGTCTATTTGTCTAACGCATCTGGAAAAGGGCGATCGAGCATAGCCTGACATAGTAACGATACCAAAGAGCCAGAACGATTGGCTATTTTATCAGACCAAGGATGATCTTTCGGTATAGGTTCCCCTATTTTCTCACGGACTCGCGCTGCTTCATAGACTAAATTTTTGTGTTCTAAATCTTTGGCGATACTTTCTACTAAACGTTTATATTCCTTCTCATTACTATGTTGAAAACCAGACGCTTCCTCAACTGCTTGCCAAGAACAGTTCATTGCCCGTAACAGCAAACAGCGTAGAGAAATATTCTCAGACGGAAGATTTTTTAACTCCTCTTTTAAAGAGTTAGTGCAATCAGTATTATTTTCTAATTCCTTTGGCAAATCACTGTAATGCTTCTGCAATCTCTTGATTGCTTCTTGCTCCCATTCGTAAAGACTTTTACTTTCAACTTTAGCTAAATTTAAAACAAAATAAGTATCTAAGTATGGATGCCCATTGTCACAGCCTTTCAGCAACTTTTCTTGAGTTTCTTGAGGGTTATCTTTGAGCAGGCTTACGTCAACACCACTCGCAAATTCAGCTATCCAACTAGCAGCTTGTTCCGCATCAATAGCATCAATAGTTTGGCAACATTCAAAGTACCTCCTACCAATTCTCTCTATTTCTTCTGTAGTTGCTACCACTAATAAGCGAGAGCGAGGGCGCGTTAGCAATGTGTACCATTGAAAACTCTCTTCTAACTGAGATGTCCCATTATTCTCAAATATCCGAAAAGCTACGCAAGCTTCAAACTCGCGTCCTTTAGCTTTTTCTGCATTTAAAATTTCTAGTCTCCGTTGGTTTCCATCTGGATTAGTCCAAAGGACTTTCACCTGGTTTGCTGACTGCTGAAGAAAATACCTTTCACCCTGTCCCTCTCCAGATGAGTTTACTGGCAAATCAAAAGAGTCTAAAAACTCTAAAGCTAACTCCGATGAAGAGTATTCTAGTAAGCGCACTTGCTCACCTTCTTCAACAGCATATTTAGGATCGCTTGGTTCGGGAAAATGCCGGCCATGATGCCTAGCATTATTGGCAAATTCTAAAAACTGATTGGCAAACTTTAAGATATGGCGTGAATTTCGATAATTGTACTTAAGTTCAATGCGACTGCCTAACTGTAGTTGCCCCCAATCAAAGTCTACGGGTTGAATTCTCTGATTTAAGTCTCCCAACAACCAGAGATAAGTTGAAGGTCTCTGGTTTTCCCAAGCTTCTCTTACAGCAATTAGAGCTTTTAACTGAGCTAACAAAAAATCTTGGGCTTCATCGACAATTAAAATAGTAGGCTGGTTTTGGTAAAGAGGGGAAGGGCGAGCAGATATAAGTTGAGTCGCAACACCGAAGTTGCAGAGGCGATCCCCTAACTTTCTTCTCCATAATTCCGGTCTAATATTCTCAAGAATTTCAATACGTTCTCTATTTTCTTGGAAGATGGCATTTCTATTGTTGTTACCATTTTCCCGATCCAGAACAAAAGCTTGATATAGCAAAACATCTCGCGAACTAATTTCTCCTAACCTGGGTGCTAAACCCTCGAATCTCACTAATTCTCGCAGAGCCGTTAATTCTTCCTCTGAAGTTGCTAGGCGATCCCCTAATTCTGGAGCTACTTTACGTACCCAATCAGGAAAAGTACCCAGCCAAAAACCTTCGGGATTTTGCTCTTTTATCTTTTTGATCTCTGAGTAATTTTCCAAATCTTCACGCACTGCTGGAGGAACAATAAGCATTGTGTTCCACCCTTGCTCGCGATGAAGTTCACAAGCTAGAAGAGCCGCACATACAGTTTTACCCGTTCCTGGGCCACTCTGAACTAACCAATTTCTTGTAGACCATATCCCATGCTGCATCAACTCAGCAAATGGCTGTTTTTGGGAACTGGTTAGCACTGGTGAGTAGCGATAATAGTTGGCATAAATAAATTTGTACCAACGATCTTCTTCTTGGTTCCACTTAGGATCTTCCAGTGGAATTTCATAAGCTGGATGATCTACTAGCGCGGTTCCTTGAGCTTTATTCAATTCTTCTATTTCCTCTATTTCCAGCGGATCTGTGCGATTGCGACTGTCAAACACCCTATCATAAACATCTTCTCGCAAACCAGCTTTAATCACTACAATATTGCCAGAATCTAGTTCCCAGATCACACGCAGTTGACCTTGACGAGTTCGCCACAGTTTTTCATGTCCCTGTAAACTTCTAACATTTTGATGGCTGCCTTGGCTCAAACCACTGATAATCTGGTAAACTATCTGAGAATTGTCATAAGATAGTTTTTGTATCTCGCGAAAGGCTGCCCGAATAATTTTTACTGACATAGGCTACTTTCTGACCCTCGTATCCAGAATCTTGCATATCCTTATTATTTACTTATCATATAAATTTTGAAATTTATGCTTTTGTAAGTAAACTTAATAAAACCTAGCAAACCAATTTTGAAAGCCACGACTTTGACCCGTAGAAACTCTAATCTACAATCATTGTATGCTAATCAAGCAATTTGTCATTTAACTAAACTCAATATACAGATCCCCAACTTATTGAAGAAGTCGGGGATCTAATTTGATATGACAATTCTAAAGTTCTGAATCCATATCTACCCCCATTTCTCGGAGTCGCTGCCCCAATCTTTCAACTTGTTGTCCTAGTTCCTGATTTTGCTGTCCTAGTTCCTGATTTTGCTGTTCTAGCTGCTGTCGCCGTACAGATTCTTCTCGAATCAAATCTTCTACCAGCGGCGGACATAGCACTTGATTCACTGATAAAATAAATTCAGCGAACTGTACAGACTGAACTTGTTGTCCCGGCAAAAATTCCTGGTGAGAATAACTGCCTTCATTTTCAGGACGGCTGCATACTCGTATTTTCGGTCGATTGGGGTCTACAATCCAATATTCGAGAATATCAATTAAGTCATATTCTGCCCGTTTACGGATGTAGTCGTCCCGCCAATTTTGACTGGTAACTTCTATCACTAATAGTGGTTTTTCTTCAAAGTCCAAGACTGCGGAACCAGGTTGTGCACAGACTTGTTCCCAAAGACTCTGAGTGCAAATCACAACATCAGGAACCCGCGAAGAATTTTCCTCGGTTCGGACTGCGGTAGTGACAACTGCAACTAGCGGTAGGTTGTGTGCTGCAAAGAAGCATCGGAACTGGTAAACCAAAAATTCACAGATTTTGATATGTATAGCTGTGGGTGTTGGCATTTCAATTATCTGTCCCCGATATAATTCGTAACAAACACCTGATTCTCCCTGGTAGTCCAGATACTCTTGAAAGGTTAGTTGTTGGGTAGAAATTAGAACCATTTAAATTATCTCCCCTTCTAGGTGCGTTTAGTTTATATTTTACACTTTATTTCTTAGTCCGCGCAGCCGGACTTTGTTTGTATAGTAGCGGTTTCAACCGCCGAATGAGGAAAAAGGCGCTCCTCTCCGAGGGCTGCGCTAACGACCAAAATTTAGTCTTACTCCTGTCTAAAACAATTGTAGGGCGAGCAAAGCCCGCCCTACAACTGATATTAAATCAGGCTACACATTAATAAGTTTCAACGTGCCAGCGATGTTCTTTCTTCAACTGTTTTTGATAGGCAGTCCAGTCAACATCGTACTTGCTAGATGCAGCAGACATTCCTTCATCAATGCCGCCTTCCATTCCCTTCAAACCACAGATGTAAGTGTGAGTTTTGGGTTGTTGAACTAATTCCCACAATTGGTCAGCGTTTTCTTGAATCCGGTTTTGAATGTACATCTTGCCACCGTCAGCATTCTTTTGCTCGCGGCTGATGGCATAAGTCAAGCGGAAATTATCGGGGAACTCGCGCTGTAATTGTTCCAACTCTTCCTTATAAAGAATGTTGGGAGTGTAAGCAACTCCAAAGAACAGCCAAGCTAAACCTTTGAATTTGTACTCTGGATTGTTTTCCTTGAACATCCGCCACAAATAAGCGCGGAAAGGAGCAATACCCGTACCGGTAGCCATCATAATAATGGTGGCATCTTCGTCATCGGGCAAGAGCATTTCCTTGCCGACTGGGCCGGTGATTTTGACATCAGCCCCTGGTTCCAAACCGGTGATAAAAGTGGAACAAACGCCGAGGACTTGTTCGCCTGTTTCTGGGCTTTTGTACTCTAGCCTGCGGACGCATACAGAGACAGTTTTGTCATCGACATCATCTCCGTGACGGGTGGAGGCGATCGAGTAAAGCCGAATTTTGTGAGGTTTACCGTTTTTATCTGTCCCATCTGGAATAATGCCAATACTTTGACCTTCCAGATAGTGCAAATTTCCTCCAGAAATGTCAATTTTAACGTGACGGACAGTGCCATCTCCGCCTTCTTTGACCATTTCTTCTGTAGAAATGCACTTACCAATATAGGGATTGGCCGGTTTGTATAAGTTAACAGGAACCTGAACTTTTTCCTTTGCTTGGGTCATGGGCTTAGTTTCTTCTCCAGATTTCTGACTCTCTAGCCCAGCTTCTGGTGCAACTTTGCCATTCGTCGTTTCGGGAGCGCCATTTAAAGGGCGGATACTGACGATTTTGCCACCCATACGGGTAATTCTCCGCATTTCCTGATTCATGCGATCGTACGGCACGGAGATAAATACGTTGCCACTACGCCGAATCTGGTGGTTTGTTTGGTCAGTTGCTTGATTCTGACGCATACCCTCGACTTCGTAAACAAAGATGCGGCTGCCTGATTCTGAGTTGGCCGCTACACCAGATATGCTTGGGCTGTACATTTGTTGCTTGTCCTTCACCATACAGAGTTATCAAGATAGAGAATGTGACGTTAGACTCAATTTACTTTTTTCTTAAGGCCATCTGGACTAATTGGCCTCGACAATTTTTGGGCCTTGCTTGTGGGCGGGGGTGTCAAGTTGCGATCGCTCGCGTCTGGAATTCCCAATTAGCCGAACACAGCGCAAGTCTAGCTGGACTGCGTTCAGGTGTTGACCTATAGCTATTGTTGTCTGCGTACTGCGACTATTTTACCCGATCGAGGGATCGACCCCGATAAGTCCTTTCGATCGGCCGGAACGGCATGAAGTACCGCATCAGAGCAAAAAAAGCTTCTATTGACCAACAGCCGACAGCTACAAGGTTCTGGATTTATGCCTGCACGTCTGCTGACTGACGGTGTTAATTCTCTCTCCCGAAAATCTCAAATCTAAGATCGATCGACCTTGAACTTGTAGGGGGCGATCGCATTCTGGTAATATTAATAACTAAAGTTGGTGTTAATAGGTCTGACGATATCATGCCCCAAGCAGTCCCAAATGCCTTGTGCGATGGGATCGAGAGCTTCGTAGTTCAGCCCAAGCGGGTCAATCCGCTCGAAGTAAAAAAGAAAGGGGAGGGATTAACACCTCTGATGTCATACATAAGTGACTATACTTTTACAAGCTATTAATTACTTGCCTTGAAAATTGCTTGGGTCTCCCCTAGCAAGCAGTCAACGGACTGCTGTATGCTCGTGAGAGCTTGATCCCGTGGGGGTAGCAAGGCCACGCAAAACATGGTTGGATCTACCTGCGGCCTGAAATTTTGTGGAATCTAGACTCTTTGTTAGTAAACAGTGATTTTTTTAGAGGGAAACTATGACAAGTAAGCCGGATCGCGTGGTTTTAATTGGCGTAGCCGGAGACTCCGGGTGCGGAAAATCTACTTTTTTGCGCCGATTGACAGATTTGTTCGGGGAAGATTTCGTGACTGTAATCTGCCTCGATGACTATCATTGTCTCGATCGTAAACAGCGCAAGGAAACAGGGATTACCGCCCTTGACCCCAGAGCCAACAATTTCGACCTGATGGCCGAGCAAATGAAAGCTCTCAAAGAAGGTAAGGCGATCGACAAGCCGATTTACAACCACGAAACCGGTCTGCTCGATCCTGCTGAGCGGATAGAGCCGAATCACGTGATTGTGATTGAGGGGTTGCACCCCCTGTACGACGAACGAGTTCGAGAACTCCTCGACTTCAGCGTCTACCTCGACATCAGCGACGAAGTAAAAATTGCTTGGAAAATCCAGCGCGACATGGCGGAACGGGGCCACCGTTACGAAGACGTGCTGTTTGCGATCAACGCTCGTAAACCCGATTTTACCGCCTACATCGATCCACAAAAGCAATATGCTGATGTGGTCATTCAAGTATTGACGACCAATTTAATTAAGGACGACAAAGAGCGGAAGATTCTGCGCGTGCAGATGATTCAGCGCGAAGGCATCGCCAATTTTGAGCCAGCCTATTTGTTTGACGAAGGTTCAACAATTAACTGGGTTCCTTGCGGCCGAAAACTGACTTGTTCCTATCCAGGAATTAAGATGTATTACGGGCCAGATGCTTTCTACGGCCACGAAGTGTCGATTTTGGAAGTAGATGGTCAGTTTGAAAATCTCGAAGAAGTGATTTACATCGAAAGCCATTTGAGCAAAACTTCTGCGAAGTACGAAGGCGAGTTAACTCACCTATTGCTTCAGCACCGCGAATATCCTGGTTCTAATAATGGAACTGGTTTGTTCCAAGTGTTGGTGGGATTGAAGATGCGGGCGACTTACGAGAAGTTGACTGCGAAGCAATCGAAAGTGGCTGTTAGTGTTTAAAACGCAGACATGAAAGATTTAGGGGGCGCAATTGCGCCTCTTTTTTTTGTGAAAATGAACGATAAACTAATTTGGAATCGATGATGACCAGCCCCGATAGTGGACAATACAGTTCACTTAACACTATTTATGCCCCGGAGATCCCCCTCGCATCCCCCGAAAGCAAGGGGGACTTTAAGAGCTTTCTTGTCCCCTGCTTGGGAAGGGGGGTTAGGGGGGATCTGTCTTAAGTGAACCGTATTGCGATAGTGGATTGTTTTTAAGCTGGGGCTGAAATTCCCTGCCTAAAAAATTCGCACTCCGAAGTCAACTGTCAACTGTCAACTGTCAACTGTTAACGTCTCTGGGAAATCGCCAGAATTTCAATCAGTATCTTTCGCCTCATATCCCATCAAAACATCATCATTTTGCCCGATCGCAGGCAACAAACTCTCGTACAACTGCATCGCCTGCAAACAGCTATTGATACCTGAAACCGCCCGATCGTACTTTTCGATCTTTTCATCATTCTCCCCTTGCAGCCGCTGGTTGCGGGCAATTTTCTCCTCCGCCTCATGCGCCAGAGTTTGCTCCACATAATCCCGGGCTTGACTGTACTTCTGCAAAATATCATCCGCTTGCTGTTCCGCCATCGGTAACAAATGATCTTTGAGCGTCTTATTCACGGTTTGGCGGAAGGTTTGCCGAATTGTTTTCGATACTTTTGGCTCGAAATCTAGGCGCAATAATTGCCGAATTGCTGGTTGGGCATCAACCATATTTTCGCAGTCATAACCTTGAGAAGTTTGCTGCAATGTTTGCCGGAATTGATAAATCGAAAACGTGTCTTCATCGTAAAAACGGGGACTTTCTCGTACATAGCGATCGCACTCAACGCCCGCCGCATTCACCAAAGCATCAGAAACCCGCTTTGACAATTCCTCTAACTGCTGTTCAATTCCCCCATCATTCCCCAACAACCGATACAGAAGTCGATAGTATTCAGATTTCCGAACGCTGTCTTTTAAATACTGGAAAAAATTAGCAACCAATGAAGCCGTAGCCTCTATTAAAATATCTTCTAACTGATTTGCTAAATAGTAAAGCGCCTCAACTAAGACAGCAATTAAAGGCGCTGTAGCATTACGGGGATGAGTCAGCACAGTGCGTCCATAAGCTGCCTCAACCGAAAAGCTATCTAGCAATTCATCCAAGCGCCGGATCATCCGAGACTGTAGTTGGCGAAAATCGTTATCAAAAACATCGCATTTATTCATAATCATTTCATTGATTTCTGTGGCGATATGTTCCCGAAAATCCTGTCCGACTTGCTGCAATTCTTGATTTAACCGCAGAAGTTCCTGTGCTTTCATCGCCTCAATTTCGCGGGGCTGGCTATCCAAATCCCGCTGAATTGTTTGGTAGTTCTTTCGCAGTTGAATACACAAATCTTCTAAATCGTCAGCCAAGTTTTTGAACAGTTGCGGGCGTTTTTCTTCGGTGAGGTAGCGGGTGATGGCTGTGCGAAAATCTTCGATGCCGCTATCTTGAATTAATTGCTCTATTAGCGGTTTTCCTTGTTCAGCCAGAATCCGCACATAGTTTTGATTTGGTGTTTCGTAGCTATTAACTGAAATCCGAAATTTACTGGGAGATAACTTGCCGGAATTCGCGCAGTAGCGGTTGAATTCGCTGATAAATTGCGGAGTTTCTTCGCTATTACCGAGAAACTCTGAATCCAACTTACCATCTACATAAACCTGCCCTGTTTCCGCAAATATTGTATCTAAACCAAAGCGATCGCGCGTTGTGCTATTTTTAATCAAACTGCCGTAAAATCCCAACAACCCGCTAGTTTTGTACACTCTCGCAGTATCGCGAAAGTCGGAATTAATCAGATTTTCCAAGCGCTGTCGCAGTTGAGTGTTGTACCAAGTTTCATCGATGCGGTTGAAAATGTAAAAAAGCCGATCGCGAATTCCCGGATTTCCCCGCGTCTTTTCCATCAACTCGGTTTCTTCCGTAGTCATTTCCCCTGACGAAGCTGCTTTCAAAACGCAGACAACCGCCGAAGTATCCGGGCTTTCAATCTTATCATAAGTCAATTCTGCATCCTGTTTGACAGGCGCATCAATTCCCGGCGTATCGATAATAATATTGCCATCTTGTAGCAGCGGATGGTAACAGTAATATTCAACTCGCTTCAGCACAGCACTGTTGCTACCGCGCCGCGCATAACTAGCAGCTTCCTTGAGGTTGGAAAAGTTAAACTGTTCCATCGAATAAGTAGCGTTATCGACAGTTTGGATGCGATCGCGATTTACCTCAAAACCTTCTAACAACAGTATCAAAGCCTTAGCTTTTTTGGCTAGTTCCGATTTGTTTTCTCCGCCTTCCTTTTCGATAATTATTCGACAACCCTGAGATAAAATCTTTACTACATCTATGTGATTAATATTGATTTCAGTAGTTAAATTCAACTGATCGCACAGAGCATAAACTTGAGCGCGAATCTCAACTTCGCTCGAAAATGTGAGAACAACGCGCTCTTTTTGGGCCGATTCAGCATAGGCGATATAACACTCAGTACCCGTTGCGTGTCCTTCAGCACTGTAGAGCAATTCTCGCTCCAGCAAAGCATTAATCAACATCGATTTTCCCGCACTAAAAGCGCCCGCAAACACAATTTCAAATTCAGGAGAAATTGCCTTTTTCAGAGACGCTTGTACCGCCGTAATATCTTGTTGTCGCAAAGACGATTCTTGACGCAGCAGTTGCAGTAAAGAGTCTACTTGTTCTTGCAGATTTTGGCATTGAGGTGGCATTTTAGTCATTGTGGCAGAATGCTCCTGATTGTGGGAAAATTACTTGAGTTAATCTTGGACGCACTGGGGTTCAGAAACCGGGTTTTTTGCCAAATATTCAGTTTTAGCCGACAGATTGAATAAAAATCCCGGTTTCTTGGTAGGAGTGGATCTAGGATTGCTTGTTGTTAATTTTCGGCTAATTCAGGAATAATTGCAACAGTAATTTTACTGAAATTATTGAAGAGTGTTCAAGAGAATTAGTAGAAGGTGCGCAGTGCGCACCCTACAAAATTAGACAGACAAATCCTGACGTGGTTTAAAAGACTCAATCTCTCGTAATTTATGGTACAATTCTCTTTCTTCGTCGCTAATTTCTTTGGGAATTACCACCTGAATTTCTACTAGCTGATCGCCACGATCGCCATTTCCCGTCGGATAGCCCTTACCAGCCAGCCGCAACCGCTTCCCAGACGTAACTCCCGCAGGCAATTTCATTTTCACCCTACCATCCAGCGTCGGTACTTCCACATCTCCACCCAACACCGCTTCGCTGGGAGTCAGTGGCAATTCGCAGCAAATATCCGACATTTCTAAGCGAAAAAATGGATGGGGAGAAACGGTGATTTTTAAGTACAAATCTCCGCCAGCAATACCTTGATTTCGCAAGCGAATCCGCTGGCCTGATACCATAGCAGGAGGCAGATTCACCTCGATCGCTCGTCCATCTTCCAGACGAATTCGCTCGGTTCCTCCTGAATAGGCTCTTTCCAAGCGCAAAGTCAGCCTCGCGTCCATATCCTGTCGCATTTCGCGATCGGGTATTTCTGTAGTTTCCCAATCATCTGTTTCTCTGGGTGCTCGTCTCATTTCGCGATCGGATGTTTCTCTGGGTGCTCGTCTCATTTCGCGATCGTCAATTTCCCTTCTATCTTCCCGAGAATTAGCCACATAACTCGTTTTCTTGGAAGCCGTGTTCCAGGGTTCCTGTGAACTAACTCGCGCTGCATCATTTGCCGTCGCCATCCTCACTTCCCGGCGTCTTCCGAGCACTTGATCGAGAAATTTATTGAAATCAGAGTAATCGCTAAAATCGACATTATCAGCGGTTCTTTTGCTACTAGCTTTACCGCCTCCCCAAGTTGAAAAATTGGGAATTCGTACCCCTTGTTTGCCTTGAAATCCCTTTTGTTTCCAGAATTTACTAAACTGATCGTATTGAGCGCGCTTATCGATATCGGAAAGAATATCATAAGCTTCATTAATATCCTTAAACCGATCGTCAGCAGATTTGTCTCCCGGATTTACGTCAGGGTGCAACTGTCTCGCTAGCCGTCGATAGGCTTTCTTGATTTCATCAGCCGAGGCATCTTTGGGTACTCCCAAAATTTGATAGTAATTACGAAAGTTTTGCATAATTAGTCATTAGTCATTAGTCATTAGTCATTAGTCATCAGCTATCAGTCATTGGTCTTTAGTCCTTAGTCTTTAGTCCTTAGTCATCCTGCTTATTACTTTCAAACTAAAGACTAATGACTAATCATTAATTACAGCCAATCGTCATCATCATCCCAGTCGTCGCTTTGATTTTGATAGGGACGACTTGGGCGACTGGGACTGATTCTGCGATCGTCCCTCCGATCGCGATCGTCCCTCCGATCGCGATCGTAGGATCGATCGCGATCATCGTAAGGGCGATCGGGAATTGGATCGACAGTCGATCGCCTGTACGGCTTAGCATTGCTAAAATCATCCGGGCGTCGCTTATTACCATCGCCCGTAAAAGTGCGCTTCACAGACTCAAAGAAATCATCATCGTCATCATCCATCGCAAACGCTGCAACTTCCCGGCTCAAATCGTAAAGAGCATCCTGCAAATCCGAACCAACTTGATCGACTCCCCGCTCATCCTTGCGCTCCAAACTATCTCGCAATTCCCGAATTAAAGTTTCAATTCGTTGGCGACTTCTTTGAGCAAACTGCATTCCGCGATCGAGCGCAACTTCCCGCAATTGTCGCTCGGCCTGATAAGCTAAAGCCTCAGCGCGATTACGTTTTTCCACCTTTTCCCGCTGCAACTTATCAGCTTGAGCAAACTGTTCAGCATCCCGAATCATTTGATTCACTTCCTGCTGAGAAAGCGTCGAAGCACCTTGCACGGTAATGCTTTGTTCCCTGCCAGTAGTTTTGTCCAAAGCAGTCACCAACAGCATCCCGTTAGCATCAATATCAAAAGCTACTTGTATCTGCGGAATCCCTCGCGGTGCCGGCGGAACTCCCGTTAGTTTAAACCGTCCCAAAGACTTATTATCCCGGCCTAATTCCCGCTCTCCTTGAATGATGTGACCTTCTACCACAGTTTGGTTGTTTTCAGCAGTCGAAAAAATGTCCGATCGCCTAACTGGAATAGTAGTATTCCGAGGAATCAATTTTTTCATCACACCGCCGATCGTTTCCAGGCCCAGCGACAGCGGTGTCACGTCCAACAACAGCACATCCCGGACATCTCCCGCCAAAATACCCGCCTGAATTGCCGCTCCCACAGCCACAACTTCATCGGGATTCACATTTTGATTCGGCTCTTTATCAATCAAACTGCGAACAATTTGCTGAACCAACGGAATGCGAGTCGAACCACCGACTAACACAACTTCATCAATCCGAGAAGGACTCAAATTTGCATCAGCCAAAGCTTGTTTGACTGGGCGACGCAAGCGCTGCACCAAATCGCTGCACAGCCCCTCAAATTGACCGCGAGTTAAGCGCGTTTCCAAATGCAAAGGCCCATCTTCATTGGCATCGATAAACGGCAAATTAATCTCCGTCACGCCAACTCCCGACAGCTCAATCTTAGCTTTTTCAGATGCTTCAATTAAGCGCTGCAAAGCTTGGCGATTTTTGCGTAAATCAACTCCTTCTTTTTCTAAGAATTGTTCTGCTAACCAGTCAACAATTTTGGAGTCAAAATCATTGCCGCCCAATTGAGTATCGCCGCAAGTTGCTTTAACTTCAAATACTCCGTCTCCGACATCTAAAATCGACACATCAAAAGTACCACCGCCCAAATCAAACACTAAAATAGTTTGACTTTCTCGCCTGTCCAAACCGTAAGCCAAAGAAGCCGCTGTCGGTTCATTTAAAATCCGCTTCACATCAAGTCCGGCAATTCTGCCAGCATCCCGCGTCGCCTGTCGCTGGGAGTCGTTGAAATAAGCGGGAACCGTAATTACAGCCCCCGTCACCTCTTGTCCGAGATAGCGGCTAGCTTCATCGGCCAACTTCCGCAACACCATCGCCGAAATTTCCTCTGGGGCGAAATCTTTTTTCAGGCGGGGACACTTGACTTTGATGTTGCCATTTTCTTCGCGCCTAGTTGTGTAAGGGACGCGCTTTGCTTCGGGAGTCAGTTCGGTATATTTGCGCCCGATGTACCGTTTGACAGCGTAAAAGGTGTTTTGCGGGTTGAGAACAGTTTGGCGTCTGGCCATCTGTCCGACAAGACGTTCCCCTTCCTTGGTGAAAGCAACCACCGAAGGAGTTGTGCGCATCCCTTCTGCGTTGGCAATCACAACCGGTTTGCCGCCTTCCATGACGGCTACTACTGAGTTTGTCGTTCCGAGGTCAATGCCAACTACTTTACCCATACGTCCGTTGTCTCCTGTGGCGTTGTGTCTAGCCTTTTCAATATAAGCGTTAAGTTCGATCGCATTTATTGTACCTTGTCGAGCCACGGGGCTGCGGGCGGTTCTCTCACTCGTGGCCCAAACGGTTTGTAGTGCGGACTTCAGTCCGCAACATCCTGCGGACTGAAGTCCGCACTACAAACGCGCGGCGGGTTGCAGGTGGGTGTAGGTTGGGTTGCGTTTCAAGGGCCCAACCCAGGCTCTTTAAACTAGAATAGAAAGTAAATTTAAGGGGTTAATTATTATGCAAAGTATTAAAGTGCGATCGCGCGTCGGTGCAGACGGGATGCTGCATTTGCAAATCCCCGGCGGTATCAAAGATACAGATTTGGAAGTTATTCTAGTTTTCCAGCCCATAACACCTGCAACTGAGGCTAAAACAGCGGAAGATTTAGGCTGGTCGCCGAGTTTTTTTGAGACAGTAATAGGAAGTTGGGAGGGAGAACCGCTTGTTCGTCCTGAACAGTTGGAATATGAAATCCGGGAAGAATTGCTGTGATTTATCTTTTAGACACCAATACTTGCATCCGTTTGTTAAATCCTGACCGCAACTCATCGGTATCTCGCCGACTAGCAATGATCCGGTCAGGTGATGTAGCAATATGCTCTGTAGTTAAAGCAGAACTTTACTGGGGTGCTTTCAAAAGTTCTCGTCAAGATAGCAATCTAGCTAGACTAGAACGTTTTTTCAATGAGTTTGTAAGTTTGCCTTTTGATGACCCTTCGGCCCTAATTTACGGTCAAATTCGCGCTCAATTAGCTGCATCTGGGACACCAATTTGCCCTAATGACCTTTTGATTTCCTCTATTGCTCTTGCCAACGACCTAATCGTGGTAACTCACAATACCCGCGAGTTCAGCCGCGTTGAGGGTTTGCGTCTGGAAGATTGGGAGATAGAGGAATGAGTTAGATGTATCTCAGATATTGCACCTTTCTTAATAAGCTGTAGGGGCGGGTTCACCAATGATGGTCAACAGGAAACTAAGGAAGACCGGGCGGTTTCAACCGCCGTATTACTATAATCATCACAAAGGAAACCAAGTGCCACGCATCTTTGACAACATCGAAATATCCCTGCTTCCCGCACTCCGAGAAACCATCAAACTCTCCTATCGAGCCGATTTTTGCGTTGGCTATTTCAATCTCAGAGGCTGGCGAAAAATTGGCGAATCAATCCAAGCATATATGGGCAATCAAGGAGCCTGCTGCCGCCTTTTAGTCGGGATGCAAAGATTGCCATCCGATGAATTGAATGCTAGTCTTAGCCTGCGTTCCCATCACAGCGGGATTGACAATAGTGAAATCAATCTGCTCAAAAAGCGGATGGCAGAAGAATTTAGACGACAGTTGACAATCGGCGCTCCAAACGATGAAGACGAAGCGGGTTTACGGCGGTTGAGCTATCAAATTAAAACCGGGAAAGTTATTGTCAAATTATTTTTAGCTTACCCGCTACACGCCAAGCTATATCTCGTGCACCGTCACGATCCAACCACTCCGATTGTCGGATTTTTGGGTAGCAGCAATCTAACTTTAGCCGGACTTTCCAGACAAGGGGAATTGAATATTGATATTTTAGATGGTGATGCTTGTACTAAATTGCAAAAATGGTTTGACAACCGCTGGGAAGAATACGGCTGCATTGATATTTCTCAAGAACTTGCAGAAATTATCGATCGCAGTTGGGCGCGAGCCGAAACAATTCCACCATACCACATTTACCTAAACATAGTCTATCACCTATCTCGCGAAGCCATTGCCGGTCTTGCGGAGTTTCGCATTCCCAAAGAATTTAAGGGTTTATTTAGGTTTCAAGAAGAAGCTGTGAAATTAGCCGCCCGTCACATTACCAAACGCGGCGGCGTGATTATTGGCGACGTTGTGGGTTTGGGAAAAACTTTGGTTGGTACGGCTATAGCCAAAATCTTACAAGAAGATTATCTCTTAGAAACACTGATTATTTGTCCGAAAAACTTGGTGAAAATGTGGCAAAGATATGCCGATGACTATGGGCTTCATGCCAAGGTTTTATCCATCAGCGTAGTGCAGCAAGAATTGCCAGAATTGCGACGATATCGAGTTGTATTGATTGATGAAAGTCACAATCTCCGCAACCGACAAGGTAAGCGCTATCGAGCAATTCAGGAATATATTGCAGCTAACGAAAGTAAATGTATTCTGCTTTCAGCAACTCCCTACAACAAAACCTATTTAGATTTATCTTCTCAGTTACGTTTGTTTGTTCCTGAAGACGAAAATTTAGGACTACGCCCCGAAGCTTTGCTGAATGAATTGGGCGGCGGAATTGAAGGAGAATTAGAATTTATCAAGCGTCATCAATGTTCGGTTCGCTCTTTAGCAGCCTTTGAAAAAAGCGGACATCCCGATGATTGGCGAGACTTGATGAAGCGCTATATGATGAGACGAACTCGATCGTTCATTAAAGACAATTATGCCGAAAATGATGCAGAAACCGATCGCAAATATTTAGAATTTCCCGTTAGCGAAGCCCTCGAAGAGGATCGCACTCGCTCCTATTTTCCCAGCTGCATCCCCAAAACCATCAAGTTTAGCTTAGACAATTCCGCAGCCACATTGTCGCCCCAGCCTGACTTTCAGGAAATTGTCGAAGTAATTAACGCCCTAAATCTGCCGCGTTACGGGCTGGGAAATTACATCGCCAAAAAGCCTAAACAAGCACCGACAGAAGCCGAACAGCGACAGTTAAACGCCCTTTCCCGCGCGGGCCGCCGCTTGATGGGTTTTTCGCGCACGAACCTGTTTAAACGGCTGGAAAGCAGCGGTAGTGCGTTCATTCAGTCCATTGAGCGGCACATCCTACGCAATTTTGTCTACTTATATGCGATCGACAATCAGTTAGATATTCCGATCGGCACCCAGGATGCAGACTTGTTGGATACCCGCAACATCGACGAAGATGCTGATTCTGTGGTGGCTAACAGTTTGGAGGCGGAAGAAATCGACGATGAGGCGGGCGAAACCCTTGATATCGAAGCCCAATTGCTGTTAAGCGAAAAAGCTTTTAAACAGCGGGCAGAAGTTGTTTATCAAGAATATCAAAAACGCTACCAGCGCAGGTTTAAATGGCTGGGAACCCACTTGTTTGATACTAAGAAGCTTAAACGGGATTTGCTCGCAGATGCCCGCTGTGTCATCCAAATTTTGCAAACTTGCGATCGCTGGCATTCTCAACCCGATGAAAAGTTAGCGGCTTTGGTGAAGTTAGTAACAGAAACTCATCCCGGTGAGAAGGTATTAATTTTTACTCAGTTTGCCGATACAGTGCGCTACATAACTGAGAATTTAACACGCTTAAATATTGCCGGAATTGCTGCGGTGACAGGTCAAACAAAAGACCCGACGGAACTCACATTAAGGTTTAGTCCTGGTAGCAGCGGTAAGCAGAAAACAGTCTCGCCCGATCGCGAATTGCGGATATTAGTTGCTACGGACATTCTGAGTGAAGGTCATAATTTGCAAGACTGCGGCATCATTGTTAATTATGACTTACCTTGGGCAATTATTCGATTGATTCAGCGGGTGGGAAGAGTCGATCGCATCGGACAACAAGCTGAGCAGATTTTATGCTATTCGTTTTTGCCGGCAGAGGGAATCGAAAATATTATTAATCTGCGGGGAAGACTGCGGCGGCGCTTACAAGAAAATGCCGAAGTTGTGGGAACCGATGAATCCTTTTTTGAAGATGATGATCCACAAGTTATTTTGGATATTTACAATGAAAAATCAGGGATTTTAGACGGAGAAGAAGATGGCGAAGTTGATTTGACTTCCGAAGCTTTTCAAATTTGGAAAAATGCCACAGACAACAATCCAACTTTGAAAAAAACCATTGAATCAATGCCAAATGTAGTTTATTCAACTCGTTCTCATACTCCCGCACCGATGCAGCCGGAAGGAGTTTTATTATACATGAAAACAGCCGAGGGAAATGATTCCTTAATTTGGGTCGATCGCGCGGGGAACAGCGTTACTCAGTCCCAAGTAGCAATTTTAAGGATTGCAGCTTGCGATGAATCCACGCCAGCCATTGCTAGGGACAAGCAACATCACGAATTAGTCAAAAAAGGCGCGGAATTGATCGCAGAAGAAGAACAAAACGCGGGCGGACAATTGGGGAGGCCTTCCGGTGCTCGTTTCCGAACTTACGATCGCCTAAAACGATATGCACAGCAAATGCAGGGTAAAATGATTGCATCTGATGACTTGGTAAAGGCGATCGACCAAATCTACCGCTATCCCCTGCGCCAGTCCGCCCTTGACACCTTGAATCGGCAGTTAAAAAGCGGTATTGGTGACAACCAGCTAGCAGAATTAGTCGTAGCGATGCGGATAGATGACCGTTTGTGCATCGTCAACGAAGACGATGAAAAACGGGAACCGATGATTATTTGTTCATTAGGCTTGTTCGAGGGAAAATGATTTAAATTCTGATAAACCAACAGCCCGATCCCCCCAGCCCCCCTTAAAAAGGGGGAGACAAGAATGCTCTCAAAGTCCCCCTTCTTAAGGGGGATTTAGGGGGATCTCCGGGGCATAAATAGTAGTCGTAGGGTGCGTCGCTATCAGATTGTCGTTCTTTTTTAGAAATTGTCGATGTATCCACACCCTACAATAACTTTATTTCTTCAGTCTGCGGAGGCAGACTTCGTTTTTGTAGAAGCGATTTGAATCGCCGAATTTTCTCCAAAATACAATAACTAAAATCGTATTATGTCTCTAAACATTCAACAAGCGCGCCAACTCATCCAAGACTTTGACTTTAGCAAATTATTCATCCGCGAACTCGGTTGGTCAAATCCAGCATCCCAGAAAGCCGCACCCTTATTAGTAGGCGATGAGACATACTCCCGCCAGCAAATCGCCCAACTCTTAGGAGTAGTTGTATTTGAAATTAGCAGCCCTAGCGGTCAAATTCCCAACAGCAACCAAAGACTCACAATTTATCGCGAACTCGTCCAAATTTCCGGCGAAAACCTCTTGATATTTGTAGACAAAAACCGCACCCAAAGTCTGTGGTATTGGGTGAAGCGAGACGGCCCAAAACTGTATCCCCGCGACCACGTATACGTCAAACAAGAACCCTGCGATTTGCTGTTGAGCAAAGTCAGCACGTTAAAAATATCACTAGCAGAATTAGAAACGCTATCGGTGATTGATATCGCCCAAAGATTGCAATCGGGATTGGATGTCGAACGAGTTACCAAGAAGTTTTTTGTAGAATTCCAACAGCAGCACGTTGAATTTTTAACAGCGATTCGCGGCATTGACAAAGAAAGCGATAGACGCTGGTATAC
>PVWI01000332.1 GCA_003003725.1 filamentous cyanobacterium Phorm 6 | reverse complement strand
GGATATTGGTAAGCAAGAGGAAAAGTTCTAGGAGAAATAACCCAATGCTAAAGACTCCATCTAAGGGATTGGATACATTTAAAGTTGTGAGCGATCGCCACAGCATATAACGAGTCACCAACACCAACAAAATCCCTATGACTACAACCCGCGACCAGGTTCGGGGTACGGGCGAAACACGCATGATCAGCCAAGAAATGGCCAGCAGAGCGATCGTAGGTGTTAGTAAAGACTCCCCCATTACCATTGGCACTTCCAGCCACATTGGAGGATGATTCTGCATTGATTGGAGTTTGGCAAATAGATAATAGAGAGTGCCGTTACCGGAAAACCAAGCTGCAACCAGTCCACCCGTTACGATAACTGAACCTAACATCACGAGGGTGGCGATCGGTATCCGGTTGCTGCGGGTACTGTCCCGACGATGCAAGCCCAAAGAATTCAACCATGAAGTCATATTTTTTTTGAGGAAAATGTATGAATGGGCGATCGAATTTAACGAAGCGGGTTATATCGAGTCCGATAGTATCGGTTGTATATACTTGTACGGGTGAAGCATTCGGGCGATAATCTGAGCAATAAATTTCAGGCTTTAGATCCGTTGGCGCAGCCTGCCGAGAGGGATATGCTTCACCCTGGGCGATCGAGAGCATCTTAATTTGGCAAAGGGCGAAGCATTCCGGCATCTAACTTATGGGTTATAAGCTAATATTTACTGCCGGAATGCTTCGCCCCTACTGATATCATGGTGAATGATGCGAGTCAGTCTTATTTGAGTTTAGCGAAACAGTTCTTTGTTATTGAGAATAGCAGGCCAATTTTTGTTTGCTAAAGCAATATGACCGGGGATATCACCCATCCACTGTGCTTGTACTTTCTTGTCGTAGTTGAGATAAAGCTTCCCATTAACAATTTTCCAGGCATCAGGTTGGGTAGCAACAAGATTTCCTTCACTAGCAGCCTGGGCACAATATCCACCGTATTCAGGAGCATACTTTTCAGGATTTTTAGCAAACATATCGCGGTTTGCTGCACTAGCAAACATCCAAGTTGTGCCACCCCAATTATGTTTGAATTGGCTAACTCCCATCACTAATTTGCTTTGGGTAAAATAGGCTACGACATCCTGACCGTCAAGAGCCATACCATTTTCGGTGTAATACTTAGGATGAACGGTTGTTGTGCTGTTTTTACCAGCGCAAGGATTGGCTTTACCCGCACAAGGATTGGCTTTACCAGCACAAGGATTGGCTTTACTCGCGCAAGGATTGGCTTTACTCGCGCAAGGATTGGCTTTACCCGCACAAGGGTTTTCTTTACTCGCGCAAGGATTGGCTTTACCAGCACAAGGCAAGGATTGGCTTTACCAGCACAAGGATTGGCTTTACCAGCACAAGGATTGGCTTCTGCAATCTTGGATGAAACGGTTGTAGAGTTTGAGTTTGTGGAAGACTTGAGGTTGGCGTAGCTAACATTAGCTGTTACCAAACCTAGAATGGTGGCAATGGCGATCGTGGTAAAGTATTTTACTTTCATGTGTTTAATTTTCCGATAAATTGTTAGCAGTTCCATGCCAGAGATTAGCTTGAGAATTCTTACTCTGTGGCAAATCGGCTGGCTTTTTGTTGTCCTCGACGCACTTTTGACCAAAGAAACCGGGTTTTTACTTGATTTGTGGGTGACAGTGAAGGATTCTTGGTAAAAAACCCGGTTTCTGCCCACCCGTGCGTCAGTCCTAATGGTGTTGTCCTCAAGACTTGAGGTTATTTACATTAACACTCAAGAAAATGAGTGCTAGATGAGGAAGAGATGGATGGGAGATAAAACTCTGAATGTTTTCTATCTCGGTTTCTTCAGCAAAAATTCATCTAAGAATTAGGAAGGCATCATCTAGTTACCAGGAATATCTTATAGACTGGAGATTAAGCTTGACTATCTTTTAGTAGTTCAGTCATTTAATCGCGAGTTGAGAAATTATGACAGGAAAAGACTTGTTAGTGACTGATGATGGACAGTACCGTGTTTGTGAGACTAGCAGTCAAATTGAAGATTTGACTCATCCTTACCGACTTTACCGCTTTTTAACTGACTTGGAAGATGTATTAGAGCAAATTAGTGACGATTATTTACGGCTCCAGGCAATTTGTCCCCTTGTACGCAAATTATTAGATAGTTCTTCCTGGCTTCAAATTGCTTTGATCGAGCCTGACGCTGAGGCAGGTTGGGCGGTACAAACACTTTATGATGAACCATTTTTTCCTCTGACGGTGCAGTTGGTGGCTTGGGCTCCGGGGGCTGTTTCTCCGATTCACAATCATGCTAGTTGGGGGGTGGTGGCCCTACTTGGCGGACAGGAAAAAAATACTTTTTGGCGGCGCTCGCCAACTGCTAAATTTCCCAATAAAATCAAAACAGCGGGCGATATTTTGCTTGCATCTGGTGACATTTTGTGCTTTATGCCCGATGCAATTCATCATGTGGAGGCTATCGGAGATGAACCAACAATTAGTTTTAATATTTATGGTGAAACAGATTACGATCGACGCTTTGAGTTTAACCAAATTCAAGGCACTGCAGAAAATTTTTAAGCGAGCATTCTGATTAGAATTGGGAATTGGGAATTGGGAATTGGGAATTGGGAATTGGGAATTGGTAAATTGAATGAAGCATATAACCAAATTTAGAGCTGCTATTAATCATTTTACTGGTAAGCGAATTTCTACTTCTTCGCTTCAGTTTCGCCTGACGTTGGAATTGCTGGTACTCTCGATTTTAGGACTTGGCAGCGTGGCATTTTGGTCTGGCTGGCAAAGGTCACAAAATCTGGTCGGCGCTCACAAACAAACGCTGGAATATATTGGAATGCGTTTTCCCGAACAGGTTGAACTTTATAGTGAAATGGGTTCGCTAGAAATTGGTTTGACTCGAAGCGTTCATAAAGCTTCTACAGGAGGGATTATGGTGTGGGTGAAGCGCAATGATGGGATGCTGTTGGTAAATTCACCTGATATGGATCTGCAATCTTCTAAGATTACGAAGATGCTTTCGTTGACGGAAGTACCGGCTGAGCCGACTTTTGTGCGGGTGGAAGATCGCTACATGGTAATCTGTAGCACGACTCTAAGAATCAAAAATCAGTTGCTGGGTACGGTATATTTTTCTCAAGATATCACTGATGAGCAACGTCAATTAAATGATGGGATTCGGAGTTTAATTGTTGTCTGTATTGTGGTAATCTTAGTGTTGATGGTGGCGATCGCCAATCGAATTCGTCATGCTCTGGGCCCCTTGGAACACATGAGTCAAGTGGCTAGCACTTTGTCTGCTGATAATTTGCAGGGAGCAAAACTCCAACTGCATCAGGCTCCTGATGAGATTTTAGGACTTGCACAAACTTTTAATGAGATGTTGTTTCGATTGTCGGGTTCCTGGGAGCAACAACGCCAATTTGTTGGTAATGTTTCCCACGAATTACGCACTCCCCTGACGGTTGTCCTCGGTTATTTACAAAGTTTGCTCCGACGCAGCACTAATTTAAGTGACTACCAGCAGCAAGCACTGGAAACAGCGGTTGGCGAAACTGAACGCACGATTCGGATGTTAGAAGATTTGCTCGATTTGGCACGGGCTGATAGTGGCAATTTGCATTTTCGCTTGCATCCGGTGATCCTGAATACTCTGGTGGCTGAGGTGGTTGAAATGAGTCAAAAAGTTAGCAATCGGAAAATTATTTTGGTTTCCAATGATGAAGATGTTGTAGCCTGTGCGGATCAAGCTCGGTTACAACAAGTTTTAATTAATTTGCTTGACAATGCAATTAAGTATTCTGATTCCGAACAACCTGTGGAGTTAGTCTTAGAAAAGAGGGAAGAGCAGGTGATGATTCATGTGGGCGATCGCGGAATTGGTATTTCTCTCCCCCATCAAAACCGGATTTTTGAGCGGTTTTACCGGGTGGATGAGTCAATGACTCGCTCTAGAGACGGTACAGGGTTGGGATTGGCGATCGCCAAAAGCCTGATCGAAGGTATGGAAGGACGTATCGCGCTGCGATCGAAACCGGGAGAAGGTAGTATTTTTACTATCACCTTACCTATCTGGAAAGTGTAATTATGGGCGATCGTATTCTCCTGGTTGAAGATGACCCTAAACTAGCGAAGTTCATCGAATCTGAACTTACTCTAGAAGGCTATCACGTCACTGTCGCGGGCAATGGATTGGATGGATTGACGATCGCCCGCACGGCCCAACCGGATTTATTGATTTTAGATTGGATGCTTCCGGGTATCTCTGGATTGGATATTTGTTTGAGGTTGCGATCGACTGGCGTGCAAGTACCAATAATTATGTTAACAGCAAAAGATGAAGTCCCCGATCGCGTAACTGGATTAAATGCTGGAGCCGATGATTATGTGACTAAACCTTTCAGTATCGAAGAACTTCTAGCGAGGGTAAAAGCGCGTCTGCGTCGCCTCCAACCAAATGACCCAGATAGCTTAGAATTTGAAGACTTAATCTTAAATTGTTTAACCCGCGAAGTTTATCGAGCAAATCAACTCATTGAACTCACGGCTAAAGAGTTTGATTTGTTAGAATTTTTGCTGCGAAATCCCCGTCAAGTCATTACGCGCGATCGGATTTTAGAAAAAGTCTGGGGTTACGATTTTATGGGCGAATCAAATATTATTGAAGTGTATATTCGGGCGTTACGGATTAAGTTAGAAGCAAGTAACTCAAAACGCTTGCTGCATACTGTTCGGGGAGTTGGCTACGTGTTGCGAGAGCAAAAGTAATATTACAACGTATTCTAGGTTTATGAAGTACACACTCCTAACCGGGTTTTTATCTAAATTATATCAATCCTCTTTTCATAGGAATAGTAAATTCACTGTTAACAGTTGACTGTTAACAGTTAAAATCATGAGGAGTGCAACCGGAAGTGCTGTAAAGGTCTAGATGCAGTATTTTTGCAAAAAAACCCGGTTTCTCATCACTGGTGCGTAAGTCCTATCTATGCCTGTACTCTCTGCGATCGATCAAAAAAAATTGTTCGCAAACAAAATATAATTGCCATAGCTGCGGTTAAAAATAAAAAAACCAGACTTTTCCCCCCAAAGGCTGAGGCAAAAGACGACTCAAGCTAATATTGATGTTAACCTGTCCCTACCTGAGATCGAACTGTTTCATGATACCCGATGCCTCTGCCGGAGCCGCTGCTGCTGCTCAATCAACACCCGAAATCAGCTTAGATTTGCAAGTCCGACTCAAGACTGAAGACGGACAGCTATTGTTGCTGCTTCCTCCAGAAACCAATACCGAGGCCGCAACTGGTGCGGCTTCGACTTGGACTGAACTTTGCCAGCAGCTAAAAGTTAGGCTGAATGCAGGAGAACGCTTTTGGCAGCCAAATGCAGAAGTAAAATTGATGGGGAGCGATCGACTCTTAGATATTCGTCAACTACAAGAAATCGCCGAAGCCCTATTGGAAGTCGAACTGCAACTCAAACGAGTCCACACCAACCGTCGTCAAACAGCCGTTGCCGCTGCCACCGCCGGCTATTGTGTAGAACAGCAGCCACTCGTTTCATCCCTCCTGAGTAAAGCCTCCACGGAAAAACCGCAATCCCTGGCAGAACCTTTATATTTGCAGATGACAGTGCGATCGGGCGTAGAAATTCGCCATCCTGGTACTGTCGTACTTTTGGGAGATGTAAATCCCGGCGGCTCAGTCATCGCCGGAGGCGATATCCTAGTTTGGGGCCGTTTGCGGGGTGTCGTGCACGCTGGTGCTAGTGGCAATACCAAAAGCGTGATTATGACCTTGCAGATGGAACCGATGGTGATTAGGATTGCTAAATATGTTGCCAGAGGCCCAGAAACTTCTCCCGCTCAGTTTTTCCCGGAAGTCGCCTATGTGACAGATAAAGGGATTCGGATTGGCAGAGCTTCTGATTTTGACAAATCGCAGTTGATGGAGGGTAATGGGTAATGGTCTGTTGACTGTTGACTGTTGACTGTTGACTGTTGACTGTTGACTGTTCTTATTTGTTAGTTGTTATTTGTTACAAATTACAAATTACCAATTACAAATTACAAATTACCAATTACAAATTACCAATTACCAATTACCAATTACCAAATCTAAAATTGCTTATGCCTCGCATTATTGTTGTT
>PVWI01000331.1 GCA_003003725.1 filamentous cyanobacterium Phorm 6 | reverse complement strand
ATAATTAATGGCGCTTTGTCGGTTGGCTGCCGTATTTGCTAAGGGAGTAGTTGAAAGCGCTGTCGCCGTGTTGGCAAAATCAATAATAGTAAAAGTATCATTGGGATTCAGCCCTTGAATGAAGCGACGCATCAACTCCTTAGATTTTGCTAGCGGATCGCCCTGTTGAGAACCGGAAGTATCCATCAAAAACACGACATCTTTTGGTACAATTTCATTAGTTTTGTAGTTTAATGCCGGAATTAAATAAGTCGCAAAATGGCCGCCCCGCTGGTCTGATTGAGTTAGGACTGTAGCGCGAGTATTTTCGCCGGCTACTCGATAGCGCAGAATTAAATCTTTATTGGGAATTGTGTCAGCATTGGCTAATTGGACTTGCACAATATTGCCACTGCGGTTTGTGGTAATTTGATGGGAAGTAGAGCGGACATTGCCGATCGCCACTCCAGCATCTATTTCTACCGAAACAGCGATATCTTGACCCGATCGCGTTCCGGGAGTCAAAACAGGCGGGTTAATGCGATCGGCATCGGTCGTATTTCGCGAAATATAACGCGGGCCAACCACTGTGGGAAATACAAATTCGTAATCGCCACCGGCAAATTTGAGACTCTCGGTGTAGCGAATCGTCACTTCAATCTTTTCTCCCGGTTTGATATTAGCCAGAGACTGAGTAAAAATATTATCGCGTTCTTGTTCCAACAAACCCGCAGTCCGGCCTTGTTGGCGAGCTTTTTGGTAAATTTCCAAAGCTTCATCGCGCCGTTTGATATCAGCTTTAATAATGCGATCGCCTATTTTAATTTCCATGTCATCCACCGCCGCTTCATCGGGCAGAGGAAATACATAAACAGCTTCTAAAGATTCGGGAAAAGGATTTTCAAACTTCTGTACAACTTCGACGCGGGAGATATTGCCGGCAATTTTCGCTTTAACTTCAGTCCGCTTGAGAGGAAAGGTCTTTTCTGATCCCGTATTTTGAGTTTTGACGAACAAACCGCCGACTGGACAGCGAGTTTGGGGCGATCGGGCGCGATCGCAACGAACATCGTTACTAGCGAGGATTTTCGGCGGCCCAGACGAATAATTTTGCCCAGGAGTGTTGGCTTGCGCCGCATTGGGAGCGACGAGCCATGCACCGCACTCGTTAGCGAAGCCCTCGAAGAGGATCGCAGCGAGCAATGCGATACCAGCAGAAAGCAACCGTTGAGGGGATATAACGCAGACAAACTTCATAGCTGATTTTTTAGCAGATTCTCAGATGCTTTTTATACCATGACTTTAACCTTCGCGAAACGTTCCTCAGTTAGCTGTTTGGGAAAAATTACTGACAAGGGCTTCGCCAACAGGACGATCTACCCCAACCTATAAGATTGTATAATTAAGTTAGACGACAATTAAATAGCTCTAACGGAAACCCCTGATACCAATTTAATGTGAAGTTGCACATATCTCGATCCCCCTAAATCCCCCGAAAGCAAGGGGGACTTTGAGAAGAATCTTGTCCCCCCCTTATTAAGGGGGGCTAGGGGGGATCGCATTCTATGCAGCCTCATAAAAAATTGGTATGAAACCCTAATAAATTGTAATTACCATGAATTTTATCAACCCCAAGACCGACTTTGCCTTTAAAAAAATCTTCGGCTCGGATGACAGTAAAGACATTTTAATTAGTTTCTTAAATGCTCTCCTCTACGAAGCGCGACCAGTTATCGAAGATTTAGAAATTATCGACCCCTATTTAGCTCCAAACATTAAAGGTCTCAAAGATACTTACTTGGATGTCAAAGCCAAGATTAATGGTGACAAAACTGTGATTATTGAAATGCAGGTTTTGAATGTAGAATACTTTCAGCAGCGGGTTTTGTATAATGCAACTAAAACTTATTCAATGCAGCTAAGCACAGGAAGTGGCTACAGAAATTTAAAACCTGTGATTGCTCTGACAATTACCGATTTTAAAATGTTTGAGAACATGGACACAGTGATTTCGCACTTCATCTTCAAAGAAAAGACATTTTTAGTAGATTATCTAGCGGATCAGTTTGAGATGGTGTTTGTGGAGTTGCCAAAATTCAACAAGGGGCTAGATGAACTAGAAACCTTGACAGATAAGTGGATATACTTTATGAAAACAGCTCAATCTCTAGAGTCTGTTCCCGAAGAATTGGGAAATGTACAGGAACTGAAAGAGGCTTTTAACATTGCCAGTACAGCGAATCTAAATGCTCAGGAACTAGATGAGTTAGACAAGCGAGAAATATGGATTCAAGACCAGCGTGGCTCCATTAGTCTAGCTACCAAAATAGCCCTTGCAGAAGGTATCGAACAAGGCATCGAACAAGGTATCGAACAAGGTATCGAACAAGGTATCGAACAAGGTATCGAACAAGGTATCAAACAAGGGAATTTGCGATTAATTACTCGCCAGTTGGAACGTAGTCTCGGCGCGCTGTCTTCGGATACCCAAACCCGCATCGGTCAGTTATCCGTTGAGGAATTAGAGAATTTAGGAGAGGCTGTATTAGACTTTACCACTTTGTCAGATTTGACAGCTTGGTTGCAAGCCCATAACAATCGTTAATAATTAGTCAAAGAGCCGTAAGGGCAATCTCCGTGGTTGCCCTTATGGATCACCTATGTCACATTTGAGTCTGACCTCACATTAAAATATCTAAAGTCGAAAATTCTATGACCAAATTTGTGTTTGTGACCGGCGGCGTGGTTTCCAGTATCGGCAAGGGAATTGTCGCTTCTTCCCTTGGCCGCCTATTGAAGTCGCGAGACTACTCTGTCTCGATTTTGAAGCTAGACCCCTATATTAACGTTGACCCCGGCACTCTCAGCCCGTTTCAGCACGGAGAAGTCTTTGTCACCGAAGACGGTGCGGAAACAGACCTGGATTTGGGGCATTACGAGCGTTTTACCGATACTTCGATGTCTCGCCTCAATAGCGTCACTACGGGCTCGATTTATCAAGCGGTGATTAATAAGGAACGCCGCGGCGAGTATCAGGGGAGTACGGTGCAGGTGATTCCCCACATTACTAACGAAATTAAAGAGCGAATTTTCCGTGTAGCAAAAAATACTAATCCAGATGTGGTGATTACGGAAATCGGCGGAACGGTGGGAGATATTGAATCTTTGCCGTTTTTGGAGGCAATTCGCCAGTTTCGCAAGGATGTTGGGCGGCAAAATGTTTTGTATATGCACGTGACGCTGATACCTTGGATTCCTTCGGCTGGTGAAATGAAAACTAAACCGACTCAGCATTCGGTGAAGGAATTGCGGTCGATCGGCATTCAACCTGATATTTTGGTCTGTAGGTGCGATCGGCCTCTACCTTTGGGCCTCAAACAAAAATTGTCGGAATTCTGCAATGTGTCCGAAGAATGCGTCATCACCGCTCAAGATGCTAAAAGTATCTACGAAGTGCCGCTGATGATGGAACAGGAAGGTTTGGCGGAACAAACCATCAACTTGCTGCAACTCGAACAGCGGCAACCCGATTTGACTCAGTGGGAAACCTTAGTCAAGCGGCTTTATAGCCCCAACCACAAGATTGATATTGCTTTGGTTGGCAAATACGTGCGCTTGAACGATGCTTATCTTTCCGTTGTCGAAGCTTTGCGGCACGCAGCAATCTCGATCGGCTGCGACCTAAATTTTCACTGGATCAACTCAGAAGATTTAGAATCGGGAAACATCGAACATTATTTCAAAGATATCAACGGCATTGTTGTGCCCGGAGGTTTTGGGATTCGGGGAGTAGACGGCAAAATAGCCGCGATCGAATACGCCAAACACCATAAAATACCCTTTTTGGGATTGTGTTTGGGGATGCAGTGTGCTGTGATTGAATGGGCGCGCAACACCGCCAAACTGAAGGATGCCAACAGTGCTGAATTTGACCCAAATACGGCAAATCCGGTAATCAACTTATTGCCAGAACAGCAAGATGTAGTCGATTTGGGCGGTACAATGCGACTGGGTTTGTATCCGTGCCGCGTCAACCCAGACACGCTAGCTTTCAAACTTTATCAGAAAGAAGTGATTTACGAGCGGCATCGCCACCGCTACGAATTCAACAACGCCTACCGCAATCTTTTATTAGAATCAGGTTATGTAGTCTCTGGGACATCTCCCGACGGCCGATTAGTAGAGATGATCGAATTGCCCAACCATCCCTTTTTCATAGCCAGTCAATTTCACCCTGAATTCCAATCTCGACCTAGCGCCCCCCACCCCTTGTTTCAGGGGTTTATCCAGGCAGCCAGCACCCAGGGAAAGCAGGATGTTTTAGAAGCTGAGGCTCGCGACTTGGTGGCTGGGAAACTTGCCGGAAGTTAATCTGCCCTAAATGTGCGATCGATTAGTTCTGATATATTAGAAGTCTGTAGAGTCGGGTGAGCACAGACAATATTCAAATAGGGCGGATAGTCGATCGTACTCTCACCCGCCCAACCCAAAAATCGGATTTAATTGGGGTGGCACTTACCAGACACGATATCGGGCAGCATTCTCAACGAGTGTAAAACCTTACCCCCAGCCCTAGCATAGGGGTTGGGGGGCTAGTACCCGAAGGGAGAAGACAGAAGGTAAAAATTCTTAGTATTTTTACTTAACTTTTTAGCTGAGATTTCAATCGTGATACCAGTTTCAAAAAAGAATGCAACTGTAGGCAAAATCCAAACCCATACAGAATCTGTCATTCCCCATCTAAAATCTAAAATCTAAAATGGTATGAGTTGTCAAACTATCCTAAAATACCAGGAAACGCAGGTTTGAGGAGGTTTTTGTGGCGTATTGGAGCAAATTTACTTATGAGAAAAGTACATATATAATTGACCTGGACACTATTAGTGCTTTTTCTAGCGAACTAGGTAACAAGCGTATCACATTTTGGCTGCCTAATAGCAGTCAGCCGATTATCCTCAATCCCCAAGGCAATCAGGAGGCTTACAAGCAAGTTCTCGATTACCTCAAAAAAACGATCGATCGCAATTCTAAAGGTTCGTGGATTAAAATTAATTACGATCGCAAGGAATTTGCGATCGATCTCAGTAGAATTAGCTTTTTTGCTTGCGAACAGAACGGTAGGCTAATCAGCTTTTGCCTGCCTGACAGCGCCACTAATATTATTCTCATGCGCGAAGGCAACTCGGACGATTATCAAAAAATTCTGGATTACATTAAAAATACGACTGGGCATTCTCTGCTATGAAGAAGTCATTAGTCATTAGTCATTAGTCATTAGTGATTTTAGCGACTTGCAAAGCTAATTTGGCTGCGCCTACCATGCCTGCTTGATTGCCTAATTTGGCAACTAATAACTGCAAATCTTCGCGAGAACTCGGAAGTACGCGCCGCTCAATTTCTGCTCGAACTGCGGGCAAGAAAAACTCTGCACCGGCACTAATGCCGCCACCGATAATAATAGCTTCCGGCGTTAAAACATAAATGAGACTTGCTAAACCGATACCGAGATAGCGCCCATAATTGTGCCAATATTCTAAAGCTTTTGCATCTCCAGACTGGGCTAAATTTGCTAATTCTAGGGGCTCAAAACCCGTTTCGCGGCGAATTGCTTGCACCGAAACGTATTGTTCTAAGGAACCGCGATTGCCGCTATTGCACTCTGGGCCGTCGGGATTTATGGCAATTAATCCGAGTTCTCCGGCCGCACCTTGATGGCCTAAAAATAGTTTGCCGTCTAGGATAACTGCACCGCCTACTCCTGTTCCTAAAGTCATTAATATTAGGTTTTTAAAGTGTTTTCCTGCACCTAACCAAGCTTCTCCTAATCCGGCACAGTTGGCATCATTTGCTAATATTGTCGGTAGTCCGGTTTTGGCTTCCAACCAGTCAGCTAGGGGGACGTTGTGCCAGTTTTTGAGGTTAATTGCTACTCTGGCTATTCTGCCGGCGGCGTCTGCGGGGCCTGGTGTGCCAATGCCGATCGCCCCTACAGCATTTTCTTGTGAATTAAGTTGTAAAATAGCATCGGTGATGGCAGCTAAAACGGCTTCTGGCGTAGCGGGTTGAGGAGTTGGGACTGTTAAGGATTGGTGACAAATGCCGTCTTCGCTAAATCTACCGAGTTTAATGGCGGTGCCACCTAAGTCGATGCCGATTACTTGTATCATGGGATTTTGAATTTTATATTTTAACAAGAAGTTGATATATTTACCGACTTATTCTTCCCCATAAACACCCAAACCATCCCCAATAAATAC
>PVWI01000330.1 GCA_003003725.1 filamentous cyanobacterium Phorm 6 | reverse complement strand
GCATAATCTGCGCGGCGACAGTTACATCCAAACTTGTCGTCGGTTCGTCCGCCACAATTAACTTCGGATCGAGCAAAAGAGCCAAAGCAATCGCTACTCTTTGCCGCATTCCGCCGCTAAATTCGTGGGGAAATTGCGACCAGCGAGAGGCGGGAATTTTCACAGCTTCCAAAATCTCGATCGCCCGTTTCTTAGCAAGCTGGCGATTCAAATTCGGTCTGTGAGCCTGCAAAGTCTCGATACAGTGTTCCCCAACAGTCATCAAAGGATCGAGACGAGTCATCGGATCTTGAAAAATCAACGCCACAGCTTCGCCCCGAAACCGTCTCAGCCGCGAAGCATTCATCTCAAACACCGACTCACCCTCAAAACCAACTCGCCCCTCAATCAGCGTCGAATCCGGCAACAACCGCATCGCCGCCCGTCCCAAAGTTGACTTACCGCAGCCCGACTCCCCAACTAATCCCAGCTTTTCCCCCGGTTGCAGCGTCAGGGAAACCCCGTCAACGGCCCAACCGGATTGGCCCCGCCGCTGAGGATAAGCTACTCGCAGATTTTCAACGGAAAACAAAGAATAGTCATTAGTCATTAGTCATTAGTCCTTAGTCTGTTGTCTGTTGTCTGTCAACAGTTAACTGTTAACAGTTGACAGACAACAGTTAACTGTTAACTGTTGTCTGTTGTCTGTTAACTGTTGTCTGTTGTTCTTGATCAATATACTGACGGTTAGTTGTTAGTTATTAGTATTGTTCAGGACTTATTAGTTATTGGCAAGAGACCGATATGCTGTTTGTAAATACCAATAGAAATTGCTACAAACAAAGATTTTATCACTACATCATTAACCGACCAACCGCTTACTAACAACAGTCAACAGTCAACCGTTAACAGTCAACCGTCAACTGTCAACTAATAACTGACTAAATTTCCCTTCGCTTCAACTCAGCTCTCCGCAGTATGTAAGTTGCCGCACAATCAGCGTGGGGATGGTCTGCTAAAACTTCCGCAAGTTCCAACACATATCCGGCGATATCCGGGCCCAGCTTCTCCGTCAGCACTTGACGTTCCCGAGCGGCGAGTTCTTGCACACGGGCCTTGGCTTGCCAGTTGGGAGAAAACATCTTGTCAATCTCGGTGTGGAATCCCAGACTTTCGAGAATATCCCACTCGCCGTTATCGCACCAAATTCCCCCGCACAGCATACAGCGCTCTATGTAAAACGGCACTCTGCTAAAGGGAACTTTCGCCCGGGACAAATAGTGACCGTCTTCGGGACACAGTGCTGCTTTGCTGTCGTAGGGAGACGGCGTGAATTCTATGCCGAGAGTCCCTGTCGCCTGTGGCTTCTCGGATTTGTTGTACCATTGGCTGTGTTCTTTCTGCCAAGCTTCGTATTCTCTGCCGGGAATCCAGATACCGTAACAGTTGGGACACCACTGCACCGACATACTGCCAGCTAAAGTGCCGCCTTCTAAGTTGGGATGTTTGCATTTTGGACATTCCACCGCTTTATTTCTCCTTACCTTCTTAGTTCCCTGTAAATTCAATTATTAATTCTGTATCTGGGCCGGCCCCGAAGAATCAGAATTTTTTTGCAGCAGCGCACCGCAGTAGCCAATTAGCGTGTTAAGCCGCGCCACCGCCGCAGTTTGCCTTGCGGATGCTGTCGCTGGCTGGCGTGACGCTTGCAAAAACGTAAGGTCTGTCCCCAATATCCGCAGTTGCTTGTGTATTTCCGTCAGATAGGACTGCTCTGGGGGTGCTTCTGAGGCGTCTAACTCACCGCTGTGGGCTCTCATAATTTGGTTTCCGAAAAATTGTTGCACTTTTCTGTATTCGATCGCCAGCGCGGCCCGATCCAGATTATCCTGTGCAGCGGTTCTTTGTAGGTGTTCTAGTGCTTGCTGTAATTCTTGGTAGCACTGGCGGCGGTCTTCGGACAATACCATGATTTTGTAAACAAATTTGTATTTATAATCAAAGTAGATTCTTGCTTAAAGTTTGCTCCTATTCAAGGAAGCCGCAGACTTTGGCAGCAATTCCCCGTTTATTGAGAAAATTTCTCGATCGGCTTTCTCGGGCTGCTGTTTTGAGCGATCGCGTTGCCTGTTTTGATGTCTGTGCCGGAGCGTGCAACTGCAACTGCCCAAACATTCTTAGTTTACCGGATCTGCGCTCCGGCGCCGCGACAAGAGTGTCACTATTTTTTCTTCCCTGCGAAGGGGAAGGATTCGGAATTGAATAGGTATAGTTGATAAAAAAATCGACTATTTTTTTCAATTGCAAATTGTGAGTGTTAATTAGTTTAGTATATCTAGACACAGAATTTCTGCAATTGAACCGAAAACCGGCTTTTAAATTTGTATTTCTAAGTTTTAAAGGTGTACCCCATGAACGCGAACACTCTAACTCCCTCGATCGATCCTACTGTAGTTCCCGATTGGCTGCAAGAATGCCTAAATTGTCGATCGCCGCAGCCGGATCTGGCCCCTAACCCGAATTGCCTGACTGACAACAGCTTAATTTGTCGCGCCTTTGAATTTGCCCGCGACTTGCACGAAGGACAATACCGCAAATCTGGAGAACCTTACATTTGCCATCCGGTAGCTGTCGCTGGAATACTCAGGTATATGGGCGGAAACAGCGTCATGATTGCCGCGGGTTTCCTCCACGACATTGTGGAAGATACAGATATTACTCTCGAAGAAATAGAACAGCGGTTCGGCGCGGAAGTGCGACAGTTGGTTGAAGGTGTCACCAAGCTTTCTAAGTTTAATTTTTCCAGCAAAACAGAGCGCCTTGCCGAAAATTTCCGCCGAATGTTCCTCGCAATGGCTAAAGATATTCGCGTCATTGTCGTGAAACTGGCAGATAGGCTGCACAACATGAGGACTTTGGAGCATTTGTCCGAAGAAAAGCAGCGCAGTATTGCTCTAGAAACCCGAGAGATATTTGCTCCTCTGGCGAACCGTTTGGGTATCGGGCGCTTCAAGTGGGAATTGGAAGATTTAGCGTTTAAATACCTGGAACCGGAAGCTTACCGCGAAATTCAGGACTTGGTGGCAGTCAAGCGGGGCGATCGAGAAACTCAACTCGCAGAAGTCACAGATAGTTTGCGAGAAAGACTTGACAATTTAGGCATTAAATGCTACGAAGTCAGCGGCCGTCCCAAACATTTGTACGGGATTTATGGGAAGATGCACCGCCGCCAAAAAGGGTTTAACCAAGTCTACGACATGGCTGCGGTGCGGATCATAGTAGAAACTAATGATGACTGTTATCGGGCTTTGGCGATCGTCCACGATTCATTCTGCCCGATCCCCGGCCGCTTCAAAGACTATATCGGTTTACCAAAAGCCAACCGCTATCAATCTTTGCACACCGGAGTCATCGGCACCAGCGGCCGCCCCATCGAAGTACAAATTCGCACCGTAGCAATGCACCACATTGCAGAATACGGCATTGCCGCCCACTGGAAATACAAAGAAACCGGCGGTTCTAACACCACAGTTACCGGCGACGACGAAAAATTTACATGGCTGCGACAACTGCTAGAATGGCAAACCGACCTCAAAGACGATCGCGAATATTTACAAAGTATTAAAGACAACTTATTCGACGAAGATATCTATGTTTTCACTCCTAACGGAGACGTGATTGCACTCAACAGTGGCTCAACTCCCGTAGATTTTGCTTACCGCATTCACACAGAAATTGGCAATCGCTGCACCGGTGCGAGAGTCAACGGGCGAATGGTGACACTAGACAAGGTTTTAAAGAATGGCGACATTGTAGAAATCTTGAACCAAAAAAACGGCCATCCGAGCTCCGACTGGCTGAATTTTGTCAAGACAAACGGAGCAAAAAACCGAATTCGGCAGTGGTTGAAGCGATCGCACCGAGATGAAAATCTCGCTCGCGGGCGGGAATTACTGGAAAAAGAATTAGGTAAAAACGGCTTAGAATCCTTGCTAAAATCTGAACCCATGCAATCGGTAGCTCAGCGGTGCAACTACCATAGTGTCGAAGATTTAATCGCAGGTTTGGGCTACGGCGAAGTCACCCTAAATCTCGTAGTAAATCGACTGCGAGATTTAGTAAAAGTGCAGCAAAAAATTGAAGCTGCACCCGCAGGAATCCAGGAAATACCCATCCAAATACCTGCATCGACGGCACCGAAACCCGCACCTAGTTCATCTCCGAGCAAATCGCCGATCGCAGGTGTAGAAGGATTGTTGTATCATTTAGCAGGCTGTTGCTGTCCCATCCCCGGAGAACCAATTATTGGAGTTGTGACTCGCCTGCGCGGAATTTCGATTCACCGGCAAGGATGTTCAAATGTTGAGAATGTGCCTGGAGATAAGTTAGTTCCTGTGAGTTGGAATTCCAGCAACCGCAATGAATCTCGCCCCAATACTTATCCGGTTAACATTCAAATTGAAGCCCTCGATCGAGTCGGAGTTCTCAATGATGTATTATCGCATTTGAAGGACAACAAAGTGAACGTCCGCAGCGCCCAAGTCAAAACATATCCTGGATTGCCGGCATTAATTGACTTGTGCATGGATATCCAGGATAAACAACAGTTTGAGCGGACTTGTATGCAGATTAAAAATATGAGCGATATTTTGAATTTGCGCAGGCTGAGCGAAGGGACTTAAGTAACGGAGGAGACGGCAATGCCGTTTCCCTACCCTAAAATAATCGATCGTACTCGCGAGAAATGTAACTATCGCCCGATTAATTGTAGGCAAACAGCAGTGCCGTTTCCCTACAATTAATATCAAATCCGGTAGCATCGGAATTATTAATATTACCGAAATCAGGAGACGGCAGTGCCGTTTCCCTACAATTGATCGCGGCGCAAGAAACGGCACTGCCGTCTCCTCTATATCATTCCGGCGCAGCCAGAATTGATATTACCACTTGCTGACAAGAGGTTAAGCCCCATGAAATTTGAACTGTTTTCACAGGTAGCATTGCGAGAAGATATCCCTAAGTATGGTCTAAAAAAAGGTGCTATAGCAACTATTGTTGAACATTACCCGATGCCTGAAGGTGAAGAAGATGGTTATAGCTTAGAGGGTTTCAATGTTGAAGCAATTACAGTTGAAGTTGCCGAGTCTCAGATTGAAGCAATAAAAGCTGCTGTGCCGGCAACGAAAGAAAAGTAGGCTGACGCGGGAATCTACTAAAATTTAAACCCTTTACTTCGCGGGAACGACAGGCTTTGAATCGCCCAACTTTTGCTGCAAAAACTCCTGCGCCACTTGTCCCGCTTCCTGCTGTTGCTTATCAACTTGATAGTTGAGTTGACGCATATCTTTTTCAGAGATTTTGCCGCCCAATTCGGCGAGTACAGGACGCAATTCTGGGTATTTCTCCAAAATTTGCGATCGCACAACCGGCACTGCTTCGTAGGGCGGAAAATACTTCTTATCATCTTTCAGCACTACCAAACCCAAGCTTTGAATCAAACCGTCGGTTGTACTTCCAGCAATCACATCTACCTCTTTTTGTTCCAGCGCTTGATAGAGCAATCCTAATAATAATTCCTTCGGTTCTTCTCGAAATTTAATCCCATAAGTTTTAGCTAATCCGGGAAATCCATCTTCTCTCTCTTTAAACTCTGGCCCGAAAGCAGCCCGCAGTTTCGGTGCAGCTTTTCCCAATTGAGAGAGAGTTTGTAAATTGAGTTTTTTAGCATCATCTCCCCGCACGATAATCGCAAAACTGTTCTCAAATCCCAGCGGTTCCATCCATTCTGCGTTAAACTGTTTGGGATACTCTTGCTTGAGATAATCGAAAACTTTTTTTGGGTCAGAAATCGGCTTTTGTTTGAGCAGATTGGCGTAAGCAGTACCCGTGTACTCGACGTACAAATCGATGTTACCTGTTGTTAGAGATTGATGGCAAAGCGAGCCTCCGAGATTCAATTCTCGTTCTACCTTGATATCAGTTTTAGCTTCGATATGTCGTGCTAACATTTCTGCGAGGATGACTTGTTCGGTAAAGTCTTTTGAGCAGATGACAACTTTTTTTTGAGGTTTAGAGGTACATCTTGCTACTGCAAATAATGAAAGCAGCCAGCAGGAATAGAAAAAAAAATCGTACTTAGATATTTTCATAAGCGAACTGGGGAATCGGGAATCGGGAATCGGGAATCGGGAATCGGGAATCGGGAATCGGGAATCGGGAATCGGGAATCGGGAATCGGGAATCGGGAATCGGGAATCGGGAATCGGGAATC
>PVWI01000072.1:4089-24659 GCA_003003725.1 filamentous cyanobacterium Phorm 6 | reverse complement strand
GAAGAAGGAAGAAGGAAGAAGGAAGAAGGAAGAGGGAAGAAGGAAGAGGGAAGAAGGAAGAGGGAAAAAGGAAGAGGGAAAAAGGAAGAGGGAAAAAGGAAGAGGGAAGAAGGAAGAAGGAAGAAGGAAGAAGGAAGAGGGAAGAAGGAAGAGGGAAAAAGGAAGAAAAAGTGATTGTTAAATCAGATTCCAATTTCTCAACTAACCGCGAACTGCTAACTGCCAGCGACCTAAGAAATTAACTTCCCGCCGAGTTGGGAGTTACTATTTCTATGAGTCCCAAATCGATCGCCGGGAGTTCTTTCTTGTCCTGAATAGTCGAATAAGTAGCAAAGGTTGGCAAAATTTCATTGCTGAAAGCCTCTGCCGCTTTAGAACGGTAGCGGTTGGGGTTGTAAATCAGCGACAAAATCCGAGTTACCAAAACTTCGTCCATTTTAGATTTGTGCAGAACACCCATCAGCAACTCTTTTTCGATCGCCGAAACCGACACAAAAGCAGCACCCAGCCCCGCCTGAACGGCATTTTTAATTGCTTCGATCGAATTTAGTTCCATCTCGATTTTTAGGCGGCGCGTGTCAATGCCGCAGCGAGTCAACACCTGATCGATTACTTTGCGGATTGTAGACTGGGAATCCAGGGATATAAACTGCAATTTATAAAGGTCTTCTTTTTGGATACTTTCTTGTTGTACCATCGGGTGAGACGGAGGCAGAATCAAAGCCAGTTCGTCCTCAGCGTAAGGAACAATTTCTAAAGCTTCTACAAGTTCGGTAGGGATTTCTCCGCCCACAATTGCCAAATCTATTTGCCCATTGGCCACACTCCACGCCGTGCGGCGCGTCGAGTGAACATGAAGCTGTACTGCCACATCTGGGTACTTTTGCCGAAACATCCCGATCATTCGGGGTAGCAAATACGTCCCCGTCGTTTGAGAAGCCCCCACGATCAAAGTACCGCCTTGGAGATTTTGCAAATCTTCCAGAGCTCGACAAGTTTCTTGACAAAGCGATAAAATTTTCTCGCCATAGCTCAGCAGCAGGTGTCCGGCTTCGGTGAGTTGAGCCCTGCGCCCCCCCCTGTCAAACAGTGGCACGTTCAACTGTCTCTCTAAGTTTTGCACCTGCAAGCTAACTGCTGGCTGGGATACATAGAGGCTGTCGGCGGCGCGTTTGAAGCTTCCTTCAGAGGCGATCGCCTTGAGAATGCGTAACTGGTCTAAAGTGAAAGGAAGGTCAGACATATATCTAATTGTCAATTGTCAGTTGTCAGTTGTCAGTTGTCAGTTGACGGTTGTCAGTTGTCAAGGAAGCAGTTGTCAGTTGACGGTTGTCAGTTGTCAGTTGTCAAGGAAGCAGTTGTCAAGAAAGCAGTGGGCAGCGGGCAGTTGTCAAGAAAGCAGTTGTCATTTGTCTGCTGCTGGGAGTTGACCGAGTGCTAATGACTAATGACTGATGACTAATGACTGATGACTGATGACTGATAACCGCTAAATGCTCCCATAGATACTTTGTGACACAATTTGGCCTCGAATCAATAACTTTTCTTAATATTTACAATGACGATCGACTTGGCGCTCGACTCCCACTTAATTATTCTCGGACTTTTACTGAGTTTTGCGATCGCCCATAGCGGTTTAGCAGCCCTTCGCCCCAAAGCTGAAAAGCTAATCGGAGCAAGACTTTACCGCGTATTGTTTGCCCTTGTCAGTTTACCCCTAGCAGTCATTCTGGTGATCTACTTTTTCAATCACCGCTACGACGGTATACAGCTTTGGCAAGTACAAGGTGTGGCCGCAGTCAAACCCCTAGTTTGGATACTCTCGGCAATTTCCTTCCTATTTTTGTACCCAGCAACTTTCAACCTCCTAGAAATTGCCGCCATCCAAAAGCCCGAAGTTCACCTCTACGAAGCAGGTATCATCCGCATCACCCGTCACCCGCAAATGGTGGGACAGGTGATTTGGTGCGTCGCCCACACCCTGTGGATTGGCACTAGCTTTACCCTCGTCACTTCCATCGGTTTGGTACTTCACCACCTGTTCGGAGTGTGGCACGGCGACAGTCGGCTTCAGGCTCGTTTTGGCGAATCCTTTGAAACCATCAAATCTCGAACCTCAATTATTCCTTTTTTGGCAATCCTGCAAAAACGTCAAACCCTTGATTTGCTTGAGTTTCTGCGCCCTTCCTATCTAGGTGTAGTCATTTTTACAGGTCTGCTGTGGAAAATTCATCCATTTTTGATGCGTGTCACTAGGAACATATACTGGTAGCATGATCCCTAGGATAGAAAAAAATTATTAAATTTTGAGGGATCATGGTGTTGTCGGTTAGCGAACGCACTTTTGCACAAGAGGTATTTCAAGCCTCTACCCCCGTTTTAGTTCACTTTTGGGCCCCTTGGTGCGGTTTGTGCCGCGCGATCGACCCCACGCTCACAACATTTAGTTCACAGTGGGCGGGTAAAGTCAAGCTTCTAGGGGTGAATGCCGATCAAAGTTTCAAATTAGCCAACACTTATCGCCTCACAAGTCTGCCAACGCTGATTTTGTTTGAGGGCGACAAAGTTCGATTCCGATTTGAAGAATATCAAGGGCGCGAAGAACTGCGGCGGACTCTAGACTCCTGGATGCTATCTACCTCTGGGCTGTCTGCCCAAACTCAAAGGCTGCAACCGCAGGAAATTCTCAACAGGTAACGGTTCCAAGGTATTCGGCTCTTGTGTAGCAGATATTCGGATTTGATCTAGAAGCCAGAATAAATTCCCCATTTGTCGATCGGGCATCCGATCCAAAATCAATGTCGCAGTCTTGGATACACAGGACTGCGACATTTGTCTATCTATCTTTTGGCGTAGATTTAAATAAGACGCTCGCGGTTGAAACCATACGTCCGATATTGAGAATTAGAACAAGTATTTCTGCCAGTCGCGCAGGCTTGTGTCACAATTGTTTACAGTTTTGGCAATATCTAGTAGAAACTTTAAACAACATATCAGTCATGGAACTGCTTTATCAATACGCTTGGCTAATTCCAGTCCTGCCACTAGCAGGCGCAATGCTAGTAGGTCTAGGCTTAATCACCTTTAACCAGGCAACCAACAAACTCCGACAAGCGAATGCGATTTTAATCGTCTCCACGCTGGGAGGGTCAATGGTAATGTCTTTTGCATTGCTGTGGAGTCAAATTCAAGGCCACGCACCCTACACCCGAACTATTCAGTGGGCCTCTGCTGGCGACTTCTCGCTGAACATGGGCTATATCATCGACCCCCTGACATCGGTCATGTTGGCGATCGTCACCACGGTCGCCTTTTTGGTGATGATTTATACCGACGGGTACATGGCACACGATGACGGGTACGTGCGTTTTTACGCCTACCTGAGCATCTTCAGCGCCTCAATGCTAGGTCTAGTCCTCAGCCCAAACATCGTTCAGGTTTACATTTTCTGGGAACTCGTAGGTATGTGTTCATACCTGCTAGTCGGATTTTGGTACGATCGCAAACCCGCTGCTGACGCTTGCCAAAAAGCTTTTGTCACCAACCGCGTCGGCGACTTCGGCTTGCTGCTAGGTATCCTCGGCATTTACTGGGCCACCGGCAGCTTTGAATTTGAGGTGATGGGCGATCGCCTGCACTCCCTAGTCGAATCAGGAGCTCTCAGCGCCACTCTAGCCACAATCTTCGGAGTCCTGATATTTTTGGGGCCAGCCGCCAAATCAGCTCAATTCCCCCTCCACGTCTGGCTACCAGACGCAATGGAAGGCCCGACACCGATTTCCGCGCTGATCCACGCCGCGACAATGGTAGCCGCCGGCGTATTCCTGATTGCTCGGATGTACCCAGTGTTTGAAGGGCTGCCAGTCGTCATGAATTTGATCGCCTGTACGGGCTGTTTTACAGCATTTATGGGTGCTTCGATCGCAATTACGCAAAATGACATCAAAAAAGGCCTCGCCTACTCCACCATCTCCCAATTGGGCTACATGGTAATGGCAATGGGCATCGGTGCTTATAGCGCCGGACTGTTCCACTTGATGACACACGCTTACTTCAAAGCAATGCTGTTCCTGTGTTCCGGTTCAGTCATTCACAGCATGGAAGATGTCGTCGGCCACAACCCCGCACTCGCTCAAGACATGAGAGTCATGGGCGGTTTACGGAAATATATGCCGATTACCTCAACTTGCTTTTTGATTGGCAATTTAGCAATCTGCGGCATTCCGCCCTTTGCCGGTTTTTGGTCAAAAGACGAAATTCTTGCCCAAGCTTTTCAAGCAAATCCCGCTCTGTGGGCTGTGAGTTGGGTGACAGCCGGGATGACCGCGTTTTATATGTTTCGGATGTATTTCAGCACCTTTGAGGGCGAATTCCGGGGCAATGACAACGCCATCAAGCAACAACTTCTGCAACCAGGTTTGGTCTTCGGCCCTGGAGCAATGAACATTAAGGAATTGGCCACTACTGGCGAAAGTCACGATGAACACGACCATTTCCCTCACGAATCTCCGCTGACAATGGCTTTGCCGTTAGTGTTGTTGGCAGTACCTTCTGTGTTTATCGGTTTTCTCGGTACGCCGTTTGCCAATTATTTCGAGCAGTTTGTCCGTGCGCCAGGGGAATCTCTGGAAGAAGTATTGGCACACGCTGCCGAGTTCGATTTGACGGAATTTCTGATCATGGGTGGGAGCTCTGTAGGTATTGCTTTGTTGGGCATTACTTTGGCTTCGCTGATGTATTTGAGCCGGAAAATTGATGCAAATGCGATCGCCCAAAAAATCAAACCACTTTACGAATTCTCCCTCAACAAGTGGTATCTCGACGACATCAACGAAGTTCTCTTCGTCAAAGGCAGTCGCCGTTTAGCGCGGCAAGTCATGGAAGTGGATTTGCGAGTTGTCGATGGTGTGGTTAATTTGACAGGTTTTCTCGCCTTGGTAACAGGCGAAGCCTTGAAATACATTGAAAGCGGTCGCGCTCAATTTTACGCCTTGATCGTGTTTGTCGCAGTTCTGGGTTTTGCGATCGTTTCTGGAATCAGTTAGAAACATTTCTTTCTTCTATTCATCTGCGTTCATCTGCGTCCATCCATTGTCATCTGCGGTTGCAAAATCCTCTTTTTCTAACCGCAGATACAGGCAGATAAACGCAGATGAACGCAGATGAATTAGAGGAATTCGGAATGCTTCATACCTCTCTTTTTTGATCTGCGTTCATCTGCGTCCATCCATTGTCATCTGCGGTTGCAAAAATCTCTTTTTTCTAACCGCAGATAGAGGCAGATTCACGCAGATTCACGCAGATGAGTGATATCAATTACCAATTACAATTCCGAATTACCATTCCGAATTACCAAAAAGTATAAAGAAAGTATAAAATTTGACCGAAAAGTGCCAAAATATGTTTAAACCTAATAGTTGATGGTCTATTTTAAAACGCAATGGATACAGCTAACTTTCCCTGGTTAACCACAACAATCCTGTTTCCTATTGCTGCGGCTTTGCTGATTCCTTTGATTCCCGATAAGGATGGCAAGACGGTGCGGTGGTATGCATTGATTGTCGGTTTGATTGATTTTGCTCTACTTGTTTACGCTTTTTACACTCAGTACGACTTCAGCAATCCGGGATTGCAACTGGTAGAAAGTTATACTTGGGTGGAGCAACTGGATTTGAATTGGTCGGTGGGTGCTGATGGTTTGTCAATGCCACTGATTTTGTTGACTGGTTTTATTACTACTTTAGCTACCTTAGCGGCTTGGCCGGTTACTCTTAAACCAAAGCTATTTTACTTTTTGATGTTGACAATGTACGGCGGCCAAATAGCAGTTTTTGCCGTGCAGGATATGTTGCTGTTTTTCCTGGTTTGGGAATTGGAATTAGTGCCCATTTACCTAATTTTGTCCATCTGGGGTGGCAAGAAGCGCCTCTACGCAGCCACTAAGTTTATCCTTTACACGGCGGGCGGTTCGCTGTTTATTTTGGTTGGTGCGCTGACGATGGCGTTTTATGGCGATACGGTGACTTTTGATATGCGGGCGATCGCAGCCAAAGATTACAGTACCAATATAGAATTGCTACTGTACACAGGTTTCTTAATCGCTTACGGCGTAAAACTGCCGATTTTTCCGTTGCATACTTGGCTCCCGGATGCTCACGGGGAAGCCACCGCACCAGCCCATATGTTGCTAGCAGGAATTCTGCTAAAAATGGGTGGCTACGCTTTATTGCGGATGAATGCGGGAATGCTCCCCGATGCTCACGCTACCTTCGCACCGCTGTTAGTAATTTTGGGTGTGGTAAACATTGTTTACGCCGCCTTAACTTCTTTTGCTCAGCGCAATTTGAAGCGGAAAATTGCTTATTCTTCGATTTCGCACATGGGCTTTGTGCTAATTGGGATAGCTTCGTTTACCGATTTGGGAACCAGTGGTGCAATGCTGCAAATGGTTTCCCACGGTTTAATCGGGGCGAGTTTGTTCTTCATGGTAGGTTGCACTTACGATCGCACACACACCCTCATGCTCGACGAAATGGGCGGTGTCGGGCAGAAAATGCGTAAGGTTTTCGCCATGTGGACTACTTGCTCTATGGCTTCTTTAGCTTTGCCGGGAATGAGCGGTTTTGTAGCAGAATTGATGGTATTTGTAGGTTTTGCAACGAGCGATGCTTACAATCCCACGTTTAAGGTTTGCGTGATATTTCTCGCTGCTTTCGGGGTGATTTTGACTCCGATTTATCTACTGTCAATGCTGCGTGAGATTTTCTACGGTTCTGAAAATAAGGAATTGGTGGAACACGAAGAATTGGTGGATGCGGAACCGCGAGAAGTGTTTATCATTGCTGCGCTGTTGGTGCCGATTATTGGCATTGGTTTGTATCCGAAGATGCTGACTCAGGTTTACGATGCGACGACTGTTCAGTTGACTGCAAGATTGCGTGATTCTGTGCCTTCGTTGGTGGCTAAGGCTGCTGCTGATAAAACGGTGTCTTTGCGCGCACCTGCGATCGAGCCGAGCAAGTTGTAATTTAAACTGGATTTAAAAAGGAAACCCCCAAACCATTTTAAAGATAGGGTTTGGGGGTTTTCTATTTTTTTTTTCGGTGGGGCGATCGAAACTGAATTATTTGGTGGTTGTGCTATCATAGTGCAGTTTCTGTTAAAAACATTACATTAGCAGCCATGCCGACACCTTCCACAAGTGATTTACCAAAACCTAAATCTTGGGATGAATTTGAGGATATTACATGGGAAATTTATAAACGAAAATGGCACGACAATCATGCACAGAGATATGGCAGAAGTGGACAGGCACAAAATGGTATTGATATTTATGGTCGGCAAAACAGTTCCGGCAAGTATATAGGTGTTCAGTGTAAAAGATATGAGGATAACAAGCTAAACCAGCAAATAATCAAGGAAGAGATTGTCAAAGCAGAATGCTTTTCATCTCCACTCAGTGAGTACATTATTGCAACTACGGCATCAAGAGATACAAAGCTTCAAGATTTGGTCCGGTCTTTAAATGAAGAGCGTGGATTAGAAAATAAGTTCGCTGTCTCTATAGTGTTTTGGGAAGATATATGCAATGACTTGGCAGATCCCAATAATCGTGATTTGCTCAAGAAGTGTTATCCTGGTTGGGAACAGATATTTAGCAATGAAGAGAAATCTATAAGTGAGAAGGTTGCATCTATTCATTGTCTCTTGAGCTTTGAAATAGAGCAAGACTGCAACTTACTTCAGGAACTTCTTAATCAAAATCAATATGATTTATCGGAAAAATGGCAATCATGCTTTAGTCAAAATCGCGGCGTATGGCGAGATATCTCGTCTCGTTTACTTCTTGCTAGAAGTAGAGAGTTAATGTCAAAAATTCAAAAATTTTACCACCAATTGGATGATATTGAGAGTAGATGCAAAAGTCTACTTGCCTTGATGAAATCTCCAATTCAACCTTTTGAGTCAAAACCCAAATATGGTGGGTTGCACTTTGATACAATGGCTAGTCAAAAAACGACCGAATTAGAAGGGATAAAGTTAATTAATCGAAATAAAAAATGCTCTATGAACTTCAATAAGCTGAAAGAAAAAGTTCATGAAACGCTGAATCTTGGCAATCAAATAACTTGTGAGTTCAATTAAATTATGCAATTGCTCGGAGTTGATATAACAAGCCCGTTGTAGGCCGACTGTATCGAGGTCGTTGAAGGTGGAGTTGAGAATTTTCAGGAACTCATCCTGCTTCGATCGCAAAACCCAATACTTCAAAATTACCAGTGGGTCGATCGCGCCATCGCAAGTTTTGAAGCGATGCGCTAAAATCTTTAGCAAATAGCTATTAGAGATTGCTCATGAAGATTAAAGCGATTATCTGGCAAGAAGATGGCGTATGGTGCGGCTCAGTTCCAGCACTTCCTGGTTGTCACACATGGGGAGAGAGTTATGAACAGTTGTTAGAGATGCTTGAAGATGCTGTTCAGGGTTGGCTGGAAGTCGCCAGCCAACAAAATGAACTTGCACCCGATAAACAGTTAATTGAGTTATCTCTATGAAATCTGTTTCTGGCAAAGCACTCTGCAAAATTGTTGAGCGATATGGTTGGGAGCTAAAAAGAATTACTGGTAGCCATCATATCTACGCAAAAGAGGATGTTGCAGTTATTCTCTCTATTCCTGTGCATGGCAATAGAGACTTACCTACTGGAACCTTAAGAAGTATTCTCAAGGATGCTGGGATTACGGAGGAAGATTTGCAATAACAGCCTTCCATTCAATACGATCGCCTTTTTAGTCTTTACCCTTAATTGTTATTGTTTCTATACTTGCTAGAATAGAAGCGAATACTAAACAAACTGCAACTCATGCTAAAAACAATCGAAGGCATTTATCAGAATGGGCAGATTCAGCTAGCCTCGCTACCGCAAGATGTTAGCGATCGCTCTCAAGTTCTCGTCACCTTTCTCGATCCAAACAAAATCGATCCAATTAAACTGCGCCAATTGATCGATCAATTGGAAACAATTGCAGGTATTCAGCAAGGTTTCGAGGAACTTAACGCAGGACAGACTCGTCCCATCGAAAATTTTGTCCTAGAAATGCAGCAGAAATATGACATTTCAGGTTGAAATTACGTCGATTGCATCTTCTGAGATTGAGCAAACCTACCGCTGGTATCGGGAGCGAAATCCCGATTTTGCCGATCGCTGGTTTCGAGGCTTGATGAATGAAATCGCAACACTCCAAGAAAAACCTCGGCGCTGTAGTCTAGCAATTGAAAGCGAGATTTTTCCTGAAGAAGTTCGACAGTTGCTTTATGGTAAATCTAAAAACATTTACCGAGTCTTGTTTGCGATTCGAGATACTACGGTTTATGTGTTGTACGTCCGCCATAGTGCTCGATCGCCCTTAACCGCAGATGACTTGGATGAACTAGAAGGTGGAGTTGAGAATTTTTAGGAACCGATCGTGCCTCGATCGCAAAACCCAATACTTCAAAATTACCAGATTTGTCGATCGCCCTTTTAGTTTCTAGCGTTATTGTTCTGCGAAGATTGCTATTTTTGGCAAGGACGATCGCACTTTCGCAATTTGTGATTCACTCAACTTGCCAGAAAGAAGCGATAATAGATAAGATGCCATTTTGATTCTAAGAGTGTGCTAGCCATGACTGAGTTACTGGAGCGCGTGATCGCTAAGTTGAAAACCTTGCCTGCAAGTGAGCAAGATGCGTTAGCGAAGCCCTCGAAGAGGATCGCCTCAATGATTTTGGAAGAACTTCAAGACGATCTAAGATGGGAGCGAGCATTTGCGAGTTCTCCCGATGCTCTTGCCAAACTTGCAGCGAATGCAATGGCTGAGTATCGCGCAGGTAAAACCCAAGAACTCGATCCAGAAACATTGTGAAGTCGCGTACTACAGCCTAATTTCGTAAATCTTTTGCTAATCTGCCAAAACAAGTTCAAGATCAGACACGCGAGGCATATCGCCAGTTCCAGGAAAACCCAAGTTATCCAAGTTTGCGTTTCAAAAAAGTGCATCCACAGTTACCAATCTACTCTGCTAGAATCAGCAACAACTATCGAGCCGTTGGTCAATTGGATGGAGATACTGTGATCTGGTTTTGGGTTGGTTCACACGCAGAGTAGGACAGGTTGCTATCTCAGTTGTAATGGTTATTTCATGCAGAAACTTTAGACGAGCTACAAGCGAACCTGTGTGAAGTAATCGAGATGCTGTTGGAAGATGATAATCCAGCTTTCAATCCAGAGTTTGTTGGTACTCAGCAAATTGTAGTTGCCTAGAAGATACTTCCATCTCTTGCCAAACAATCCGATGATGGTGCATCATTGTTTTGATGATTGTTTCATTCTTCATTCTTTAGCTAATATGCGATCGCTCCTCTTGACTCTAGCTCTTATGTGTTTCGCCACCCCCGCAGTTGCCACAACCTGCGAGGAAAGCTTTCAAAAAAAGGGTGACTTTTTCAATGGTGCCGCCTTTTCTGCCCGTGTTGAAGTTGAGGGATTATCGATAGAAAGAGCATTTTCCCAATTGCGACCCATTTTAGCCCGCGAGAGCATCAGAACTATCAGCACCGATGTGAGTGCAGGTGTCATGAAAGCCGAAAATCCCGCCACAGCATTTCAGCGTGCTTTGCCGATCGATGTTTTTGCCTCAGCGGATGGAACTCTATTAACTGTCGAAATGATTTTTACGATTCCCAGTGGCGTTGGTGCAAGTAGGGACACTGTGAAGAAATACTTGTGTGGTGCGCTAAATCAATTGTTGCCCAAAAGTAAGTAGGTAGAACAATAAATGCAGCAATTGCTTGATGGGGAATATAACAACAGTTAACAGTTAACCGTTAACAGTTAACTGTTATTTACTATCCCGATGCCAATGGATTTAAGTGCGGACTCAAATCTGTCACAACAATCCGCGATAACGAATAAACACCAACATCACCGCCCACGATCCTAATGCGACTTTGACTGCAACTAGGACATTCAGTAAGGGGAGAATTCCCCCGCTCAAAAGCGTGCCTAACTCTCCATGTGGCAACTCATATCCTGACAGCGTGATCACTGATAATACAATAAAAACCAGCACCGAAATCTTCTCCCAAGTCGCAGCGTGCCAGCGGTGGTAGATTTCTTCCATCCACTGTGGCGATGAGGTAATTGCAATTAGCCCGATCGCAGTTCCCCCCGCTACACCGGCAGCAAAACCACCACCGGGACTCAAATGCCCGCGAATTGCTAATTCGATACCTACCAACGCGGCAATAGTTGCTCCCAATCGCGCCAAAATAATCGATGGTTGATCCGTAAACTGATAAACCGCGCAAGATGGCCTTTCATTTGCAAGTAGATACTTTGCACCTAAAATTGCGATCGTAAATACCACGACTTCAAAAATCGTATCGTATAAGCGATTCCGCAAAATGATACCGGAAACCGCATTAGATACTCCACTATCTTGGACAATCAATTGAACGATGGAATTTTGCTGCGAAAAGTCAGATACTGGATTGGGGACGATCAGCATTTGGACGAATAGCGCCATGCCGGCGATTAGATAAACCCATTTCATTAATGCTTTTCCTCTACGTCTGGTGTATTCACATAAGTTAGGATTGTCCCTGGTGATGAAAGTTCGGTTTGCATAATCTCATAGACACGCCGAACTCTGATTTCGGTGTTATAAGGTGGCGTTTCGCTACTAGGTTCCAGTTGCTCTTGTGGGGAACAAACTGCATGAACTTCTTTTTCCATCAACGCCCGATGCAATGCTTCAGTAGTCGTGTATGGAACCACTTCCAGACGCATATGACGTTTCTTAAAAAGTGCACGAATGTCATCTATAACTTGCTGAAAATGGCCTGCCATTTTGTCGTCTGAGACAGCATCGCCCTCCATCCCGTTTTCCATGACACCCAGACGCAGCACGAGGGATGAGCGCACTGTCACCGCATAAAGTGTAATCGCGAGTAGAGTGCCCATCAAGGCTTCGGTCAAGCCCACATCCCCCGCGCCTAAAATTGTATACACCAAGGCTGCGATCGCCCCCAACACCCCTCGCAGTAGCAATGCATGGTATGGATTCACCTGAACCACTAGCATACAAGCAGCTAAGGGCAGCAGAGCAACGAGGACATAAATGTAGCTATTATCGTTCATAATCACTCCCTGCCTTGGAACAATAGGCTAATACATATCCCAGCATGGTGTTCCATATCGCTAAGCAAATGATCGCAAGAATTAGCAGAGGCCATTTGCTAGGTATTTTCAGTAGCAATCCCACCACAATCAACATAGAGCCAAGGGTATCTGCTACGGAAAGACTGTGAAGTTTATATAAAACCGATCGCTTCCCAAGTAGATAAGAAGTACCCCAAAACCAGAAAAAAATCCCTATACCGATGCAGGTATAGCTCAATACATCTATTACAATCATGCGTCACTAATACGTTTGATTATTTGTGCCAACAACATCAATCCAGCATTACCCACACTCAGAATAATCGCGGCCACCACACCGATCATCCAATCATCGCGCCAGACAGATATAACCAGAGCGATGATTGCCGTCTTAGTCGAAATACTGGCAAAGGCCAACATTGTCTGCCAGATATCCTCATCTTTCCATACCTCGTACATGGGTATGAGCAAAGCCAAAATCATCGCAATTAAAATCAAGTTATTCAAGTTGTTCAATTATGTACCCTCCTAATTTTTTTACTTGTAGAACTTATGTTTCTTAACTATGTTGCCAAAAGGTTTTAGATTCATTTCTCTCCGCTCTAACTCTGTGCTCTCTGCGTCCTCTGCGGTTAAAAAAAATCCGAAAAAAACTTCAGCTAGTTACTTGATGTTCGTCGAACATAGTGTACTTCATAAAAACCATCTTCACGATATTTCACAACAATTGTCTTGGGTGTAAAAGTGATCAGAAAGACATCTAGGAAAATCAACAGAGGCGATCGATGATTTGGCACTTTTTCCAGGACTATATCTTCGTGTCTGTGGGGACGGAAGATTAGTTCAAATGCTTCTAGATAAGCGATCGGAATCGCCAAAAGTATCTTACCATAGACATCAAACCACTCCTTTAGCGGTTCCGGGGGTGCGTAGCTGCGTGGCAAGAGGAAAGCGATCGCCACACCGATCACAATATTTGCCAAACTAAAATCGGCAGTCAGTAGAAACCAGATGGTCAATCTTAAGATGAGATGTCCAATCATTTTGGTAATGCCATCCAGAATAGTAATAGTGAAACGAGACTCATAAAACCGACCAAATTATCGAATTTTTCAAACATCCGTGGCAGTTTGATTGCCGTGCGTTGAAAAATCAAGAAATAGGCTAACCAACCAACGCCGATAGTGCCGATCGCCTTTAGCATATTTTCCAGCGTATAAGCCTCAAGATAAAAGGCATTAGCTGCCATCAATCCACCCAACAATAGCAACACCGGAGGCCAAAAACCAGGTTTTGCTTCGGCTGTGCCACCACGGGGTAGAAAGATGAATTTAGCAAACAGGATTGCCGTGCCCACTGCTGCGACATTCATCGCGATCGTTTGCCAAGGTAGCAAATTTTTTATCGTCAACATCTTCGCCCCAAAGCCAACCAAAAAGGGAAACCCAGAGATTGACAAACTAGCGATAACTAGAGCAATCCAGATTTTTAGTTCGATCGGCTTTTGTTTGAGATCCTGAAAATTGCGACTTGGTAAAGCACCAGCAATTAGGAATAGCGCCGATTTGACCAAACCGTGCGCCAGCGCGTAAAATCCGGCCACTTCGGGTACAGCAAGAATCCAGCCTAATTGCGAAATTGTGCTAAACGCCAGCATCCGTTTAGTATCCTTCTCAAAGATGCCATAAAACACGCCCATAAACGCTGCTCCGACTCCGAAAATCTGAACTATGGGAGCCACCTCCTCCACCATCAGCGCGCACCGTACGAGGGGATATACCCCGGCTTTGACGACAATTCCTGATAGCAAAGCCGACACTGGTGTTTCTGATTCGGAGTGAGTTAACGGCAGCCACAACCCGGATACAAATACGCCTCCTTTAACTAAGAGTCCCATAAATATCAGGGCGATCGCCTCTGGAGGTGCTTTGGCCAATCCGGCAAAACTAAAGGAATGACTTGCCTGATAAACCAGCACGGCACCGATTAGATAGAACAACATTGCCGTGTTGCTAATAAATAGATAGCGCAAAGCCACCCAGATAGATCTGTCAGTACGGGGATAGGAAATCAACAAAAAAGCTGCTATCCCGCTGACTTCTAATCCCACATATAAACTGATAAAGTCCGTAGAAGCAAAGGCTGCATTCAGACTACCATGCACCATCAGAATCTGTGCATAAAAAAATGCCGTCTTCTCTGTGGGCCAACAGTAGAGGACAACGGCTGCTGTGACTAGGGCATTGGTTAAGATAAAGTAACCGCTTAGGCGATCGACTAGCAGAGTAACACTGAAATTATCGAGTAATTCCAGTGTCACCGCTGACGGCATTACAAAAAGTTGGAATGCAAAAGCAGCAGAAACAATTGCTCCTAATATTGCGAGATACTTGTCAAGCTTCGGAATCAAATAAATGACAAACCCGATAAAAAATGGAAAGGCAATCCAGGTAATAGTCAGGGTATTCATGGAGTATTGTTCATCTCAATTTGGTTACATTCCAATGTCGGATTGTCGCGTGCCAGCTTCATTACACTGACTAGCATTAACGCCTGAATCGAAAAGCCGATCACGATCGCCGTTAAGATCACCGCCTGGGGAACCGGATCTGCATAGGGAACATTTTTAGCCTTTGAAATAATTGGTGTCAACAAGCCATTTCGTGATGCCAGCACGACATAGTAGGCGATTACTCCTGTACTCATCACATCCATGCAGACGATTTTCATGATTAGGTTTTTTTTAAAGATGATGCCAAAAAAACCACAGAATACTGTTGCTAATACGAAAGCTTCTAACATGGTGATCGCCTTTTGGGGAAGGGCTGGCTCAATTGCATTTGACTTTAGTCCTAGGGATTGATTCAGAAAGTGTTTTAATAATAAGCGGTATTAGGTACCCAAAGCAAGAACTTGATGGCGATCGGGCGATCCCAAGAAGATACCTATAGGTCGATCGTGTCTCTTAGCTATGGACTCAGGACACGGCAGTGCCGTATCCCTACAATTAACTGGGGTAGGGAAACGGTATTGCCGTTTCCTCCTCGCGGGCGCTATCGATACTACCGTAGGTCGTTAGCGAAGCCCTCGAAGAGGATCGCCCTTCAATTCGGTACGATTGCGATCGTAGACACTCGTATTGAGATCCCAATTAAATTTCTATGTATAACCCAACTGCTTTTCAAGAAGATAATATTGATAAACTGGTTGCTTTCATGAGAGCAAATAGTTTTGCAACATTGGTATCGAGCGTAAAAGGAAAGTACAAACTAAGTCAAAACCGCAGCCAAGCCGATCGGGAAAATGTATCAAACACACTGCTACAGAGTTCAGATCCGGCCGCTCATGCCCTGGGTGTCGAGATGAAACAGAACCTGGAAGCAGATTAGCCCTGCGATCGCACCATTGCTGCTTAACTTTAGGATGAAAGGAAAATTAAACATTTAGCTGTGACTAATTTAAATGATGTTTGAGACGCACCTGCTGTGGGTTCAATTCTTGTCTTAGGCTGGAAATATCCAAACATTAGGCAGGTAATTCTAGAGTGTCTAATTTGATACTTGATGCTGCAAAAGTCGATCGGCTAAACACTATTTTTGAGAAATCTAGGGACTTGCATGAGTCGATTGGGGACTGTGGCGACAAATATCGGCAGTGAGGCGGTCAATCGATTTTAGATTTTAGATTTGAGATTTTAGATTGACCCCACGGATAAATGCGGGGGCTTGAGGATTTTAGATTTGAGATTTTGGATTGATTCCACGGATAAATCCGGGGGCTTGTACCACCTTTGAAATTCACAGGTCACGAAAATATATTGATATGACGAGGCAAACAGACACAAAAGATATATCATAATCCTAACCAGATCATTTCTTCCCAGATATGTTCTACTGTTCTAACCCCAAGTGCTCTCATCCTTTCAATCCCGACAAGTCTAAATTTTGTCAAAGTTGTGGATCGCAAGGCCTCACACCTCTATTCAGAAACCGCTACCGTGTGATTCGACTGTTGGGGGAAGGGGGATTTGGCAGAACTTACGAAGCGGTAGATAGCGATCGTCTGGACGATCCCTGCGTCATCAAGCAGTTTGTGCCCCAAGTTCAGGGAACCTCAGCACTTGAAAAAGCCACAGAATTGTTCCAGCAAGAAGCAAAACGACTTTACGAACTAGGCGAACATCCCCAAATTCCTCGATTAATTGCTTATTTTGAACAAGACAAGCGGCTGTATTTAGTACAAGAATTAATTGAGGGGCAAAATTTACTCGCTGAATTAACTCAGCAGGGCGTCTTTAGCGAAGAAAAAATTTGGCAGTTGCTAGCAGATATTTTGCCGATTCTGAAATTCGTGCACGATCGCAATGTCATTCACCGAGACATCAAACTAGAGAATATCATCCGCCGCCGCACATCGATTCACTCATCTTCAGCAAACGCGGCAAATTTTCGCAATTCAGCTTTCCAAAGGAGAGGAAGACGCGAGTTAGTTCTGATCGATTTCGGAGTTTCCAAGCAGGTGACAGGATCGCTAATGACTCAAGTCGGCACTACGGTAGGAACGCCCGGATATTCACCGATGGAACAAATGCGCGGCCAAGTTTTCCCCGGAAGCGATTTGTACAGTTTAGGAATAACCTGCATTCGGTTGCTAACAAAATGTTTACCAAGAGTTGACGGTTCAGATGACCTTTACGACCCGATAAACGGTGGCTGGATTTGGAGAGACAGGTTGCCAGCAGATACAAAAATTAGCAGCGAATTGGCAATAATTTTAGATAAGTTAATTCAAGATTATCTCAAAAATAGATATCAATCCGCTGATGAAGTAATCAAAGCTTTAAATCTCTATTCTTTACCTCCTCAACCTCATTTTGTCAAGGAGGGACAACCTGCTGTAAATTCTGCTCGAACACAGGGAAATTTACCTCCCCTAAATGCTTATCTGACTGAAGAAGGACAAATTTCTATCAACAGTCCGTTCAATCAAAGCAGGCAAATCAACAACAATATCTCTGTCAATCAAACCATAAAATATAACACTAATCCGCCGTTAAACCAGGTTTCACAGAGAATTGTTGCTGTGAAAAGCACCTTTGAATTTAAGGTGGTAACAGTAGACAATCGCGGGCAGCAAACTACCCTTAATCGTGGCAAGGCGCGTTTTTTTGAAGAACATCTTGGAAACGGTACAGTCATGGAAATGGTATCTGTTTCTGGCGGTACTTTCCTGATGGGTTCCCCAAAAGATCGAGGTGACAGCGACGAAAAACCTGAGCACTCAGTAACTTTACCATCTTTCTATATTGGCAAATTTCCAGTCACTCAGTCGCAATGGACAGCAGTTGCAGCGCTACCGGAAATTAAAATATTTCTCAATCCTGATGCTTCCCGTTTTAAAGGTGTAAATCGACCGATCGAAAATGTATCTTGGTACGAAGCGGTGGAGTTTTGCGCTAGACTTTCTCGCAAAACTGGTAAGAAGTATCGCTTGCCTAGTGAGGCCCAATGGGAATATGCTTGTCGGGGGCAAACTGCGGGGCCGTTTCACTTTGGGGAAACGATTACCACTGAGTTAGCAAATTACAACGGAAATTCTAATTATGCTGATGCGCCGAAGGGAGTTTATCGCTTTCAAACGACAGATGTTGGTAGTTTTAAACCGAATGCTTTCGGATTGTACGACTTCCACGGAAATGTTTGGGAATGGTGCGCGGATTCTTGGCACAATAATTATAACGGTGCGCCTGTTGATGGCAGCGTTTGGGACTCTGGTGGCGACTCTTCGCTGAGGTTGTTGCGCGGGGGTTCTTGGAACGATCATCCTCCGAATTGTCGCAGCGCGTGCCGACTTCGATATCAGCCGGATTGCAAGGCTAGTATTGTGGGTTTTCGAGTTGCTATTTCTGTTGTTTGATAACAAGAAGTCAGTAGTCAGTAGTCAGTAGTCAGTAGTCATCAGGAAGAAGGCAGCTTTTTATGGAGGCATATTTTACGCTTAATTATTCAAAATTGGAGGACTAAAGTCCTCACTACGAACACTTTATAAAACAGGTTCGTAGTGAGGACTTTAGTCCGCATAAATCCCAGGACTTTAGTCATCACCCTCACTACAAACACCAGTTTATATGTTGCCTTAACTAGCTTTCTTCTGAGGAGCCACCATACGTTCCACACTCATAGCAGCCACACTCAATGTCACCACAGCCATGCCCAAAATTGTCACAGGCTGCAACTTCTCATTGATAATTACAAACCCAAAAAGTCCGGTCAAAGCCGGGCCCAAAGTGCCAATTACTGATGCTAAGGCTGCCCCTGCAAACCGAATGGCAAAATTGTTCAAAAGATAGCTAAATAGCGTCAGAACCCCTAAAACAACGCCTCCCATAATCAAACCAGGCCAAACATTTTGGTCGATTTGAGGAGCTAAATTTTCCGACAGGGGCACCCACAAACTCAGGGCAGAAAATACAAAAATCGCGGCGAAATTAACTAAACTAAAAGGAATCGGGTGCAGCTTGCCCGCGGCCATTTGCGTCAGCAATACGTAACCTGCAAACATAATCCCAGCACCCAGTGCCGCCGAGACTCCCACCCCGACATTGCCGCCGCCGGGAGCTGCGGCCGAAAAACTCGGCAACCCAGCTAAAATCAGACCCAAGGTAATCCCGAACATTGCCAAAAAGCCGATCGTACTTGGGCGAGCACCAAACAAGATCCAAGAACCTAGTACGGTGACGATCGGGTAAATAAAGAAAATCGTAATTGCAATCCCGGCCGGAATATTGCCGATCGCCAAATAAATCAAAACCTGAGACAAAAACAGAAAAAATGCGCTTCCTAAAACCTTGCCCCACAAAGCTCGATCGCCCGACTGGAACAACCGCCTGATATCTTTCCACACAGAAGGATACAGAAAAGTCGCCAATACCGGCATCAAAGCCATCACCACGATCAGCCGCATCAACAAAATCAACAAAGAATTTCCAAAACCTGGAGTCACAACTCCCGGAACTTCAAACAAGCCAAAAATCACCCGAGGATTTCTGCTTTTAATCAAAATTCTTAAACAAACATTAAACAGTGATAATACCACCGCTGAAGACAAAGCCAGCACCAAACCAGCCTGCATTTGAGAAGCCACTTTACCAGTTGCAGTCGGCGGCGCGGCTTGCTGTGGCGCAGTCGCAGGTGTTGGCAGCAGAACTTGCGGGCGGACAGAATTAACAGAATTAGTTGATTCCTCGGGATATGAATCTTGAGCATCGAAAGGATTGTCAAGATATGCTTCTTCTTCTTCGAGTTCTTCCCTGATGCGGTTTACGAGATTTTGTAAAAGTTCCTCGCCTTGCCGCTCTAGGGTTTGCATATTGTTGAGGCGCACCGAAAGCTCGCTTTCATAGCTGCTCAAATCTTGTTCCAGCATCTGGAAACTGCGATCGATCCTTTCATCCAGCGCAGCCAGCAACTCCGAGGCTCGCTCATCGTAGTTAGTAGGTGGCATCGGGATCGGGAATTCGCCACTGGGAATCGGGCTGCTGAGAGAATGTCCCGCATTAGCGCTGAGTTCGTTGAATCGCTGCACCAACAAATCTTGCAAATTTTGAGCCAAAACTTGAGCCAACTGCTTCAGCCACAATTGCTGCTGCTGAATGTATCGCCCAGACAGAGATTCCATTTGCTGAGACTGCAATTTGCGATATTGATCCCGGAGGTCTTCAATATCGTCAATCAGATGATTTTTTTCACTTTGCAGCCGAGTAATGTCCTGATTTAACTGACCTTTGACATTTTGATGCAAAGCGTCCAATTCCTGAATTACTGAGTGGAGGACTTCTTCTGCTGATTGTGAATCTTCTGGATCGTCTTTTGACGAGTATACGTTCCGCTGCGCCATTAGCCTATAACCTCTAATTTAAACTGCACGTTCCGTGTTCTTAAGTATTTTTGCAAAGTACATCCCAATTTCCAGTCATTTTATCTAAAAAAATGCCTGACACTGTTAAATCAATAGTAGTCGCTTGCGTTGGAGATGTAAAAAATTTGCGATCGCCCGAAGAACACTTTGTGCAACTAGAAATCATACTACAGCGTCATGCTGAAGCTCTCGAAGCTGAAGTCCGAGCTTTGCAAATCGCCGACGAAACCGCCCAGTGGGCCGCTGACTCGAAGCGTTACTATAATTGGCGTTTCGCTCAAGTTTTCGCGTCTGTGAAGATTTTTCGTAATTGGGGTGCAGATGCTGCGGCTTGGAAGCTATTGCCCGATCGACTTTATCCCAACCGAAGCAACCAGAAAAATTAGTCTGTTATCAGTTGTTAGTTGTCCGTTGGGGCGGGTTCACGCGGATATCTGCCAAAAAGCTCAAA
>PVWI01000072.1:0-4079 GCA_003003725.1 filamentous cyanobacterium Phorm 6 | reverse complement strand
TATCTAACAAAAAAATAAAAAACTCGTAAACCCGCCTCTGAGCGAAATCAACGGAGTTTAACTACAATCTCAAATCTAAAATCCATTGGGCGATGCTAAAAATGCTAGCACCCAAAGCCGCTGCGATCGGAATTGTCACCAGCCAAGCCGAACCAATTGACAGCAAAGTTTCCCAGCGTACTGTTTTCCAAGCTTTAATCAGTCCGACTCCGACAACTGCACCGACTAAAGCATGGGATGTGGAAACTGGCAAACTGAAGCGGGATGCTAGCAAGACTGTGGTGGCAGTGGCTAATTCCGCGCAAAATCCGCCGCTGGGTTGCAGTTGGATGATCTTTTCGCCGACTGTGGCAATTACATTTTTGCCCCAAATGGCTAAACCGATGACGATTCCTACGCCTCCGACGATTAAAATCCACAGGGGAACGCTGAAATCGTCTGAGGGAAAGGAACCTGTGCGCCGGATGTAGGCGATCGCAGCTAGGGGCGCAACGGCATTTCCTACGTCGTTGGAACCGTGTGCAAATGCTACAAAACAAGCGCTCAATACTTGAAATCTCGCCATCTGTTGCTCGATCGGACAGTGCGGAGTAGGAGATGCGGAAAATATTCCGTCTTCCTCATTCCTTCCATCCGTTACATCTATTACATCCGTTACAGAATCCGTTGCTAACTGCTCTAATTTTTTCCAGCTATTGAATGTAAGCCCGATCGCCCCAATACTTCCAATGCCGATCGAAATATCGTGAATTGGGAGATTCCAGCCAAATGTATCGCGCGCGAAGTCGATCGCCCCTGTCTGCACGAAAGCCACATCTATCACAGACGGCAGTACAATTATCCCGAATACGCTCAACAGTGCTGCACTCAGCCAAGGTATCCACTCGCGCATCTGAAATAGAGGATCTGGTCGATCGAGAATCGAATACTTCACCGCACTATAAAATAGTGCTGCTAAAACACCGCTGGCAAAAGGTGTCGCCACCCAAGTTAGCGAGATCCTGCCGATAGTTGGCCAATCAACCGCATTAATTCCGCCTGCAACACAGCTAAAACCGGCGATCGCACCCACCACCGCATGGGATGAAGAAACCGGCAAACCTCGACTCGTAGCGATTTGCAGCCACAAGCCGCAAGCTATCAGCACTGACACCATCCCGATTAAAAATACTTGCGGTTTCGCAGCAAACACTTCTGCATTCACAACTCCTGTTGCCAGAGTTTCGGAAACCCCTTGCCCGAACAGCACTGCGCCCGCAAACTCTAGTATCCCTGCAACAATTATGGCTTGTCGCAGCGTGAGCGCTTTCGAGCCTACGGATGTCCCCATCGAGTTCGCGACATCGTTGGCCCCCAAGTTGGCAGCGACGTACCAGGCGAGGGCGGCGATCGCCCCCAGTTGGAGAAATTCGACCCCAGAAGTATTTAACATAGAAGTTTTTTGAGATAAAACTAGCAGTTCGATATATGATAAGGGATTGTGAGTTTTGGAAAATCCCATGAAAGGCGCAGAAATAATCCGTTCGATCGAGACGGCAGAAATAAATAGAGTCAAGGTAGAACTCAGCAAAGTTCTCCCCGAGATTTACGTCGGCGACACCGTGCGAGTCGGCGTGAGAATTAAAGAAGGCGCCAAAGAACGGGTTCAACCCTACGAAGGCACTGTGATTGCCATGCGTAACGGCGGGATTAATGAAACAATCACCGTGCGCCGCGTGTTTCAGGGCGTGGGTGTGGAACGGGTGTTTTTGATTCACTCGCCCCGCATCGCTACTGTCCAAGTGATGCGCCGCGGTAAAGTCCGTAGAGCAAAACTTTACTACCTGCGCGATCGGGTGGGCAAAGCTACTCGCGTCAAACAGCGGTTCGATCGCTCTCTGTAGGAATGCACCCAGCTTCCCCTTGGAGAAAGAAAATGGGAAATTGAAAAATTTCAAAAAAAGTTTCCCATTTCCGAGCGCACTGTGTTAAAATAGGAATCTAGAGGTTAAGCGAGTTTCAGCAACCTCACCTGTGCGCTCTTAGTTCAGTTGGTAGAACGCAGGTCTCCAAAACCTGATGTCGGGGGTTCAAGTCCTCCAGGGCGCGCTGAATCACCAAAATTTTAATTCTGCCCGAAAGCGCCCGGATTATTGGCTGGAAACAGTCAAAACCGCAGACTTTCGGGTAGAATTAATTTTTGTGGGCGGTTCGTAAAAAATGCCATCAACAAATACTCGATGTGGCTTTTAAATCGTCGGTTTTGGCGATCGATCAGCAACACCATTGATGAATTGGGCTTGTAAAAAAAGTGCTGGCTTTGGATTTGAGATTTTGGACTTGTAAGTGGTTAGCTAGTTCGGCGGGAATTCGCACAGCATACTCTTATGTTCGCGCGTGGATGAAACCCAGGTTTGTTGAGGCTGGGAGATTGACCGACTCCGTTGGCGTAGCCCGCCGAAGGCATAGGACAGAGAAACCTTCACAGCCGAAACAAACAATCCTTGATATACTGCAAAGACAGTGGGGCTGGACGTGTTCCTCACTATAAAATGTCGTAGAGAGAAACATTTTGGAGTATCTCGAAGGAATATCTCGATATCCTTAACAGGACTCAGATGCCTACAACATATTGCTTGCAATTGATGTAGGAGCGTCACAGTCAAAAAATCAGATAGCCGCGGGCCACTCACAAAATCTAAAATCTAAAATCGCAAGGGGGATTCGATCGTGGCGAAAAAAGACGAAGCTCAAGAAACTCCAGAAATGACTGCGCCTGGGTTTGACCCTACGAGTTTTTTTAAGGAAACTAGAGAAGAACTCGACAAAGTGGTCTGGCCAAGTCGCCAGCAGCTAATTAGCGAGTCTTTGGCCGTGCTCTTGATGGTAATCCTCTCAGCAAGCCTGATCTATTTGGTGGATAACTTCTTTAACTGGGGCGCAGCAAAGGTGTTTGGGGCATGACTTTTGCATCAGAAGAATCTGAGTATTCCACAGAAGCGACTGGACAGGCAGCATCACCAGATGTGCCGGAAATTGACGCTCGCTGGTATGCTGTTCAAGTTGCCTCTGGCTGCGAAAAGCGGGTGAAGGCAAATTTGCAACAGCGGATTCAAACTTTGGATGTTGCCGATCGCATCGTTCAAGTCGAAATTCCGCAAACTCCAGCGATCAAAGTCGGCAAAGACGGTTCCAGGCGCCAGTCAGATGAAAAAATATTTCCCGGCTACGTACTCATCCGTATGTTTATGGACGAGGATACGTGGCAGGTGATCAAGAATACCCCGAATGTAATTAATTTTGTCGGGGCAGAGCAGAAACGCCGCTACGGGCGCGGCAGGGGTCACGTCAAACCACTACCTCTGAGTCACTCAGAAGTAGAACGGATCTTCAGAAACGCTCAGGAATCAGAACCAGTTGTCAAAGTATCGATGGCGATAGGAGACCACGTTGTGGTACTTTCCGGGCCGTTTAAGGATTTTGAAGGTGATGTGATCGAAGTTAGCCCGGAACGGAACAAACTCAAAGTTTTACTCTCGATTTTTGGGCGCGATACGCCTGTAGAATTAGAGTTCAATCAAGTTCAGAAACAGAACTAACTAATGGCAAAGAAAGTTGTTGCAGTAATTAAGTTGGCGATTACAGCGGGAAAAGCCAACCCAGCTCCTCCGATTGGCCCAGCATTGGGTCAGCACGGCGTCAATATCATGATGTTTTGCAAGGAGTACAATGCTAGAACCGCAGACCAAGCGGGTTTAGTCGTTCCAGTAGAAATTTCGGTTTTTGAAGACCGCAGTTTCACATTTATTCTCAAAACCCCGCCGGCGTCGGTTTTGATTCAAAAAGCTGCTGGCATTGATAAGGGTTCGGGTGAACCAAATCGCAAGCAAGTAGGGACAATTACACAGGCTCAGTTGCGAGAAATCGCTCAAACCAAAATGCCTGACCTTAACGCTAATGATGTTGACGCTGCTATGAAAATTGTGGCGGGAACAGCTAAAAACATGGGCGTGGCGATCGCAGATTAAAGCAAGAAGGAAGAAGGAAGAAGGAAGAAGGAAGAAGGAAGAAGGAAGAAGGAAGAAGGAAGAAGGAAGAAG
>PVWI01000329.1 GCA_003003725.1 filamentous cyanobacterium Phorm 6 | reverse complement strand
GATTAGTCTAACGCCAATTGCAAAAATACTTAATATTGATGCCATTACAAGCAGGTAAGATAATAGCAAACGAGAGCGTATTTTTTCAAACATAATTAGGAGAAAGAATTAGCTATAAAAGTTGTATATATTTTTGGAAGTTTTTCACTATTTTTGAGATGAGACAAGATTGCATAAGTTTTCGATCGATATAGAAACCGCAGATGTAAGGCAGATGCAACACAGAGCAACGCCGATGTTTTGAAGCAATTAAAAGCGAAAGAGTGCTGTTGGTTTACGGTTGTTAGTGAAGGCTGCTGAGTCGATAACCAATGCCGTAAACTGTTTCGATAAAATTTTCGGAACTTCCGGCTGCTTTGAGCTTACTACGCAAATTTGTGATGTGAGTTTTGACTGTTCCTTCTCCTGAAGCTTTATCAAAATCCCATAATTTATCTAAAATTGCAGAGCGTGTTAAAACTTGAGTGGGACTTTTTAAGAAACATTCTAATATCATATACTCTTTGGGAGTTAAAGATAAAGTATTTTCTGCATAAGTAACGGTGCAGCTACTGGGATTGATTTGCAAATCGCCGTGGGTTAGAATCAGGGGCTTGGTTTCTGGAATTCTCCGAGATAAAGCTCTAATTCGGGCGGCTAATTCTTCTAATTCAAAGGGCTTAACTAAGTAATCGTCAGCCCCTGCATCGAGTCCAATGACTCTATCTGAGGTTGTATCGCGTGCTGTCAGCATCAAGATGAGGACGTGAGAGCGATCGGCACGCAGACGCTTGCACAGTGATATACCATCTAATTTGGGCAGCATTAAGTCTAACAAAATTAGGTCGTAATTAGCCGATCGCGCATATTCCCAACCCTCTAGCCCGTCAGTCGCTATATCTACGACGTGGTTTTGATGCCTTAAGTCTTCTGCAAGGGGTTTGGCAATGCGAATATCGTCTTCAACTAGCAAAATTCTCATATTTTTATATCGAGATATCTTTCTCAACAGTATGATATCGTGTCCTGTCGATTGACCGCAATAAGATTAGTTCGTAGCATCGGACTTAAGTCCGATGCTGCTGCGGATTCAAAGAGGGAACTACAAACTGTTTTTTATGAGCGTCGATTTACTGGACATGAGATGAGTCGTTTTAGGTGCTAAAAAATTCCTAAATTGAGCGTACAAAGCTGGCAAAACTAACAGAGTTAACGCTGTAGAAGTAAACAATCCTCCTAACACCACAACCGCCAGAGGTTGCAAAATTTCTTTGCCTGCGCCTGTACCAACTACCAGGGGAACCATGCCTAAAGCAGAGGTAAAAGCTGTCATCAAAATCGCCACCAATCTTTCCATCGCACCTTCCTTAATTACTTCCTTGAAAGGCATTCCTTTGCTTAGTTTTTGATTGAAATTATCCACCAAAAGCAAACCGTTACGAACCGCGACTCCAAATAAAGTGATAAAACCCACAAGTGAAGCTACAGAAATGATACCACCACCGAGCGCAATCGAGAAAACACCTCCTACTAATGCCAGGGGTAAGTTAATCATAATCATAATCGCACTCGCAAAAGATTTAACGGCAAAATACATCAGCACTGCAATAATTACTATTCCTAAACTACCAAATATCAGTAGGTTTTGAGTCGCCCGTTCTTCCGATTCAAATTGTCCGCCATACTGAATAAAATAACCTGAAGGCAAGATTACCTGCTGTTGTACTTTCGTCTTAATTTCATTAACAACTGAGCGTAAATCTCGTCCTGACACATTCGCAGCCACAACCAAGAAACGAGAAACATTTTCGCGGTTGATGGTATTAGGGCCAGTGCCGTATTCAATTTTTGCGACTTGTGCTAGTGGGATCTTCTGTCCCGAAGGAGTATCAACTAATAAGTTGCGGATAGTATCAATATTACTGCGATTTTCCGGTTTCAACCACACCAACAAATCGAATAACTGCTGTTCTTTAAGGACTTGAGATACAACTTTTCCATTCAAGGCAGTTTCTATAGTTTCTGTAAGACTTCCAATGCTAAGTCCGTAACGTGCAGCCAAAGCGCGATCGAATTTAATCTGTAACTGACGAATAGGAATTTGTTGTTCTAACTGCAAATCAACAATACCTTTCACCTGACTCATAGCTGTTTCTACTTCCTTCCCAATAGCTCTTAATTCTGTCAAATCAGGGCCAAAAACTTTCACAGCGATCGCACTTCTCACTCCTGAAAGCACTTCATCCATGCGATGGGAAATAAAGCCTCCCACGCTAGTAGCCACACCGGGTAATTTATTAAATTCCTCTCTAATTTTAGCAATACTTTCTTCTCGATTCTTAATACCAATATCGCTGAGTTCTACATCCAAATGTCCTAGATTTACCCCGGCGGCATCAGCATCACCGGGCGCACGTCCCGATCGCAATTGTACAGCAGTAAATCGAGGGTCATCTTTGAGAGCATTCTGCATTGAAAGTCCCATATCATTAGTCGCAGACAGAGAACTCCCAGGATAAAGTAACATTGTATTAACTAAAGACCGCTCTTGAAATTCTGGTAAAAATACTCTTCCTAGTGAGGGAAGCACAATTAATGAAGCAATAAAAGCAGCTATCGCCGGCAACAAAATTAATTTAGGACGATTAATTGCCATATTCAAAGCTGGACGATAAAGCCGTTGGCTTAATGCCGAAACCCAAGTATCATCCGACGGCAATTGACGATTTGCTAATAAGATAGCGCAAAGAGCAGGGGAAAGAGTCATTGCGACAAAAGTAGAGGCCACAATAGAAACTAAGTAAGCCACTCCCATTGGGGTAAATATCCGTCCTTCTATTCCGGTCAAAGAAAAAATTGGCGCAAATACAATTACAATGATTACTGTAGAGAAAATTACACTGGTGCGAACCTCTACCGAAGTGCTGTAAACAATTTCCAAATCGTCTTTAGGCTTACCATCTATTTGGTTTTTTCGCAAGCCACGATAGCAGTTTTCCATATCCACAATTGAGTCATCCACAACTGAACCAATCGCTACTGCCAATCCGCCCAAAGTCATAGTGTTTATGCCTTCTCCAAACCATGATAAAATTAACATTCCGATTAAAACGGACAAGGGAATTGCGCTGAGAGTGATGACAGTTGTGCGCCAATTCATCAAAAACATCAGCATGATTATTGAAACAATTATGATGCCATCTCGCAGGGAATTTAGCACATTTTCAATTGCAGAATCAATAAAACTTTCTTGGCGAAAAGTCACTTCTACTTGCACATCCTTCGGCAATCCTGCCTGCACTTCCTCCATTGCTTTTTCAACGGCTCTGGTTACAGTTGGAGTATCGATTTGAGGCTGCTTGTTTACCAGTAAAATGACTCCCCTTTGACCGTTGATACTACCATCTCCTCTAGCTAGTGCTGCTCCTAACTTTACCTCGGCCACATCGCGCAGTTTGATGGGTTTTCCATTCCTAGATATTACTACTGATTCGGCCAATTCTTGAATGGTTTCAATCCGACCTACGCCACGAATGATTTCTTCGCGATCGGGTGTAATCAAAAATCCCCCAGAGGCATTGGTATTTGATTGTTCTGCTGCTTTTGTCACCTCTTCTAAAGAGATATTCAATGCAGTTAATTTGACTGGATCTACTAAAACTTGATACTCTCTGACATCGCCTCCATAGGCAATCACCTGTGATATTCCCTGCACCGCCAGTAATCGGTTGGTAACATTTCGATCGACTAATCTTCGCACTTCCATTAAATCAGTTTTTGGCTGATTTCCTTCGGCTTTGATGGTAAAGGCATACATTAAAATTGTGCCTATCGGAGAAGAAATAGGAGATATTTGTGGTTCTTCAATACCTTGAGGCAACTTCGATCGCGTTTGCTGTAAACGTTCAGCAACGAATTGTCTCGCTTGATAAATATTTGTATCGGCTTTAAAAATTACTTTGACAACTGAAATACCTACCGCCGAAGAGGAGCGCACAGTTTCTACCCCCGGAGTTCCATTGACTGCGCTCTCAATTGGTAAAGTAATTAAAGACTCTACCTCTTCAGGGGCTAATCCAGGGGCTTCGGTTTGAATTTCTACTTGAGGCGGGGCAAAATTAGGAAAAACATCAAGGGGCATTTTAGTTAAATTATAACTACCCAAAAAAGTAACTATAATTGCACCGATTACAACTAGCCAACGTTGAGCGATCGACCATTTGAGGATTGAATTAAGCATTTTTTAGACAATTAATTTATGATTCTTAAAACTTTGCCTCAGTTAAATTAAGAAGCAATTATTTACTTCAAAATCTTAATTTCTGACTCTTCAGTTTTAACGTGATGGTTGTGATTGTGTAGCAATTCATCGTCAATGGCTGGTTGAGAGATGGAAAAACTATTATTTGCAGCATCTGCTATTACTGGGAATTTGCGCCGATTTCCCCAAAATACTCCGGCGGCAAAAGTTAGGGATGCGATCGCCAATCCTCCCCCGATTCCCGCCCACAAAGGCACGGGTAAATTATTAAAATTAACCTCTGTTGCTTTGGGAGTTGCCTCTTTCTTTTCCTCGCTGGTTGACGGCTTGCTACCGCCCCGCAAAGATTGTGCGTAAAGTTGAGGTGCGCGCTGTGTTACAATCAAATCTCCCTCGAATAAACCGCTCTTAATTTCAACTAAATCTCCGGCTGTTTGACCGATTTCAATGTCAACCGCTTGATAAGCATCGCCATTTTTAACGTAAACTGTTTTTTTACCGTTAACATCTACTACCGCTGCGATCGGAATTGCTAAAATATTTGTGGCGGTTTTGTCGGTTAAAATCTCTAATTCCGCAAACTGTCCTGGCTTTAATTCGCCCTGACTATTATCTAGTTCTGCTTTCACGGGCACTACCCGCGTTTCTCCTTGCACGGATGAGCCAATTAAGGTGATTTTTCCCTTGAAAGTGCGATCGCCCAAATTAGCAACTTTCACCCTGACTTCCTGGCCCTGTTTTACCTGATTCAGGTCTTTTTCGTAAATATTTGCTGTGGCAAAAACCCTGCTGTCATTTAAGAGAGTCATCAACGGTTTTTCAGCGCTTACGGACTCTCCTGGGGTGATTTCGCGATCGGCTACCGTGCCAGAAATCGGAGCAATAATAGTAACAAATCCTTTGTCATTGGCAATAGTTCCTAATTGTTGCAGCCGCGCTTGATAGGCTGCATCGGCCAAGCGAATGCGCGACTGAGCGACTTCGACCGCAGTTTTGCCGCGTTTGACTTGGTTCTCGGCTTCCAACACTTCCCGGCGGCTCAGAGCCTTGGTGAGTTGAGCTTTTGCTTCTGCTACTCTGCCTTGAGAATCGCGCAATTCCCGCATTGGCAGGTCTACTTCCGCTTGTTTAATTTCGGTTTCGGCTTTGATAACTTCGGGGCGGCTTTTTGCCTTCGCAACAGTGGCTTTTGCTTCGGCGAAGTGTGCTTGCGACTCTAGCATTGTACGCCGCGCGATCGCACCTGATGCAACTAACTCTCGATCGCGATCGAACTGTTCTTTAGCCACCGTTAATTCGGTTTCTGCCCGCGCTATTTCTGCTTGCGCTATTTCAACTTGACGCTGATAATTTTCTTTAGCAACTTTGACAACTGAACGCTTATTTACTAATTCTTGCTCTCGCTGGTACTGCTTAGTTACTGCTGTTAGTTGAGTTTTGGCTTGGGCGATTTCCGCTGCGGATATTTGAATTTGGCGATCGTAATTTTCTGTAGCTAGTTTCAAATCGCCTTGCGCTTGCTGCAAATCCGCCTCAGCTTCCGCTCGTTTCGAGAGAGATTCAACCCGCAACTGTCCTAATTCTGAACTAGACAAAACAGCAACCGGTTGATTTTTTGATACTTTGTCCCCAGGCTTAACTAGCAACTCTACCACTTTACCAGCAACCGGAGCAGTTACTTCTACCTTTTGGTTGGGCAAAGTTTCAATTTGTCCCGTAGTTTTGATGCCGATATCTAGTCGCTGGCGAGCCGCTGGGGAGACTTTAATTCCTAACCGTTTTGCTGTTTCGGCATCGACAGAAATAGCAGCAGGAGTTTGAGTTGTTTCGCCGCTTTGGTGAAATTCATTTCCGTGCCCAGCGTGGGCGAAAACGGCGGCGGGAGATGTGAAGAATGCAAGGCTGATAATTAACCCAGAAATTCGGCAGAGCTTTATTGGGGGCATGATTGAGTAGGGGCGAATCTGAACTCATATATCACTTTTGCAGATAAATATGAAATCAGGATGAAATCGGTTAAATAAACAT
>PVWI01000328.1 GCA_003003725.1 filamentous cyanobacterium Phorm 6 | reverse complement strand
GGCGACTGCTTCGGTTAAAGTCACTGCATCCAATAACTGAAATTTGCTCATTGCTGTCCAATCTTTAACCCGCGCAGGCGGGTTTTGTTTGTTTAGACGCGGTTTCAACCGCCGGGTTTAATGTCCCAATAGCTTATCCCGCAAATGCTTGATACGATCGCGCAATTTACCCGCCTCCTCAAACTCCAACTTCTTAGCCGCCGCCTTCATCTGCGCCTCCAACCGCCCGATTAACTGAGGAATCTCATCCAAAGATAACTCATCAACCTGCTCGTAAACCTCCTCCAACTGCTGAGAATTCAGCTTGCGCGACACATCCAGAAACGCCAGAATCGCATTAGTAGATCGCTTTTTCGCGATCGGCTGCGGCGTAATCCCGTGCATCTTATTATACGCTAGCTGGATTCCCCGGCGGCGATCCGTTTCGTCGATCGCCTTAACCATGCTGTCAGTCAACTTATCCGCATACAAAATCGCCTGTCCCCGAATGTGGCGCGCCGCCCTTCCAATCGTTTGAATCAACGAACGTCCCGATCGCAAAAACCCCTCCTTATCCGCATCCAAAATCACCACCAGCGACACTTCCGGCAAATCCAAACCTTCCCGCAGCAAGTTCACACCAATCAACACATCAAACTTACCATCCTGCAAATCTTGGATAATTTCAATGCGTTGAATCGACTGGATTTCCGAGTGCAAATACCGCACTCTAATTCCCCTTTCCTGCAAATATTCGGTTAAATCTTCCGCCATCCGCTTCGTTAAAGTTGTCACCAAAACCCGCTCATTCAGGCTGACTCTCTGATTGATTTCCCCCAACAAATCGTCAATTTGTCCTTCCGTCGGACGCACGAAAATCGTCGGATCGACTACTCCCGTAGGGCGAATAACTTGCTCCGCAACTCTGCCTTCCGATCTTTCCATTTCCCAATCACCAGGCGTAGCAGAAACAAAAATGCACTGATTCTCTTTTGCCCAGAATTCCTCAGCTTTCAAAGGGCGGTTATCGGCCGCGCTGGGCAACCTAAAACCGTGTTCGATCAACACTTTTTTGCGCGCTTGATCGCCGTTGTACATCCCGCGAATTTGGGGGACTGTAACGTGGGATTCATCTATCACCAACATCCAATCTTTAGGAAAATAATCAATCAAACATTCTGGCGGTTCCCCCGCATTTCTGCCTGCTAAATGCCGCGAATAATTCTCAACTCCGTTGCAGTATCCTACCTCGCGCAGCATTTCCAAATCGTAGCGGGTGCGCTGTTCTATCCGCTGAGCTTCTAAGAGTTTTCCATCTTTTTCAAATTCTACCAATCGGTCTTCCAATTCGAGTTCTATTCCTTGACAAGCGGCTTCTAATTTATCATCGGCGGTGACAAAGTGGCGCGCTGGATAAATATTTAAAGCCGTTGTACTGGCGATAATTTTACCAGTTACGGGGTCAACATAGCGAATGGCATCGATTTGATCACCGAAGAATTCGACGCGAATAATTCTATCTTCATAGGCGGGGCCAATTTCCACAACGTCGCCTTTGACGCGAAATTTACCTCTGCCTGATTCTGTGTCATTGCGACTATATTGGACATTAACTAAATCTCGCAAAACTTGTCGTTGATCGACTTCCATTCCTACTTGCAAAGGAATAGCAGCTTTCAGGTATTCTGCGGGCATTCCCAAACCGTAGATGCAGCTAATTGAAGCAACTACAATTACGTCGCGGCGTTCAAAGAGCGATCGCGTTGCAGAGTGACGCAGCATATCGATCTCGTCGTTAATTGCTGCCGTCTTCTCAATGAAAGTATCGCTGACTGCGATGTATGCTTCAGGTTGATAATAGTCGTAATAACTGACAAAGTATTCGACTGCATTGTTGGGGAAAAAATTTCGCAGTTCGTTGCACAGTTGAGCAGCGAGGGTTTTGTTATGTGCTAAGACTAAGGTGGGTCTGCCGATTTGTTCAATCACCGAGGCAATGGAAAAGGTTTTGCCCGTACCTGTGGCCCCGAGTAAGGTTTGAAATCGATCGCCCGCTTGGATGCCTTTGACGAGTTGCTCGATCGCTAGCGGTTGGTCGCCTGTGGGCTGGAAGGGCGCTTGCAATTGAAAAGATGCTGCCGCAGTTACCATAATCAAATGTAGCTATTACTAATAAATTTTAACAAAAATTCGATGACTATGCAATTTAGTTAATCAATTTGTTTGAGTTTATAATATTATTTTAATATCGATCGAAATAGAAAGCAGAAAGCCCAGAAAAAAAGCTTGGATCGTCCGACGCTTTCCGAACCCAGCAATCAAGCCCCAATCATCAAAAGGAAAAAAAATTATGAGTCTCACTCCCAAAAATAAAGGCAATGCGATCGCCCGTCGCGGCAAAGCAAGTTCCAAAAGCCAAGTGACAGCATCCGCAGAGGCAAAATCAGCGGGAATTCAACTTTATCAGCCGCAACTCATGCATGATAACCGCCCCGTCGGCCCAGATGATTTTACCATCAGCGAGACTGTCTCGATATCTGGGAATCGCCCGATCGGCGTTAGCACCCTGCACATCAGCGAAACCTACGGCACAATAGGCAATCGCCCGATCGAGGCCAGCGACTTGGAAGTGGTTGGTACATTGGGGAGACGCCCGATCGGCTCCAGCGCCATGCAAGTCAGCGAAATGTTCAGTATGTCCGGTGCACGCCCGATTGCCGTTAGCAATCTTCACATTGACGAAGTTTACTCCACAATGGGAGGAGAGCGCCCAATTGCTTCAAACGAAATTGACGATAGCTCTACCTTAATGGGATTCTTAGATTAATTAGTCATTAGTCATTAGTCATTAGTCATTAGTCATTAGTGTTGGATATCATGTCCGGTCAATCGACCGCGATTAAGCCATCGATATCATATTCGGTCAACGATCACAAATCCGTTAGCTTCGGAACGATACCGAAAACGATATTACCCGTAATAAAAACGGTTGGTAGTGAGGACTAAAGTCCTGTTAACAGTTTACCTTTGAGTTCAAGGACTAATGACTGATGACTGATCACTAATGACCAATGACCAATGACTAATGACCAATGACTACTGACGCTGATATTTACTCAACAAAGCAGCAAACCGCTTGTAATCCAAAGGCTTCCTCAAATACTCCGCCGCTCCCAATTCCAAACCCTGATTTTTGTCATCCAAAAAAGTCAACATAATCACCGGAATATTCGCCAAATCGCGATCGGCTTTCAACGCCGACAGCACCGCCCAGCCGTCCATACTCGGCATCATCACGTCCAGAGTAATCGCATCCGGCAGCAACTCCTTGGCTAACTGAAGCCCCGCTTCACCGCTAGCCGACGATCGCACCCGAAATCCCTGTTTCGACAAGCAGCGGGTAATTAAATCTCGCGCGTCGGGATCGTCGTCAATCACCAGCACAGTAGCAGCATTAGGCAACTCCAGCGGTTGCGATCGCACTTCTATGGGCTTATTCACTTCGATCGGAACTACAATTGTATCCAAGTTCGAGGAAGCATCGGCTGGTATTTCTGCGATCGCCCGATCGCCCTCCACCTCTTTCTCGCTTTTAACCATAAGCGGCAACCGGATCGTAAAAGTAGAACCGCAATCAAACTCGCTCTCAACCGTAATATCCCCGCCCATCATCTGGCAAAACTTCCGGCTAATTGTCAGCCCCAAACCCGTACCCCCGTACTTGCGGGTAGTGGAATCGTCCGCTTGGGTGAAAGCTCCAAACAGACTCGACACCTGATCGTCAGTCATCCCAATGCCCGTATCGGTAACTTGAAATACGAGCATCGCAGGCTTTTCACACAAAGAAATCGCTGTCAAGAGTTCCTCAGAATTGTCCACCGACGAAACTTTCCCTGCTTCCTGCCAAACATTAATTGTAATTTTCCCTCGATCGGTAAACTTAGCAGAATTGCTCGCCAAATTCAACAGCGCTTGCCGCAACTTCGAGAAATCAGAGTAGATCGTGCCAATATTGTCGCAATTGATGCTCAAACTGTTACCGTTTTTTCCCACCAGCGGTTGAACCGTAGTCACAACCTGCTCGATCAACTTCCACACATCGAAAGTTTCCAGAAAAAGAGTCATCTTTCCTGCTTCAATTTTAGAAATATCCAGAATATCGCTAATAATATTTAGCAACTGTTTGCCTGCAAGATTAATGCTTGCCAAATCCATCACAAACTCTTCTTCGCCTAGTTCGATCGCCTCTTCTTGCAGCAGCTCGCTGTAGCCAATAATCGCATTCAAGGGCGTCCGCAACTCGTGAGTCATATTTGCTAAAAATGTGCTTTTCGCCCGGTTGGCAGCTTCCGCAGCGTTCTTAGCAACTTCCAATTCGCGCGATCGCTCCTCTAGCTGCCGCTGCCGCACTTCCAAACCCTTGAGCAAACTGTTAATTTGCTGAGCCATTGTATTGAGAGTAGAAGATAGCACCCCGATCGCATCATTAGACACCACAGGCGATCGAACCGTAAAATCCCCACTCGCCATCAGTTCCGCAGTTTCCCTGAGCAAGCCGAGATTGCGAATAATCGCCGACACAGACACACAAGACAGAATTCCTGCGATCGAACTCAAAACCAAAGCCCCCAGTAGCAAGTGCTGAGTGCGGCTCGCCACAGCCAGAGTTTGCTGCACCAGCACCGCCATTGCTGACTCAGGAACCCCCGCCGCCGACACAGCCTCTATTGCCAGCAAATAGTTCTGCATCTCCACAGAACCCATCCACCCGACTCCCACCGCCATCCAAGTTATCAGTACCAAGATCACAAACAGCCCGATCAAAGAAGCCCGAGTTCCCACAGAAATCTGCCTCGGAACAAGTGCCGCCGCCCAAGGATAGCTTTTGAGAAAAGGATCAGGCTGCACCGGTGCGCCCGAATTCCAAATCTCATCAATTTGACCGTCCGATCGCACCTTACCAATCCGCACAGTTTTCCAGATATGCTGAGTTTGGGCATCTATTTTTACCATGCCCGATGGGGCTGCAAACTCAATATTTTTAGCAGCCGCCCTGACTTTAACCACATCTGTCGAACCAGCTTTTTCTACTGCTTGCTTCCACAGATAAACCCCCAAATAAGCCGCTTCGATCGGGTCATCCGTGACACGATTTTCCCCATATCTGGCCTTATAAGCCTTCACAAATTTCCGATTTTCTGCTGAATCCACCGTTTGAAAATAGTTCCAAACCACCAAATGTCCGGCAATATTTTCTGCCCCGATCGCCCGTACTTCATCTTCTGCTACGCTGACCGACATCACCGGCAAATCCTGCGGTTTCAAGCCAGCTTCCCGCAACTTTTGGAAAAAAGCCACATTGCTGTCGCCGTTGAGAGTATTGAGAATCGCATCCGGTTTCACTGCTAAAATATGTGCGATCGCCTCATCCACATCCCTCGAACCCAGCGGCAGATACACTTCCCCTGCCAACTCTCCTCCGAGTGCAGCCAATTGAGCTTTCACAATCAGATTTGCCGTGCGGGGAAAAATATAATCCGAACCCAACAGAAAAATTTTCCGCTTCCCCTGTGCCAGCAAATAATTCACCCCAGGCACAATCTGTTGATTCGGAGCAGCACCAGTGTAGATAATATTCGGACACTGTTCTAGCCCTTCATACTGCACCGGATAAAACAGCAACCCGTTGCTCTGCTCAAAAGCCGGCAGTACAGCCTTGCGACTAGCCGAAGTCCAACAGCCAAATACCACCGCCACCTGCGCTTCTAAGAGCAATTGCTTAGCTTTTTGAGCAAAAGTCTGCAAATCACTGGCTCCATCTTCGATCAACGCTTCCAGGGGTCGTCCAAGCACCCCTCCCGCCGCATTAATTTCTTCAACCGCCAACAGCGTCGCGTCTTTCACTGAAATTTCGCTAATGGACATCGTGCCCGTCAGCGAATGCAACACGCCTATTTCGATCGGCTGCGCGATCGGACCGGCGGCTTCGAGGGGGTTACTGCTGCTTGCTCCCATAGAGTTATAGGTACTTTTTGCTGATAACAGAAATTTTAGTTTAATCCATGCGGAAGTTACCTTTGATGCTAACTCTTGTTTGGCAGATTGTTTAGGGCGATCGCCACAAAACTTGCCAATTGGCGCAGCCTATTGATTTCAAGGGTCAAACTCCCAACCTTGACTTAAGTCTGCACCAATCTGTCGCCTATTTCTCTCTTCATCTTGTACCGATGTCGAAACCACCTCATCAAAAAAAACGACACAAGGCCATAAATGCGCGATGCCCCAAAAATTCTCTCCCTCCCCCACACTCCCCACACTCCCCGCACTCCGGGGC
>PVWI01000327.1 GCA_003003725.1 filamentous cyanobacterium Phorm 6 | reverse complement strand
GATATTGGGGTGGATGCTGTGAAGACTGGGATGCTGCTGAATCGGGAGATTATGACGGTGGTGGCTTCGCAGGTAGAGAGTTTGAAGATGGGGAATTTGGTTGTCGATCCGGTGATGGTTTCTCGATCGGGCGATCGACTGATTGACGATGGGGCGATCGCATTTTTGCGAGATAATTTGATTCCTCTGGCGGCTTTGGTGACTCCGAATCGGCTTGAAGCCCAGATTTTGAGCGGTTTAGAGATTTTTTCCCTCGACGACATGAAGGCGGCGGCGCAACTTATTTATCGATCGGGCGCAAAAGCTGTTTTAGTCAAAGGCGGCGGGATGGCTGGAGATTTGCGCGGGATTGACGTTTGGTTTGACGGTATGGAGTTAGAAGTGTTGAAAACTGAGAATGTTGAGACTGGGAATACCCACGGGACTGGTTGCACCTTGAGTGCTGCGATCTGCGCTAATCTAGCATTAGGTAAAGATTTGTTGGCCTCGGTAACATTAGCAAAAGATTATGTTACTAATGCTCTGAAATATGCTTTAGATATTGGACAAGGCCAGGGGCCCGTGGGTCATTTTTTCCCACTTTTACTGAAGTAAATTGTGAACTCTTACCTTCTCTTTCTTCCTTCGCGCCCTTAGCGCCTTCGCGGTTCGTTTAACTTCTTAAATTTTCAGGCGAAAGAGCGATCGCCAGCAAATCTTCAATCTTCTTAATATTCGGATCGCCAGCTAAATAGCCAATACCTCGATGCAAGTGCAAACGAAACTGTTTGGCGAGAGTTTCCTTGGACGTACCCAAATTATCTTGATGACACCGCTGCTTGAGGGCAATTATCAGGATATCCGCCATGTCGCCGCCAAAAACATCCCAGCTTAGTTCGACGTTGCTGTCGCTCTTAATTGGTACTGGGGATGGTATGCTGGGCTCGGCGAGCGATCGGCAAAACCCCCACCTGCACAGCACGTTCCAGCGATCGATTTTGGTCGATCGTTTGAGTTTTGACAGTTGGTCTTTGGCTGTTTGGGATAAAAGGATGCGATCGACTGGTGGTTCCATAGGTTGAGAGTTTTTTGATATTTTGTAAAGAGTGTTAATATCTAGGAAGCTCAGCCTCTCAAATTACCTTTTTTGACAGAGTTGCAAAACTAAAAGTAACAAATTTTTACACGGCGCGGACTTGATATATTCAGCGTTTTTTGGTATTCTAATTGTAATAGGATATATCCTAATATAATGGGATGGTTGCGAAAATTTTATTTTCGCAACCATCCCATTATGATATAAATCATACCGCAACTCCCAGCAAAAGTCAAGGGGGTTGCGAAAAATTTTGGCGCGATTTTTTAGTCCCAAAAATAGCCGGGTTCGACGGTGGTTTGGCGTTTAGCCGAGTCGTAGTTGAGGAGGTAGCTGCGGGCGATCGCCTCTAATTCTTGCAGCTTATCATATTCTACTTTGCGAATCTCCGTGTCCGTAGAAAGCAGGATGACTTGGTGGCTGGCTGAGGGAAAATACCGTTCGACTAGGTTGTTTCTGTGGGATGAGTCGAGGCGGCCCAGGGGAGTGTCGATCGCGACTGGTAACTGTCTCCCGGATACTCTGGCTAATCCCCACAAAAAGGCGATCGCTAGCAATTGTTTTTCACCAGCAGAAAGTCGGTGTTTGGGTACAAGTTTGCCTTCTGGATCGTAAATGGACAGGCTAAATGTGTCAGTATCGATCGCAACTCTGTGCACCAGGTCGGTTTTGTGCAACAGGTAGCGAAAACAGTCGGTAATCTCTATTTCGAGTTTGTTGAGTTTTTTGAGGGTGAGTTTTTCTTTAAATAGTTTGAGGGTAGCTTGGGCTTTGGCGATCGAACTGATGACGTGTTGACTGTTTCTGATGGTAATATATTCGCTACTGTAGCTTTCTAGTTCTTTCTGGGTTTGGGCTGATTCTTTGTCTAATTCGGCGATATGGCGATCGGCTGATTCCAAGGCTGCGGCTGCGATTGCGACTGCTTTTTGAGCATTTCTGACCTCTAATTCTAGTTTTTCGTAGGCTTCGGGGGAAGCTGCGGCGGCTAGTTGTCTGTCTGTGAAGTCGATTTCTGATTCAATATTTTTGACTTCTGCTATTTGTTCGGTGGCTTGATTTTGCTGGGCTGGGATTTGGTATCCCAGCAGGTTTTCTAGTTGCTGGATGTTGTTATTATTGGCGTTCATCCAGGGCGGCGCGTCGGTTCCGGCTTGCTGTTCGAGTTCTTGATCTTCTTGGCGGATGAAGTCTTGAATTTTATCTAGCTGTTGGGTATTTAAGGAGATTTCGGCGATATAGTTAAGGAGGCGATCGCTTCTTTGTTTGATAACACTTTGGGCAATCTTTGCTTGCTGCTGGCTGGCTTCGGTTTCTGCTTGGGTTTTCGCAGCGATTAGCAAGGGTGAAATTAAGGCTAGCGGTAGCGTATTTGATGCCAATTCCATCATGGCATGACGAGTTTTTTCTGCCTGATTTCTGTAGTCGTTTAGCTGTCTGTCTAGTTGACTGCGATCGGCCGCAATTTTCCCGCCTTGATAAATAAATTTCTCAGATGCTTGTTTCTGATTTGTTTCAGCTTTATCGAATTCATTTTTAAGGCTACCTCGTTTTTCGATCGCCAATTCTTTCTTATCAGTAATTTCCTGAAAAGTTTGTTCAATTTTTTCTAAAGCTGCCAAGTCTGTTTTACCAGCAATTTCTTTCCGCTTGCGGCCGGCTAATATTTCTAAATCGACGGCGAGGCGTTCTGCTAATTCTAAACCTAACAGAGATTTAATCGCCCCGACGACAAACTCTGGCGGTGTTTCGAGTTCTGCGAGTTCTTTTACTTGTTCGCCATCAAACAAAAATAGATTGGAGATGCCGACTGGTAAAAGGGTTTCGATGTACTCGTCCCAGGTGTTGGTAATTGCTTTGTCCGACCACCAATCGTTTACGACTTCGCTGTAAATGAGAATACTGAGACTATCTTTAATATCTAGTTTTTTCCAGTATCTAACGATTTTAAATTGAGTTAATTTATCGTCTTGTACTTGTTCAAAAATTAGTTCTACGCGGGTATCTTCTAATGCAGGAGTGTGGCGGTTGATGGATTGATTGAGGAAGTCGCTGTAGCTTAAGTTTCCTCTGGTGGAACATTGGGCGCGGCCGCCGTATAGGGCGAGGCGAATGGCATCCATGAGGGTGGTTTTGCCGCCGCCGTTCATGCCGCCAAATAGGATGACTGGGCAGGGATTTCCGTCTTTTTCGGGGCGGAGATTGATGGTTTGGGTGCCTGCGTAGGGGCCGAAGTTTTTGAGGACGAGTTCGAGGAATTGCATTGTAGATGTTGTTGAGATGGATGAGTGTTTATAAGCGCGATCGATTTGTCCGACAGTCGGAGAGTCCGACAGGGATTGAAATCCCCGGCGGAGTGCAGGTAAGCCCGATCGCCCGATCGACATTATTCGACCTAATCTTTGCTATTTCCCTCTCCTGAATTTGGGGTTGAATATTTAAGATCCGCCCAAGACAATTGCCTGCCTTCGCTGCTGTTGCTTTCGAGTTCTTGTTTGAGTTTGGCAATATCGGCCGTATCATTTTTGGCAGAAGTGTTGGTTTGGGCGATCGCACTTTTGACTTGCTGAATGTTTTCAGTCGGATTTGCTTTAACAGCTTCCACCGCTGTTTTTAAGTTGCGTTGATAGTGGGCGTTACCAATAGCTTCATCCTGCGATCGCGAACTGGTTTCAAAACACTTGTCCAAATCGGCGTAAATACCTGTACGGCGGGGTTTTGTGTAGTATTGGCGTTCTGTGTCGAGGAGTTTAGCCATCAATTCCAGGTGCATTTTGTCCTCGCTGCAAATTTCTTCGATCGCAGTCCACTCGTCGCTACCTAGGAGTTTCCTTTCGGCGGCGGGGCGGGAATCTTCAAAGGGTTCGCCCGTGACTTCTTCGTAAATCCGGGGTAAACTGTCGTCAAATTCGTGCTTTTGTTCCAACCAAATGCGGCGGATTTCGCTAAGTTCTTCCGGGGTAATTAAGGTAATGTCGCGCATTTCTTCGGGTCCGGTTTTGCGGATATGGGTTTGTGCTTCCAAGACTCGTCTCAGCCAGTGTTCTCGCCAGAATTTGGTGTATGGGCCGGGGATAGGTTGGACGGAGGTTGTGTCGTCGCCCATGTTGCGTTCAAACAGTTCTACTCTACCGTAGATGCGTCGGAAGTCTCTTTTTGGGTGATCGTCTTTTATATCTAATTCGTTGCGAATATCGAGGAGAGGCTGCATCCATTCTTTTTCTTCATCATTTTGAATCATTGCCTCCATAGATTTATCTTGGCTTACCATCGTACAAACCCAGCAGCCAAAGCGAGAATTTCCACAACTTGGAGTAGAAGTATCAACAACTAAAGGACATTCATTGTCTGCTGTTGCACCTCGATACATAGTTAGCAAATCTTTATTGTTATTTCCCCAAGGATTATCCCACTGCATCAAGTAAAGCCAAACTTCATCTGTTCGCCAGTCTTCAATGGGAAGGTAAATATAAGAGTTAGGGCGAGTGGGATTAGCATTAAGGCGTTCGCTTACCCGCCACTCCCTATGTTTAGCCATATTTGCGGCGCGTTTAACACTTTCAGCCTTGCGAGTACCTAGAACAAGAATTACCTCGCCGCTAGTTCTAATTATTTCACGAATCAAAGAACCGGTTGGTTGTATCTTTAATCGTTCCGTACACCATCTAAATCGGTTTCTAGGTGCTGGGTATCCTTTACCTATTAAGCACGCCCAAAAGGTATCTTGAACGGCTGGATAAGTTAAATGAGTTTCTATTGGCATTCCCTGTTCTTGGGCTGCCACTTTCATCCGTTTTAGAGAATTATGTACTCCAGCAGATACTATAGGGTTTTCTACCAGTGTATCATTCGTAAGAACATGAATTTTTTTCTGCCGTTTCTCAATTGGTAACTCAGCAATCGCATACCAGATAAGCTGTAAGACTGCCGAACTATCTTTGCCACCACTCCAACCGATTACAAGTGGGAGTTCATCTTGACAATAAAGCTCTTGAATTTCCTTTTTTAAGATTTCTATGTCTGCAATTAAATCGCCAATATTGCGGGGCGGAAATAGTGACATTTGTTGTAAATCATTCATTTTTTAGAGCTCCCTTTGGCTTTTAGAGTAAACACATTTTTACGATGCCACTGAATCGCATCTATTCTTGGATAATATTGCTCTGAACTTGGCAAAAGAATAAGTTCTCCGTGAAACTCTTGTATTAATCTAGAGTGTGGTGATTCCTCTTCTAAATCACTAGCAACTAGAATTTGATAACGGTCGTCAAGAGCAAACCATCCTCGATCGAATGCCCAATGATGATTTTTACACAATGAGAGTCCATTATCTACTTTATTATCATAAAACTCGGAGAAGGGCTTGATGTGTGCGCCATCTACAATACTTTGGCTGAGTGAACGTTTGACTTTCAATCGACAAAAAGCACATCGGTAATCATACAGATGCACGACAGATTTACGAAAAATAGCCTCTCTAACCACAGATTTTTTAAAATACACCTTGGGTTGTCTGTGTGTATTACTAGATTCAATAGTATCTAATTCATCCAATGTTGAATTTTGAAAAGACTGGTTAATATTTAAAATATCTTCAATTTGTTTATTTGTAGATGAAAACCAGACCGAAAGCAGTTGATCTATTAATTCTTTTCTGGCATTACTATCTTGCAATAAATTAAATAGTTCCTCGTCCAGTTTGGCACTGTCAACATTTCTTTTTAAGGTGGTGATTGATTGAGCGCGCTTTCCTTCGTATCCTTGGTTAAATTTAACGTACCAAAATGGAGGCTTTTTCTTGTTTAAATGAAAAAACGCAATAGAAAAACTCACCTCCTCGGAAGAATTAGGACTCAGCACAGACAAGTATTTGTTAAAAGTGTTAGTTAATTCATCAGAAATCGTAATCTTGTTCTCCTCGATCAAACCTTGTGCAATTAAATCAGTTACAGACATTAGTAGTATAGGCTGATATAGAGCCTCGACTCTTTTTGTATACTTGTCTACTTTGCCTACTTTAATCTGAGAAAAACAACTGCGATAGTACGCTAGATTTTTATTTTCGGACTCTTCTCCTGTAGTCATTTTGTCCTCCCGCTAGGATTAAATAAAATCTGAACTTAAATTTTACACTCTTTTCAACAAAAAGTTAAGCACCGCAAGGCACAACCATAACGCAGAAACTAGACAATTTAAGCAGTGTCAGCAGACTAAAAAGTAATTTTATAGCCTAAACAGGAGATAATTATATCAC